>JBNGDE010000040.1:0-11472 GCA_049974925.1 Thermovirgaceae bacterium | reverse complement strand
CGGAATCCTTCGAAATCATAAGCCGGCTGATTCAACGGCAACATCTCCCTTCAGGAAAAAACCCCGTTCCATATAGCTTCTCCGACACGCGATGATTCCTGTTTAAGTTCTTCTGGCGATTTCCATGACCGGAGGGCGGGCAGCTTTTGAAGGCGTTCCGCCAGAGTTTCAAGGTCGTCGACCTCTCCGTCCCACATGTCTCCGTAACCTGTTTCGGCGAAGACTTTTGCGTTTTCTTTCTGGTGATTGTCTGTGGCTTCCTTCCAAGGCACAACAATCGAGGGGATTCCGAACAAGGCCAGTTCAGCGAGTGTCGAAGCTCCCCCCCTGGATATTGCACAATCTGCAAGAGAATATAATGGACTCATGTCCCACGTTCTTGAAACGAAAATGACATTGGCCACTCTTTTTGTTTCCTGCTCACGACCAAGAACAAGAAAAACCCAGCTGCGCAATTGCGGCAATTCAGCCAGTTTTCGCGTGATAGCACCGATCGCGCTGCTTGCAAGTGATCCTCCGAGCACGAGAACCTTCGGGCCGTCCGGCGGTTTCCCTTTACAGTCGAGTTTAAGCCATGCGTCCTCCGGGGGCAAATGCCTGAAAAACCTCGTAGGGATTCCCGTATGGCGGAAAGACCCGGCCTCAAGTCCCCTACATGTGCTCCATCCGGAAAATACCCGCGCCCCCCAGTTTGCGGCGAGCCGGGTGACCTTCCCTGCCACGGCATTCTGTTCGTGCACGTGTACCGAAATCCCCAGTATCCGTGCCGCCAGAAGCGCCGGTAAAGACGCGTAGCCGCCAAAAAGAAGGCAGGCATCGGGTTTCCAGAAAACAAAATCCGACAGACAGGCAAGTGTCGAGACAAAAAGCCCGGTAGAACGAGCAAACCGGCGAAATATGGTACCTGAAAGAGGCGAGCCGTCAATAGGCAGAACCTTTGGGGCGATTCCCAAGGAGAAGTAAATTTCGTTCTCAAGAGGGCGTGAACCGCAATAGAAACGAATTTCCGTTCTTTCATGATGCCGGTTGACCCACTGGGCGAATGCGACAGCGGGAACGATGTGTCCTCCTGTCCCTCCGGCGGCGATGGCTATTTTCCTTTCTTGAGCGTTCTTATGGCGTGCTTTCATTTGTTCCATCCCTGACAGTCCTCAAGATAATGCCGATTTTCGCCCATAGAGTGACGAGAGCGCTTCCACCGTAGCTGAGAAAAGGAAGCGGGACCCCCGTTAGCGGCAGAAGTTTCATGACGCCGCCGAGATTGATAAAAAGAGCAAGGGCGATAGAAAGGGATACTCCCCAAAAAACCGTTCCTGCGAAGGTCCCGCGCAATTTTCTGTAGGTCAGCATCAGCGTGAAAAACCAAAGGAAAAACATGGCAAGGATCGAGGCTGTCCCGACGAAACCAAGTTCTTCACCGATGGCTGCAAAAATGAAATCGGTATGAACTGCTGGCAGGTATTTCAGCTTTTGGAGACCCTGTCCGAGCCCGACTCCCCAGACACCTCCCTTTGCGAAGGCGATGAATCCCTGGATGATCTGAAAGCCGTCTCCGAGCGGGTCTTGCCATGGATCGAGAAAAGCCTTTATACGTGCCATGCGGTAGGTGCTTGTGACGAGCAGAGGCAGGAAAACGGTTACTGTCACAGCGCTGCCGAAAAGAAGGGGATACTTCCAGCCGTAACGTTCTATATAGAGGCCCATAAGGAGTGCGAAAAGAAGAATGGCGCTGCCGAAATCGGGCTGAAACGCGAAGGGCCAGGAGGAAACGAAAAAGATCAGGAGGATCTGGAAAAACGCGTAAAGCGGCGAAAGGTCCGACCTATGAAGTTTTTTTGCCCCATGGATGATGACGGTAAGAAAGAGCACTTCCGACGCCTGGAGGGAGACTGGCCCGAGATCAATCCACCGGGCGGATCCTCCCGAGGCGTTGGAAAAACCCGGGACAAGGGTCAGAACCATCAGGGTGACGCCGATGAACCAGGCAAGGCCGGAAATTTTTTTCCAAAGCCCGAGGGGAATACAATAACAGGCGACCATTGCCGTGAAACCCAAAAGAAGCCATCTGGTCTGCCTCATTCCGTAGACGAAGGGCGTATCCCACCGTGAAACGGAAAGGTTCGTCGTGCCAGAGGTGATCATGACGATACCGAAGGCGCTCAAAAGGAGTGGTACCGCCCACAGGAAGAAAACAGATCCCTTTCCGCTTCCGGAAAAATCCTTTTGTTCGGTGAAAGCTTCAGGGTTTTGACTGTTTCCCGGCTGCTTCATGAAGATCTTCCACCCAGGCTTCCTACGATTTGCCGGAAGTGTTCTCCCCGTGCCTTGTAATTTTCGTACATGTCCCAGCTCGTGCAGGCCGGTGAGAGGAGAACCGTCCCGTTCGGCGAGGCCATGTTGCGTGCCGCCTTGACGGCGTCCTCCATTGTCGTTGCCCTGGAAAAGGACTTGTAGCCCTGTGCCAGCAAAGAGGATGCTATTCGGTCCTTTTCTTCCCCGATCAAGACTGCCCCTTGTGCATTTCGGACAACGGCGTCAGCCAGGGGGCCGTAATCTTCCCCCTTGCCTTTGCCCCCCAGGATGACCACAATCGGTCCCTTTATCGAATCGAGGGCCGCCGATGCGGCCGCCACGTTCGTCCCTTTCGAATCGTCTACATAGGTGATACCATTAATGGTCGCGACTTTCTCACACCTGTGAGGGAGGGGTTTAAAAGCGGCAATCGATTTCGCGATCCCGGTGCTTCCCGCGCCTGCCAATGCAGCTGCTGCCGAAGCCATCGCTGCGTTTTCGATGTTGTGGGTACCAACAAGCGGAACATCCTTGCAAGAAAAAAGGAAGATAGGACGTCCATTTCGAAAAAGCAGGCACTTTTCTTCCGAAAGGGAAATCCCGTCCCTGCCGCCATGGGTGCTGCTACCATCGTCCTTCCTCAGGGAAAGGATTTTGAGGGCGCGGGAATAGGAAGCCCTCAAAACACCCGCAACATCAACGGCCTGGCAGATTCCGGGGCTTCCTCGGCGGGCGAAGGTGAAGACCTTCATTTTTGTGGCGATGTAGTCATCAAAGGAACCGTGCCAATCAAGGTGGTCGGGGGCAATGTTCGTCAAGACGGCGAGGTCTATTTCGAAATCCCGTGCCCAATAAAGCTGAAAACTGCTGAGTTCTGCCACGATCCAGTCATATTCCCCGAAAGCGCATTCGGCCAGAGGGTTGCCGATGTTGCCGGCGACGGCCGTTTTGAAACCACCGTCAGCGAGGATGTGTCCCGTCAGGGCCGTGGTTGTCGTTTTCCCGTTACTGCCGGTGACCCCGATAATCCGCCCCTTCAGATGATCGGCTACAAAATCAAGTTCTCCGATGACAGGGATTGATCTTTTTTCAGCCTCGACAACCGGTTTTGCGGAAGGAGGAATTCCGGAACTCAGAATCAGGGCGTCACATTCAAGAGCCTTGCGTGTATGGCCTTTTTCTTCGAAGGCAACGCCACGGTGCTCCAAAAAACGGCGTGTCTTTGAGCTCACCGGCCCCATGTCCGTCACGAAGACTTTTGCTCCCAAATCGGCTGCAAGAGCGACCAAGGCTTTCCCGCTGACGCCTGCTCCGACAATTGTTATATTTTTCCCCGCCAAAACTTTCCTGTCAAAAGACATGTCTTTCACACCTCAGCAGAAAGTTTTGAAAAAAAGGTACAGGCTTCCCACAATAGTGGCCATGCCGACTGCATGAATGAGCCAGAAACGTGTTACAACCTGAGTCTCGCTCCACCCCGCCAGCTCGAAGTGATGATGGACTGGGCTCATTTTGAAGACCCGTTTCCCCAGGCATCGTATCGCAAAGATCTGAATAAGGACCGAAAAGGCCTCGATACCCATGATGAAACCGAAGGGAACAATCAGCAGGGACTGTTCCGAGAGAATACAGAGGGCTACGAGGATTCCCCCGAGAAAATGGGAACCTACATCACCCATAAAAACCCGGGCGGGATGGGCGTTATGCCAGAGGAACCCGGCGGCAAGGGCGAGGGCCGTAACACATGCCGCCCCCGAAGCCCCGACCGGACGGAGCCAAAAAAGCATTCCTGCGAAAGAAAGCGCACAGCACCCCGCTGCCAGCCCGTCAAGTCCGTCAGTGATGTTCACCGCGTTCATTCCCCCGACGAGAAGAAACAAAAGAAGAAGCCATGAGACAGGGCCTCCCATGTCCCAGCCGGGCCACAGCATCAGGCCGTGCATCCTGGAAAAGACGATAACCCAGGGGATTGAAAGCAGTACCTGCAGGCCGAGCTTCTGGAGACTCGAAAGACCTTCGCTGGAGTCCCTGCAAAGCTTCAGTGCATCATCAAGCAGGCCGATTGCCGCGGCGGTCAGAGGGAACCCCCAGACCAACAAAAGACCGCCGATGCTGTATTCTCCCGTCAAAGCCCATATTGCAGCAAGAAACACGGCCACAGCCAAAAAGACCAGCCCTCCCATTGAGGGTGTTCCGCTTTTTTCCGTCACGTGCCGGGCAGGTCCATAAACTTTCAGGATCTGGGACAAGTCCTTCGACCTGCAATACCTGATCCATGCACCCTGCAGGATGATGCTTGCCGCGAAAACGACGAGGCCCGGGAAGATGAACCAATGGCCGACATTGATCATTGGAGGCACCTGGTTTCCACCAGGATTTTTTCGAGCCCGTAGGCGCGAGAACCTTTCAGCAACAATATATCCCCTGTTGAAAGAACTTTATCCAGTGTTGACGATACCGCGGAGATGTTCTGATAATGCCGGATTTTCCCGGAGTCTTTTACGTGACTGAGTGCTTCCGTCCACTCCTGTCCCAGGAGAAGGACCCCGTCAAAATCGAGGTTCCTGGCAGCTTTGAGGATTTCGCGATGCCACTCGTGAGTATGATCTCCAAGTTCTTTCATTCCTCCGAGAACGGCAAATTTTCTCCCCTCCCGAGGCAGTGCCGAAAGGTTCATGAGAGCCTGTCGCATGGAGAGGGGGTTGGCGTTGTAGGTTTCATCGATGCACCAGATCCCTGATGAGGATTTTCTCACGACCCCTCTTCCAGGGAAGGGTTTGACCGTTTCAAGTGCTTTTTGCATCTTCTCGTCCTCGATGCCGAGAATGTCTCCGATTGCAACAGCGAAAGCGAAAGCGTAAGCATGCTGGGGTCCGAACAAGGATGATGAGAAACGGCGGGTCTTCTCTGGGACGGCAATCTCCACGCCCGTCCTGATAGTGTCTTCCGTGAAAGAAAACCCGAGGTCTTTCAGGAGGTATGTCCCCTTGCAAAAACCCACGGGAACGCAATTGACAGGGTTTTTTATCAACCTGACTCGCGTTTCGAGGATTTCCACATCCCCGTTGAAAAACAGGCATTTCAACCCTGGAGAACCAGTGATCCCCATTTTCTCCTCGAGGACACCGGTGACATCCGAAAGGCCCTCCAGATGTCCGGGGCCGACTGCCGTAATAACGGCCATTGTCGGAGGATAACTGGCAGCTATCTCCGGAATCTCACCAGGGTGATTGGTTCCCATTTCGAGTATCAGGATCTCCGTCTCAAGTGGCATTTCAAGGATTGTCAGGGCGCAACCGATCCAGGTGTTGTAACTTTCCCTTGCGGCGTGTACCCTGTATCCATTCCGCAGGACTGCAAAAATGCATTCCCGGGTTGTGGTTTTCCCGGCGGTACCTGTCACCGCTATGACTTCTCGAAGTGAAGATTTCCTCCAAAACACGTGGGCAGCCATGTCTCTGAGGGCGGCGGAAGTGTCGTCTACAATGAGGAAAGAAACCGTGTCTCGGGAGGCGAAACGGGATGCGAAACGAGATGCTTCGGGGAATTTGCCCTCCATGATAATATAGGAAGCTCCCTTGGAGATTGCGTCGTCGATAAAAGCGTGCCCGTCGGTTTTTCCGCCGGGCAAAGCGATAAATCCGTCTCCCTTTCCTATCTTACGACTGTCGGTCCTGAGTGCCGGGCCTATCGGCCTGTCCTTTCCCAAAAGGCTGCCGCCCGTGATAACAGCTGCCTCCGAAAGGGTTATGTACCTGGAATTCAGCACCGGCTTTTCCCCCTTAGGCGGGCCCATTCTTCGATCGTTTCCGCATCATTATAAGGAATGCGGTGTTCGCCGATGATGATGTGTCGCTCGGGGCCCTTTCCTGTAACGAGGACGATGTCATCAGCATCAGCTTTGTCGAGAGCGTAAAAAACGGCTTCCTTGCGGTTGATCACAATCCTGGGAGAACGACAGCCGCCCATGATGGCTCCTGATTTTATGGCTTCGGCGATTTCAAGGGGGTCTTCCCCCCTTGGGTTATCCATGGTGATCACCAGCTCATCAGCGCCTTGGGCGGCAATTTTCCCCATAACAGGCCGGTTTGCCTTATATCGCTCCCCTCCAAGGCCGAAAACGAGCCAAACCCGGCCCCTGGAGATTTCCCTGACGGCGCTCAGGACATTTAGCAGGGCATCAGGAGTATGGGCATAATCGACGATGACCGAAGGCCCGCCGTTGAATTTCCACCTTTCAAGTCGGCCTGGTACCCTTTTTATTGAGGAAAGTCCTTTCCTGACTGTTTCAGGGTCAATCCCAAAAGCGAGCGCGAAAGTAGCTGACGCGAGTGCGTTATAGAGATTATAGCGGCCGATCAGCGGGATCCTCAGGGTGAATTCAGAAATTTTTGTTGTTTCCTTGAAGCTGATTCCCATTGTCGACCCTGACAGGTCCATGGATGCAATGGAGCCCTTTACGCACATGCCCTTTCCTGTATGAGGACTTTCAAGTCCGTAAAAGACGGTCCTGCCCGCCGCGGAATCGGCGATGCGCTCTCCGCAGGGGTCATCGGCGTTGATCACGGCGAGGGATTCTGCATCTTTTGCATAATCGGAAAAGAGCAGGGATTTCGCCGAAAGGTATTGCTCCATGTTTCCATGAAAATCAAGGTGTTCTTCGGTCAGGTTGGTGAATATCGCCGCATCGAACCGGCACCCTGACAAGCGCCCGAGAACAAGGCCATGTGAAGAGGCTTCCATGACGCAGGCACGGCAGCCGTTTTGAAGCATGGCGGCAAGCATTCTCTGGATATCCGTAGATTCCGGTGTTGTCCTGTCTGCTTCCCGGGGACCTTCGCCCGTATCGTAGACGATGGTGCCGATCATTCCGGTCTTCTGTCCCTTTTCCTCGAGTATACTACGGATCATATGGGTCGTCGTCGTCTTCCCGTTTGTCCCGGTGACGGCGATCATTATCATTGAATCAGAGGGGGTTCCGTGTATTGATGCCGCGAGCCCACCGAGGAGGGGTCTCACCTTTTTTACGAGGATCTGCGGGACTCCAGGGTCAGGAAGCACTCTTTCGCACAGAAGGGCGACGGCGCCCTTTCTGACGGCTTCCGCAGCGAAGTCATGTCCGTCGAAACGGTTTCCCGGAATACAAGCAAAAAGACTTTGTCCTGCGATTTCCCGTGTATCATGAGTGCAGTCATGGACATCGATTGCGAGGCATTTTTCTGCTTCAACTCCCGCTGGAGGAACAAGCGTCACTTCATCAGATAAGTTCTCGAGTCGGGAGATGACGTGAACCAGTTTCATCTCGATGATTTCCTCCATGTTCCATGTTATCGTTCAGGCCTTTTTCCGGCTGAATCTCAACCGACGTGCCAGTACAGATCTTTTTTCACGAGGTTATTTTTAACACATCTTCGACGATCTTCCTAAAGGCAGGTGCGGCGACCCTTCCCCCCAGGTATTCTCCGCCCCTGGGATGTCCGATTACAATGAACAAGAGGTGCCTGGGCCGCTCCACAGGCCAGAAGCCCGCGAAGGAAGAAACATAGGTGTTTTCAAGGTATATTCCACCCTTTGCGACCTGGGCGGTGCCCGTCTTGCCGCCTATTCGGGGTGTGCCCATAAATACCGTACGTCCGGTTCCTTCCGCGACGACCTTTTCGAGCACTTCCTTGAGGTAGGCGGAGGTCTCGTCCGACAGCACCGTAAAAAGGGTTTCAGGTTTTCCCAGATAAACCGGGATACCCTCCGGGGACAAAGCTTCCCGCACAATGTAAGGTTTGAGAAGGCGTCCTCCGTTGACCACGGCGGATAAGGCCATGGCCATTTGCAGTGGAGTGACCCCGAGTCCCTGGCCGATTGCAATATTCGCAGGCACGGATCCACGCCAACGGTCCGGCGTGTTCAAAAGACCGCTCTCCTCACCGGGAAGGCCGATTCCCGTTTCCGAACCGAACCCCCACTGTTGTAAAAAACCGTAGGTCGTGCGCGGATCCATTCTGTCACCGATGATGGCCATGCCGACGTTGCAGGATTTGATGAGAAGTTCCGGAAACACGAGCTTGCCGTGAACGGAGATGTCGTGCATGATCGTGTCGGCTATCCGGATTTTCCCCCGGCATTCGAAACGTTCATGAGAATCGGTGTTTCCGTTTGACAGGGCGATTCCCGCAATGACCGGTTTTAGTGTCGATCCGGGTTCATAAACTCTCCCGATGGCGTTGTTCAACAGTGCATCAGGTGAGGCGAGGGTTTCCCGTATGTTCGGATTGAAATCAGGAATGCTGCACATCGCCTGTACTTCACCAGTTTCGGGGGAAACCATGACCGCGGCACCCCATTCTGCCTTGTTTTCCGTTACGGCTTGCGTCATATATTTTTCGATGATGTGCTGGAAGCGGGAATCAATGGTCAATCGAAGCATTCCGGTTTGCGTTGTCGAATCAAGGTTTCCGCCGGGTGAGATATCGACGATGCCCCCGCCGGCGTCTTCGGCGAATACCCGGCTCTGTGGGGGAGAATAAAGCAGGTGATTCCAGAAAAGCTCGAGTCCCGCTAAACCGTTGTCGTCTATGTCACAGAACCCGAGCACATGTGAAAGGGTCCTTCCTTGAGGGTAGGTCCGGCGGGTTTCCCTGACGTGAAAGAGTCCAGGGATGCGAAGGCGGAGGATCTCTTCGGCTTCTCTTGTGTCAATCTTGCGTGCCACGGAAAAGTACCTTCCGGGCAGATCGGTCAGGAGTTTCTCATAGGTATGTTCAGAAACGTAGGGTTTCAGGGCCCCGGCATTGGATGGATCCCAGAAGGCCGGGTCGACGAAAAAAGTCCTTGCAGGTGTGGAAAGAGCGAGAGGATTTCCGTTGGTATCCTCGATGACACCTCTCGTTGTGCTGAGGGTAATACGCGCCCAATATTGTGTTCTCGCCTGCGAGACAACCCTCCGGTCGGGCTGAAAATGCAGGTTGTACAACCGGTAAAAGAAGACAAAAAAGCACAGGAGCAAAAAAATCCAGTACATTCCAGGGAATCGTCGCATGGTACATCGCAAGTCCTCTCCGGGGAGTTTTGAGACTATTGCCGCGCTGAGGCTTTTCTGGTCAAAAGGTTCATGATCTCCTCGAGCATGGATCCTTCCCCGTCTGCAGGCGTATTTTCATCCTTGGCGCCTTTTGCCCTGGCTAGCATGGGCTCACTACCTGTCTTGACACGGACTACAGCGACCCGGGGACTGCTTGACATACCGAGATTGTTCGTTGCCTTGGCGAAGACGCGAGACGGGCTGACCAGGCGTGCAAGTTCCTGTCGCAGCCTGTCCTGTACATCCTCGCGGGAGACGATTTGCTGTTGCAGGTGGGCCAACCGGTATTCAAGCGAAAGGGAATACAGTCTCAACCCTACGAGACCAGTCAACAGGAACGTAAGTATTATACAGGCACCAAGGCAAATGGGGACGCCCGTCTTCGCTTTTGTCCGTCTCTGGTGCTGAATTGTTTGAAAGGTCATATCAGCCGACATGTTCTTCGCCTCGCCTCGCCTTTCCCTTTTACGGAGTTGCGAACAAAAAGGCCCGAAGCCGGGCGCTGCGGGCCTTTTTGTTCGCAGCGATTTCCTCTTCAGTGGGTTTGACGCCCCCACGATGAATAAAGTTGCCCAAACCTGCGGCGTACCAGTCGCGAAGACTGTGCTTCACGATGCGATCTTCCAGGGAATGGTAACTGACGAAGACAGTGACCATTCCCGGTCTTGCCGTCTTCCTGCAATTATTGAGTGCTTCTTCGAGAGCCTGGAGTTCATCGTTTACGGCGATACGCAGCGCCTGGAATACTTTCCTTGCCGGATTCCTCCCCATTTTGCGTTGTACTGGCGCAGGGATCGTCCGGCGGATGACGTTGACCAGTTCCTGGGTGCTGGTGATGGGACCGTTTTTCTCGCGGTGTTTCACGATTCCCCGGGCGATTTTCAGAGAAAATCTTTCCTCGCCGTAGATTCGGAATATTTTCGCCAGATCTTCAATAGACCAGGTATTTACCAGTTCCTCAGCCGTGACGGAAGAGGAAAGGCCGTTGGCACCGTTTCCCATTCGCATGTCAAGTGGTCCGTCGAGGTCAAAGGAAAACCCTCTTTCGGGGATCGAAAGCTGAAGGTTGGAAACACCAAGATCGAAAACGACGGCATCAGGCCCCTGCCAGTCTTCTTCTTCAAGGATTTGATCGAGATATCTGAAATTTCCCTGTCGGAAACGGATTCTCGGCTCATAGATCAAAAGCCTTTTTCTGGCTTCGATGAGGGCCTGTTCGTCCCTGTCGATTCCCAAAATTCTCACGCTTTCCCATCGCTTGAGAAACGCCTCGGAATAACCGCCAAGACCGAGGGTCGCGTCCACGATTCTCTCGAGACGATGTGCATGGGACAAAACGTCACAAACTTCATTGACCAGAACCGGAATGTGGTCGATCACAATCCCTCGACCTCCTCCGCGATCTCTGGAAGGTCGCGCTGGACTTCTTCCACGTAGGAATTCCATGTCTCCTTGTTCCAGAGTTCCACGTGGTCTCCGACGCCCACGACACTGATATCCTGAAAGAGCGCCCCATGATTTCTGAGATGAGGTGGAATCAGGGCTCGACCCGAAGAGTCGAACTGAATCTCATGGGCCATTGCAAGGAGCAATCTTGTAAAATCACGGGTTTTCCCCTTTGAGAAAGGCAGCCTCTGCAGCTTCTCGAGGATATTGTCCCAGTCTCTGGCAGAATAAATGGCAACGCAGCGGTCGATTCCGATCGTCGCAATGGCGCCTTCGCCCAGTTCTTCCCGAAACCGGGACGGCAAAACGACACGACCCTTTGCATCCATCTTGTGTTCATAGGTTCCCACCAGCATGGGATTTTCCTCCCACTTTATGCCCTGTTCTGCCACCTTGCTCCACTCTATCACCATTTAATCGACAAATAAAGGACCAAGGGCCTATTTTTTGCGCATGTACATAGGCCATTAGTCATGAATTCTTTTTGCAGATAAAGTGTGGAAGCAATAAAGGAAACTATGAAGAAAAGGGAAAATTTCGAGAGGCTGGAAGAGAGCACCCTCTAAGCCGGGTTCTGTGTTATGCGGCCATTTCTCTGGGACCGGGCTTGCGCCCGGCCTCAAGCGACCGTACCCGAGGGTCGGCGGGCCACCTCATCC
>JBNGDE010000039.1:0-11747 GCA_049974925.1 Thermovirgaceae bacterium | reverse complement strand
CCGTCCGCCGC
Source organism: Thermovirgaceae bacterium (assembly GCA_049974925.1). Lineage (GTDB taxonomy): Bacteria > Synergistota > Synergistia > Synergistales > Thermovirgaceae > UBA1876. The sequence continues at coordinate 11,736 of JBNGDE010000039.1, read as the reverse complement.
CTTTTTCAGACGACCTTTTTACAGCAGTTTAAGGGCTTGATCGATGTCATATGGCTGTAGAAAGAGTTACCCCGCAGGATATTTTCGATAAAGTACAGTCGGGGGAAGTCATGCTTGTGTGCGCCTATGATTCTGAAGACAGGTTCAGGGAGGTACATCTGGAGGGGCCATTTCTTTAGGGGAACTCAAGGCGAAGGAAGATGGGCTCGACAAGAACCAGGAAATTGTCTTCTATTGCGCCTGACCGGCTGAACACAGCTCCGCCAGTTTGGCGGAATCCTGGAAGAAAAAGGGCTTCGAAAACGTCAAGGCTCTCAAAGGCGGGGTCTCCGCCTGGAAGGAAGCAGGATACCCTATCGTCTGAAATTGTGTTTTTTACCGGGATTCAGTCCCGTGGCAACGGTTTGGCTCATAAGAAAAGAAAGGATTACCACATAGTGGTCCGGATAACCTACAATAGCATAAAGGAATTTTACAAGGGGTATTGAATGCTTGTAGCCAGGTTGTTCGGACCACCCGCTTTTTTTTACGGAGATGAGGAAGTTTTATTCCCTTCACGCAAGACTTTGGCCCTCTTCTGTTACCTTTTGGTGGAAAGAAGGGTTTCAAGGGAGAAGGCAGCAGGCTTGCTCTGGAGTGAAAGAAATGAGAAGGCGGCTCAAAAGAACCTCCGCAATACCTTGTACCTGCTGAAAAAAACCCTTCCCGACACCCTTGTCCTTTCCGACAGACAGTGGATTGCCCTCACATCCGGCGACAAAATCGAAACAGACCTGGGAAAGCTCGACAATATTGAAGCGATGAGTGTCGGGCAATGCATGGATTTCGTACATCCCTTTCTCGAAGGCTTGCATGTCAAAGACTGTCCCGTCTACGATGATTGGCTGCAGCAGACGAGGTACATATACGAGGAACGGGCTGCCCGCGCCGTGAAGAAAAAGGTGGAAGGGTTGTACGAAAAGGGCTTTTACGAAGACGGCATGAGTTTGATACAGGCTTATTACGCGAGGAACAGGCTTGACGAAGATGCCTGCCGCCTTTTGATGATCGCCTGTGGAAGGGAGAATAAAGAAAACAAGGTCAGGGAGCTCTTCCGCGAGCTGGAGTTTAATTTGAAAAAAGAACTTGGTACTGTTCCCGGAAACCTGGTAACAGGCGTTTATAAAGACTTCGTTAAAGATTACGGTTCCCTTTCCGAAAGCGACTCCCGTGAGGAAGGGTTGAGAAGAACCTGCGGTGCAGACTGGTTTTACGGCAGGAAGAGGGAATTGAGCGAAATCGCCTCCTTTTTCCAGGGGCCTTCCGAAGCGGCGCGCTGTCTTTTGGTGACAGGAGAAGCGGGGGTCGGCAAAAGCCGTCTGGTCGAAAAATACCTCGAGGATGAAAGCGACGGGGTCATACTTTATGGCAGGACCATGGAAGAGGGAAGGGAATTGACTCTTTTCCCTTTTAACGACCTTGCGAAAAACCTGGCCGCGAAAATCGACATCGGGAGTTTTTCCAGGGCTTTACCCGAGAGGGTGAAGATGGTTTTAGGAGAGGCCTTCCCGGCGCTCAACCTGGAAGTCTCCTTTGAATCGGCGAGCTCTTCGAAGACCGGCCGTATGCTGGCCGAGTTGTTCCGGATCCTGTCAAAAAGATGGTATATCCGCATTGTTCTGGAAGACCTGCAGTGGTTCGACGATGCGTCCCTGAAAGTGCTGGAGAGTTTTCTGGGTGGGAACCCGGGTGCTGTCGAGATTTTCATAACATCCAGGCCCGATATGGATCCCAAAATCACGAAAGCCTTGAAATCATTCGCTGCGATGGGGCTCATAGAATACAGGGCCATCAGTCTTGAAAGCTTCGATATGACAAATGTGGGTCGATTCTGCCGGGAAGCCCTGGAGGACGAACGACTGACCGATCAAACCATACGGAAGCTTTACGAGTACAGCGGCGGGCTCCCGCTTTACCTGAAAAGCTACGTGGATCTCATCAGGCAGGGAAAGCCGATAGAGGACATACCGGACAACGTCAGGGAAGCCGTCGAGAGAACCCTGGCGGGTCTTGACGACAGGGAAAGGCAGATACTGGAATGTATGTCAGTTTTTCTGAACGAGGCGGGCTGGGATCTTCTCGTGAATATTTGCGACTGCAGTGCGGAAAGTTTGGCCGAGACTGCAGAAAGCCTTTGCCGGAAAGGCATTATAAGGGAATTTTCTCCTGAACCCTGCGGTCCTCTTTTTTTGGGATTCAGGCACTCGAAAGTGAAAGAGCACGTGTACGGCTCCCTCTCGGAGGCCAAAAGGCGGACGCTTCACCAGAGGCTTGCGGGCATCCTCAAGGCCGACAGCAACAGGGACCTTTGGAAAGATTTCGAAGACTCAAGGATCATTTTTCACTGTCGCAGGGCTGGTATGATATTGGACGAATTGTATTTTTCCCTGAAGAGGCTCGATTTTCAGACAAGACTCAACTACGAGCTGTTCCCTCTTCTGGATGACGACACGTTGCGTCGAAGTTCGGCGGCTTTTGAGGAAATCGGCGAAACGAAGAGGCGTTTCCTTGAGGCGAAAGAGCTTCTTGGAAAAGTGAGGGACAAGTTTGGGGAAACCGATGATTACAGGAAACTGGAAATGACCTACCGTACGCTTCTGGGCGGATACCTGGTGTGGTGGGGAGATCACGAGCGAGGCGGCAATTTCCTCAAAAGCTCCCTGCAATGGGCTACTCTGAAAAAAGAGCAAAGCCTGGAGCTCAAGAGTCTTCAGAACCTCTGTTACCTTTTCATCCAGACCGAGGAAGGACAAAACCTGGATTTTGTTTCGGACAAATACCTGCGTGCCGCGGAAAGCTGTTTTGACGAGGCGGCCTGTGGAGCGGCTTTAAGGTTCAAGGGTCTGGCTTCCACCTTTACGGGAAAATTCGACAGGGCCCTGGAATATTTTGACGTGTCGAGAAAGTGTTTTGAAGATATGGAAGCCACGGGAGGGCAATTTACCCTTCAGAAAGAAGCGGCCCGAAAATACAAGGGCGAAATCTGCCATAAGCGGGGCTTTTTCGACGGTGCCCTGGAGCATTTTACAGAATGCCTTGAAAATTGCGAATCCAGGGGTATCCACAGGGGCAGTTTCAGTTTCCACAGCAACCTGGCTCATGTTTATTTCGATATGGGCGAACTACAACTGGCAAAAATACATGTCAGCAAAGCTCTTGACTTCATGGAGGAACGTAAATGGTGGAGGGGAAATTCCGTTGTTTTCAGCATAAAGGCCATGTTGTCCCTGACCGAAAATGACGAGCGGCAGGCTTTGGAATATCTTAAAAAAGCTGACGACCTCTGCTGCAAGTTGAATAAAAGATATTGGCTCGCACTGCAGCTTCTCGTCAAAGGGATGATGAAAAGAAGGAAGATTGAATCCGACGAATTAAGGGCTTATCTCTCGGAGCAAGGGACGGATTATTTTGGCGAGGCCGGGAAGCTCTACGAAGCCATGGGCATAGATTTCATGGCGGAGAAAGTCACAAAATTGCGGGAGTCCTTCACTCAATAACGTCGCAAAAGTTACTGGTAAAAGCAACAAGGCCCGCCTGCGCAGGACGGGCCTTGTTTAAAGGAGGCTGTTTCCTTTCTAGAAGGGGCCGTAGCCGATAGCAGCGGCGATAAACAGGAAAACCGCGGCCGCAGCCCAGGAAAGCAGCATAAAGGGCATGATGAACCTCAGCCACTTGTTGAAGGGGACCTTCGTGTACAACAAGAAGGCCACCAGCGCTCCCACGGTGGGATAGCAAAGGTTGGAAAGACCGTCCCCGAACTGGAAAGCGAGAATGGCTATCTGCCGGTTGAGCTCGATGATGTCGGCCACGGGAATGATGACCGGCAGCGTGACCATGGCCTGCCCGCTTCCTGAGGGTATGAAAAAGTTGATTATGCTCTGGACGATGAACATCCCGACGGACGTAATGCTTTCCGGCAGTCCCGAAAGGGGCATGGCGATGGTCCTTACCAGGGTGTCCGTTATGTTGCCCTGATCCATGATAACGTTTATGCCCCTGGCCATGCCCACGGCGACGACACCAATGAAGATAGCCTTTCCTCCCTCCAGTAGCGTCTCGGCTATCTTGTTGCTGTTGTATCCCGCGATGATCCCTCCGATGATGGCTCCTATGATGTAGGTGCCGGACATCTCGAACAGGCCCCATTTCCAGTTGAAAGTTCCGAAAAGGATAAATCCTATGGTGGCGGCGAAGGTCAAAAGGATCAGCATGTGCTTTTTCGTGAAGGGGATCCTTTCGTGAAGGACGTTGCTTTCAAGGTGCGAAAAATCGATATCGGCAACGATGCTTGAAGAAGGGTCCTTTTCTATCTTTTTGCAGTATCTCACGACGAAGAGAATGCTCAAAACCAGGAGGGCTGCCCAGATCACAAGCCTGTATCCGAAACCCGAAAACATGGGCAGTTCGGCCAGGTTATGTCCTATGCCCACCGTCCAGGGGTTTGAAGGCCCGGCCGTCCATCCCACGACAATAGACACGAGAGGTATGGCTATTCCCACTAGCGGGTCGTATCCAAGGCTCAGGGCTATGCCCACGCAAAGCGGGGCGAAAGGGATGGCGGCTTCCAGCATCCCCGGGAAACCGCCGAGGGCGGCGAAAAAGGCCATGATCGCCGCTATTACCCATCCCTTGCGCTCTTCCCCTATGGTATCCATAAGCTTGAAAATCGCCGCCTTGATTGCCCCGGTGCTGTCAAAAAGCTGGATCGCCGCCCCAATGGTGAGGATCATGAAAATGAGAGCTCCTGCGTTGTTCATGCCCAGCGGTATGGCCTTGAAGATATCGAAGACCTTTACGGGCGTCTGTTGAACATAATGGAAGCTGTCAGGATCTACCACGCTGCGCCCGTTGATCATTACCCTTTCGAATTCCCCCGCCGGCACGATGTAAGTCAGGACGGCCACGAAAACGATGATCCAAAAAAGGATCACTATGCCGTTGGGAAACCTGAACCCTTTCTCCGCCCCTGATTTGGCTTTGCTGTTACTCAAGACGATTCCCCCCTTCAAAAAGTTGCTTTTAAACACAAATCGACAGTGCGTCCAGAATCCTTTCAGGAGTAAGAGGCAGGTGCGTCAGTTGCGTGTCCAGTGCCCTGTTTATGGCGTTGACCACGGCCGCCGCGGTGGGCACCGTACTGATCTCTCCTATGCTTTTCCCGCCGAAAGGTCCGCCCGGCTCGTTTTTCTCGACGAGGATGATATCGACGTCAGGCATGTCCGGGGCGTTGACAAGGTGGTACCTGCCCAGTGATGCATTTTTGGGACGTCCCGAAGGGTCGTAAAGCATCTCTTCGGTGAGGGCCATACCGATTCCCATCTGCACCCCGCCGTAGATCTGGCCTTTGACCATCCTGGGGTTTATGGCTTTCCCCACATCGTGGGCCGCCAGAAAGTCGGTCACCCTGACGAGGCCCGTAAAGGTGTCCACCTCGACCTCCGCGAAATGGACGCCATAGGACGCGGGGTTCGCCTCGGGCGTGTAGGTGAGGAAATCGCCTACTTCTTCGTTCAGCCTGTTTGCGATTTCGATGACCATGGTCCCGTAGTCGCCGGCCGGCTTGCCTTTTATGTAAACATAACCGTTCTCGAATTTGATGTCCTCGGGGATTTCCCCGTAAAGCCTTCCGATTTGCCTGATGAAACGGTCTTTCACTTTCTCGGCAAGCTCCAGAGCACAGGCCCCGCAGACGTAGGTGACGCGACTTGCGATGCATCCCGTGTCGAAGGGTGAATGTTGGGTGTCTCCCTCGGTTACGTATATCCTCTCGGGAGGGATATCCAGTATCTCCCCGACTATTTGGGCCATCGCCGTCAGCGTTCCGTTTCCAAGTTCATGAAATCCTGCGTTCAATATGGCGGAGCCGTCCTCGCACAGGCGCAGGCTCATGCCGGTGAAGTCCGGGTAAGGGGTTCCGTAATAGCCGTTTCCGTGAGTGCTGCATGCAAGGCCGACTCCCCTGCGGTAGCGGCCGGTTCCACTCGCCATGCGGTAGCGTCTCTTCCAGTCAAAGCGTTCCATGCCCAGTTCCAGGCATTCTCTCACGCGGGCGTTCCCGAGGGCAGGAGCGCCCGTCGGGTCCAGGTCGCCGGGGTAAACCAGGTTCTTCAGGCGCAGCAGGGCCGGATCCATCCCGAGTTTTTTCGCGAGGAAATCCAGGTTGATTTCAGTGGCAGCGTGAATCTGGGGAGAGCCGAAGCCCCGGCAGGCTCCGCTCGGCGTGGTGTTGGTGTAGGTGGTTTTGCCGACGAAAACCTGGGATGGAATCCTGTACAGCCTCGACGTCTTTTTCCCCATGGCCATGGTGACCCGGTGGCCGCCGGTCAGATATGCCCCTGCATCAGAGATTATGTCCATTCTGCGAAAAACGAGCGTCCCGTCTGGGCGGGCCAGGGTCTTGACCTTGCCGATAGTTGCGGTCCTGGTGCGTGTGGCGATTATGGCTTCCTCCCTGTCCATCGCGAGCCTGACGGGCCTTCCTGCTTCTATTGCCATCAGGGCACAGGCCGGTTCCAGGATGATGTCCTGTTTGCCGCCGAAAGAACCACCGACAGGGGCCTTGATGACTCTAACCTTGTTCAGTGGCAGACCAAGGGTTTGCGCGAGGATATGGCGGACGGTGAAAATCATCTGGCAGGGCGATTCCACCGTGAGAGTTCCGTCATAATCCACGTAGGCCAGGCAGATGTGGTTTTCCAGGGCGGCATGATGGATCTTGGGGGTCCTGACGACGGACTCGACGGCGACAAGCCCTTTTTCGTCGGCTTCGCCGTCTCCGTAAGAGATACGGCCCTCTATAATCTGGGGGCGACCCTCGAGAAGAGGCGAAGAGGAAAGCGCCTGCTCCGGGTCGACAATGGGTTCAAAGGTTTCGTATTCCACCTTCACCAGGTCGGCAGCCTTCTGCGCGGCCCTTGGGTCTGTGGCGAGCACCGCACCGATACGATCACCCACGAAAAGGGGCCGGTCGGTAAAAATCCTTTCATCCCGAAAGTCCTCCTGATTCGGCATGGACACCTGGCTGTTGAACCTTACGCCCGGATCGTCGACGGGAGTGAAAACCTTTATAACGCCGGGTATTTCGAGGGCTTTCGAATCGTCTATCGACAGAACCCTTCCGTTAGCTACCTTGCTCAGGATGAGCCGGGCATGGAGACTCCCCCCGGGGGGCAGGTCCGCAAGGTAATTGAAACGGCCTTTTATCTTCCTTTCTATATCGACCCGCTTTACGTCCCGTCCGACGTATTTGAGGTCCCTTTCTGCCTTTTTTTCAATAATCTCGGGTTTTTTGACGGGTGATAATACCTTGGTCACAGGATCACCTCCAAAAGTCTCGCCCACAAATGGCTTCCGAGTCCTTTCACGGCCTGGCGTTTATAGGGCATGGACGCCCTGTCGGGGATCGTCTTTTCCACGGTTTTTGAGAGGGCATCCAGAAAAGAGGTCTCCGCGAGGTCCTTTGAAGTTACCGAAGTCAAGAGGCTTTCGGCTTCGACGGCGCGAACGGGCCATGGAGCCAGGGCTCCCAGAAAAAGGCGTGGGTTTTCGATGCGAGATCTTTGAAGCTTGCAGGAAAAAGCGAGATTGAGTTTCGATATGGTAACGGCTCTTCGGCTTCCCACCTTGTCGAAGAAGGAAAGATCGCTTTCCTCCAGGGGAACAAGAAACTTTCTTATGAATTCGCCCCTTGCCGCAAGGGACTTGAAGTCGTTGGGGTTTGCTTCTTCGGCGCGGACCCTTCGCTGGTTGCCGTCGCAGCTTTCAATGACCAAAAGGGCATTAAGAGCGCAAAGAACCGGTGGAATGTCGGCCGCAGCGGATCCATTGGCCACGTTGCCGCCCAAAGTTCCCCTGTTTCTTATCTGGCAGGAACCGACCATGGCGGCGGCTTCGGCAAGGCCTGCCGTTTTGGAGCGTACCAGTTGGGAGTCTTCAAGGTCCTGGAAGGTAGCCAGGGCCCCGATCTCCAGGAAAGGCCCCTCCACGGCGATTCGCTTCAGTTCTTTTATCCCGGTAAGATCCACAAGGTTCCAGTCTTCACCGGGATTCGCGTTGAGGTGAACCACCAGGTCAGTCCCCCCGGCGAGAAATTTCAGATCCGGTTCCCCGCTTCCAAGGATTTTTCTCAGTTCGGAAAGGTCTCTAGGACGACTTGCCCGCATCTTCTCCCATCCTTTCCGCGGCATCCAGTATCGACTTGATGATCGGGATGTAGCCGGTACAGCGGCAGAGGTTTCCCTCGATGGCTCTTTTCACGTCTTCTTCGGAAGGTTTCCTGTTTTTGTCCAGCAGGGCCTTGGCGGACATTATCATTCCCGGAGTACAAAAACCGCACTGGACCGCATCGTTTTCTATGAAGGCCTTTTCGATCGGCTCCAGCTCACCGCGGTTTTCAAGTCCTTCTACGGTGAGGATCTCGCTGCCGTCGGCCTGAAAGGCCATGATCGTACAGGAAGTGACGGCCTTGCCGTCCATCAGGACCGTGCAGGCTCCGCATTCCCCTTCGGAACACCCTTCCTTGACGCTGGTGAATCCCAAAACATCCCTCAACAAATCCACGAGCCGCAGGGACGGGTCCACTCCAAGGGAATACCGGCGGTCATTAACTATCAGGCTTATCTGCAACCCGACCACTCCTTCCCGGTCATGTAATACCTTGCATCTTGCATTTTCTGGGAGAACGTCACGAAAACGTCTTTTTTCACGTCAACTCCGTGGGGGCCCTGCCACAGGCAAGTGACGCAAAAAGGACGACCTTCGAGCATTTTCTTGCTGTGCGGCATGGCTTGGGGAAGGCAGACACGGGCCGCCGGAGCCGCAACAAGAAAAGGCCCATAACCGTTTTGTTATCGTTGATTCATCGGCAAGGAGGTGGTGCTCAAGGTTGCAATAAGGGCGGTTGCATCTGGCCGGGTTAAGTCCCCCCGGCAACGGGTGAAAGTGTTTTGCGAATTACGAAAAAGTGGGGAGGCAGAGCGATGTTCCAAAGGCAGAGAAAGTTTTTGGCTTTCGCAGTTGTCGTTGCGGTACTTCTTGCGCTCACGACGGCGGTGTATGCTTCGGAAAAACCCCTGGTACTCACCGGCAATGACCTGACCGTCGAGGATATAGCGAGGGTCGCGGCAGAGGGGAGAAAAGTCTCCATTTCCAAAGAAGCCATGCAAAAGGTATCGCGCAGCTACGACACCGTGACAAGGGCAGCCGTGGAGGGAATCCCCGTTTATGGTCTTACCGTGGGCGTGGGCTGGAACAAGGACCGTCCCGTTTTCAAGACCGTGGAGGGCAAAAAAGTCCTGTCGGAAGAACTCCTCGACATGTCCAGGAAATTCAACATCATTTCCCTGCGGGCTCACTGCGCGGGAGTAGGACCCTACCTGCCGGTGGAAGTCGTCAGGGCAGGGATGCTGGTACGGCTGAACCAGTTTCTGACAGGCATTCCTGGCGTGCAGCCCTACGTAGTGGAAATATACGAGAAATACCTCAACGAAGGCATCACTCCGCTGGTTCCGTCTAAAGGCACAGTAGGTCAGGCCGACATAACCCTTTCCTCTCACATTGGTCTGGCGATGGTCGGCGAATGGGATGTAATCTACAAGGGAGAGACGCTCCCTGCGAGCGAAGTCATGAAAAAACTCGGGATAGAGCCCCTGGTTCCCGTGGGGAAAGACTTCCTTTCCATCCTTAGCACCAACGCCCTTGCCCTTGGCCAGGCGGCCCTGGCAATCTCGGATATAGATCATTATCTCGCCGTGTCCTACCCGGTATTCGGGCTTTTCCTTGAAGGATACAATGGCAACGTAGCTCCTTTCATGAAGGAAGTCGCCGAAATGAGGCCTTTTGAAGGATACGTGAAAGCGGCGGAGAAACTCCGCAAGACCCTGGAGGGGTCCTACCTCTACAAGCCCAGCGAAACGAGAGCACTGCAGGATCCTCTTTCCATCCGTTCCATGGCCTATACCCTCGGTAACGTCGAGGTAACCCTGAAGCGGGCCAAAGACGCCGTTACCCTGGCGGCCAACCACACCGACGACAACCCTGCCGTCGTCTGGAACGTCAAAAAGGAAAAAGATAGAGATCCCCAGACCGCCCGTTATTTCATAGGCGACGAGGGCGCTATTTTCCCGACCTCCAATTTCGAAATCCTTCCCGTTTTGAGGGAGCTGGATAGTCTCAAGGTGGCCCTTGCCCAAATGTCCAATCGTCTTGTCATGCAGACCATTCGACTGGAGGACCCCGAATTCACCAATCTCTCGAGGTTCCTTTCGGGTCCGGATAACCCTGGCCATGCCTTTGGAGCCATCCAGAAGCCCCTCGTAGCAATGGATATCGAAAACAGGATGCTGGCAACGCCGACCCAGCTGGGAGCCACGGCCCTGGCGGGCAACATCGAAGACACCGCCGGCTGCACCCTGGTGTCGGTGCGCTCGCTGGAACAGATAACGGAAAACCTCTACAACATTTCGTCGCTCCAGCTCTTGCATTCCGCCCAGGCGCTGGACCTGAGGAAAGCCCGGATGAAAGACGATCTTTTCATGTCCGGAGCCACCAAAAAACTCTACAATGCTTACAGGAAAGTCGTCCCCTTCGTGGATCAGGACCGGCCTTACACCAAAGACATCATCGAAGGTGCGAAGCTCCTTAAAGCCTTCGAAATCCAGTAATTCCCTCGTCAAAGGCGGAAGTCGGGCCTTTCGCAAAACGCGCGGAAGGCCCTATTTCATGTTGCAGCACGAACCGACGGGGTCAGACCCTGACGGTTTGTCCTGACATAACGAAGGCCGGAAAGATCCGGGGCTTGTGCCCGAGTACCGACCTTGACGAAGGTATTCAAAGCGTCGTCCCATGGCCGGACTGTTCAAAGCCCAGGCGACGGAAAACTTGACGCCCCGAGACCTTGGCGTTATATAATTTAAAAACAGTACAAACTAGAACCACAAATGGAAAGGGGGATTTTTTATGTCAGTCAAAAACGCGATGACCTCCGACTTTTTGCGTTCCGCCTATGGCGGCGAGTCCATGGCGCACATGCGCTACCTCACCTGGAGCGAGACAGCGAAGAAAGAAAACATGCCCAACATAGCCAGGCTCTTTCAGGCCATAGCCTACGCCGAGCAGGTCCATGCCAACAACCACTTCACCGTTTTAGACGGAGACGTGGGAGACCATGCCGTCACAGCGGGTGGAGTCTTCGGCCTCAAAAAGACGGCCGACAACCTCGCCGGAGCCATCATGGGTGAAGTCTTTGAAGTGGAGCAGATGTATCCCGTGTATCTCGAAACGGCCAAATTCCAGGGCGAAGAGGAAGCCGTAAGGTCTTTCACCTACGCCCATGAGGCCGAAAAAATCCATGCCGAGCTCTACAAAAAGGCCCAGGAAGCAGCGAAAGCCGGCAAGGATATGGAAGTAGGCCCCATTTTCATCTGCCCCGTGTGCGGCCACACCGTAACGGAAGAAGCTCCCGAAAAGTGCCCCGTCTGCGGTGCCTCCAAAAGCGCCTACAAGAAGTTCTAGCCGCCCGCAGAACCGGCATAAACCCACGCAACCCGATAAAAAGGCCCCCTCGCAAGCATGTGCGAAGGGGCCCGTCTTTTTCAAAAGCCCGGCAGATTTCCCTTACCGCTTTTTACGTGAGATATGCCATGGTCGAAGGCGGGGTGGTCCTTCTCGAACATGGCGGTCATGCTGCGCCTGAACCTG
>JBNGDE010000038.1:519-12465 GCA_049974925.1 Thermovirgaceae bacterium | reverse complement strand
CGGGGCGGTTCACCTGAAACCTTGGACAGCCAGCGCTTGACCGCAATCATCGGGGATTTCATACTTGATTAGATATGCTCCAACCATGAAAGAGATTCCTGGGAGGGAAAACGATGGACATCAAGACCTTCGCCGTAGAGGAATGGATGAATACCCACGAAATGGAAGCGGTCTACAACATCGCCGAAACCTGTGTGGATTCGCTGACGGTGGAAGAACTGCTGGAACTGTCCGGCGAAAGGGAAAGGCTACTTGAAAAAATCCTGTCCACGCGGCTGACCTACGGTTTTATCCCCGGGACACCACGGCTTCGGGAATTGCTGGCAGGGCTGTACGAAAATGCGGGAAAGGACAATGTCCTCGTCACAAGCGGGGGCATATCGGCGAATTTCCTGGCCCTGTATACCCTGGTTTGTCCCGGAGACAAGGTAGTCTGCGTCGCTCCGACATACCAGCAGCTTTACAGCGTCCCCGAATCTTTCGGTGCCGATGTAAGGCTCCTGCAGCTGCGCCCTGAAAAGGCTTTCCTGCCCGACCCGGAGGAACTGGAACGACTTGCCGCAGACGGACTTGACCTGGTTGTCCTCAATAACCCGAACAATCCCACGGGGGCCCTGATGGAGGAAAGGCATCTGAAGGAGATCGTCGGCATCGCTGAAAAGCACGACGCATGGGTCCTGTGCGATGAAGCCTACCGTGGGCTCGAGCACAAAATCGGGTCGCGCGTTCCTTCTGTTGTTGACCTTTATGAAAAGGCTGTGGCCACTGGAAGCATGTCCAAGGTTTTTTCCCTGGCAGGACTCAGGCTCGGCTGGGTTTGCGGGCCGGAAAACTTCATTGAAGATTGCTTTCATCACCGCGACTACACCACGATCAGCTGCGGGTGCATAGATGAAATCCTGGCGGTGACGGCTTTGGAGAACAGGGAAAGGCTTCTCGACAGGAACAGGACAATCGTGAAAGAGAGCATAGCCATCGTCGACGAATGGGTGAAAAGCGAAGAACGCATTGACTGGGTAAAGCCCCGGGCGGGAACGACAGCCTTTCTTTCCTACGATTACGATATTCCTTCAGAGGAGTTTTGCATCGGCCTTTTCAGAATGAACGGGACCTTCCTGGTTCCGGGGAAGTGTTTCGACAGGGAGTACTGGCTCCGGATCGGGTACGCCTACGGCAGGGAGACTCTCAAAAAAGGGCTTCAGGGGCTTTCCGACTGGCTCAGAAAGCTGGAGGCTGAAGGGGTCGGCCCGCGGCCTTAGCGGGTTTCTGGCGGTCAGGACTTCGGGGCGAAGGAAATGATCAAAAAGACAGCGGTAACGATGACCCCCGCGGCTATGAGCGTCTGGGCCGTCACTGGCTCTCCGGCGACGAGCCATCCGAGAAAAACGGCTCCCACGGGTGTGACATAGGCGTAGGTGGCGACACGGGAGGGTCTGCAGTTTCGTATAAGGATCATGTAGCAGACGAATCCCACCAGGGATCCGAAAACGACCAGGTATGCCAAAGAGAGCACGGAGGCCAGACTGACTGCGGCAGGGTCGAACCGGGAGATCTCCCCTGTCAACACGGAAGCCACGATCAGGAGGGCTCCCCCCGCGAGCATCTGAAGGGAAACCGCAAGTAGCGGGGAAGAGGGCGCTTGTGCGTATCGTGAATAGAGCGATCCCGTGGCCCAGCAAATAGCGGCGAAGAGGACGATGGCGATGCCGAAAGGATGGAAGGCATCACCTGTACCGGATTTGGTAAAGCCTATGAGAAGGCCGACACCGGCAAATCCGAGGACTACCCCTGCAGTTTCCGCCAGTGTAGGTCGTGCCGCCCGGAATAGAAGCCAGTTCAGGACTACGATCCAGAGGGGGACCGTCGCGATTAGCAGTGCGGCAAGGCTTGAGGGAATGAACCGTTCGCCCTGGACGACGTTGCCGTTTCCGAGCATGATGACCAGCCCGCCGGTAATGAAAGCGTCCCGCCATTGTATAAGGGAGGGTTTCGGTGCACCAGCCCTGGTAGCCGCAAAGGCATAAAGCAGGCCGCCGGCTGTTACGAACCGGAGACCTGCGGAAAGGTACGGCGGGATGGTCTCCACCATGTAGGCGATGGCCAGGTAGGTGGTGCTCCACGTCGTGTAAAGCCCCAGAAACATCAGCAAAATAATGCCCCGTGAGAATGCCGGGGTTTTATCTTTTCCCATGATGAGAACTTTCCCCCTTTCCGCCGGCTATTGACCCGCTGCGCGCGGTTTCTATACGAAGAGATTTGGATCCTTCACGTGCCCTTCGTAAACGAACTCAGCAGGGCCGGTCAGTGTCACGGGAAGCGCCTGGAGTCCCTTGTCGTCAGGAAACCCGACGATGTTGACCCCGCCGGGATTGTTCACGGAAACGGGCGGATTGACCAGCCCTTCCAGCCAAGCGGCGATCGTTGCGGCCGCCGAGCCTGTGCCGCAGGAAAGGGTGAAATCTCCGACGCCCCGCTCGAAGGTTTGCACCTTCAGCGACGCGGCTACCTCGATGATGAAATTCACATTCGTCCCTTCAGGAAACCTTCCCCTGTCTGCCTGGAGAGCCTCGGCCAGTTCTCTGAGGTCCCGGCGGTCCTTGCCCCTGATTCCTTCGGGGAAGACGACGGTGTGGGGGACGCCTGTAACAAGATGGGTGTAGAGGATTTCTTTTCCGTAAAAAGGGAAAACTTCCTTTCTGCGTACTGAGGTCAGATCAACGACCCCCAAATCAAGGGTGACCGATTCCTCCGTGACTTCGGCCCGAACAGGGCCCGACAGTGTGGTGAAAACCATTTTCCCATGGGCGAGGCCCTTCTCGCTGGCGTATCTCGCTGCGCACCGGGCGCCGTTTCCGCACATTTCAGCCTCGGTGCCGTCGCTGTTGAAAAGCCGCATGGTGAAGTCTGTTTCGGGATTTTCCTCCAGAACGACCAGTCCGTCAGCTCCGACGGACCAGCCGCGGGGACAAAGCAACAAAGCCAGACGGGCAAGGTCCGCACTTGAAAAGCGGGCGGTCCGGTTGTCGATTACGATGAAATCGTTGCCGTTTCCCTGCATTTTCGTGAATTGGAGAACAGACATTCGGGACAGGACCTTTCCTACAATCCGTCAGGGTACAAGCTGCCTTCGGCGATAAAGGCCGTCGTGCCCCTGAGCTTTATCCTGAGTGTGGAGTCGGCGATTTCCTCAATGATAATCCTGTTGGTGCCGCCCGGGTTGTAGACTTCCACGGGCGAATCGCACCATCCGTTGAGCCATGCCGCTACAGCCGCTGCAATGGATCCGGTCCCGCAGGAAAGGGTGAATTCATCGACCCCGCGTTCGTAGGTATAGACTTCCAGGGCCCCGTGTCCCAGGATTTTGAGGAAATTGACGTTGGTGCCGTCGGGAAATCTCGATGCGTTTTTCTGAAGTGCCCGGGCGAAGGGAGCAAGTGTTTCCAGTGGCCGCCAGTCGGACTTTTCGAGAAAAACCACCGTGTGGGGTGCCGCCTGGCTTCCATGGCCAAGTTCCATGTGATTGACGGGAAAAGTCTCTCCCATGTGGGTGAAGGATTCGTCCAGCAACACACGGGACGTATCGACGGTTCCCATGTCCAGGGTCACCGTTGAGCCTTCGACAATGGCTTCAAGGGTTCCCCCTGTAGTGTCGAAACGCATGTTTTCCGGCGCGATCTTTTTTTCGAAAGCGTACCGGGCGATGCAGCGGGCCCCGTTTCCGGACATGGCGCTTTCCGACCCGTCGCGGTTGAAAAAACGCATGGCGAAATGTGAAGTTGCCGCGCACGGTTTTCCCACCGTCATCAATCCGTCGGCACCAAGGGAGAGGCGTCTGCGGGAGGCCTTGAGGGCGATTTCCCTTATCCTTGCATCTTCATACAGCTCTTCCCGGTTGTCCAGGATGATGAAATCGTTTCCGTTTCCCTGCATCTTCGCGAACTTCATGAATGGGCCTCCGATTACTTTCAAAGGTCGAAAAGGGCAAATGCACCCGCCTGACATTATAGGGCAAATCCCTGTGGATCAATAAGATGGACCAGCCGGTTTTAGAGATTGTCGTCACATTCTGCGGATATCTGTCAACCATGTGGGAAGTGGAAAGGGCTTTGGTCCTGGGCAAACTGTTTACATGGGTGAGCGCATGGCTTGACGGCGTGATGCTCTGGACAAACTGTGCAGAAAAGGGCAATATAGACCCTAAACCCTAAAGGGTAATAATATTCAGACATGTATATCAGGGAGGGTATTAAGAATGGCCAAGAAGGTTCTGATCATCGGAGGAGTCGCCTGTGGTGGGAAGACGGCAGCCCGTCTCATGAGGATCGACCCCGAAGCGGAAGTGACCATTCTCGAAAAAGGCGAGTACTTGAGCTACGCGGGCTGCGGGCTCCCGTATTATGTCGGGGGGGTCGTGAAAGAGTACAAGGACCTGATGAGCACTCCCGTCGGCGTGATCAGGGACGCGACCTTTTTCCGGAAGGTCAAGCATGTGGATGTCCACACCGGTCACCTGGCGACGAAGATCGACAGAAAGAACCATACCGTTACGGCCCTGGACGTCGCATCGGGAGAGGAGAAAAAATTTTCCTACGACAAACTTGTGATTGCCACGGGGGCATCGCCTATCCGGCCCCCGATCCCTGGTGCGGACCTTCCAAGGGTTTTCACCTTGTGGAATATGTCCGATGCCCTGGCGATGCGATCGGCCATCGACAGCGGGAACGTGAAGCGGGCCGTCATTATCGGCGGGGGCCTCATCGGGATGGAAGTCGTGGAGGCGCTCCACAACCAGGGGTTGGAGGTGTCCGTAGTGGACCTGCTGGAAACGCCGCTTCCCGCCATGATGGACAAGGAATTCGGGACATATCTTTTGAAGACACTCCAGGCCAAAGGCGTCAGTTTCTACGGCGGGGAGAAAGTGGAGGAAATCGTCGGATGCAACGCAGAACTCACCGCGGTCAGGACGAACAAGCGCGAAATCCCGGCGGACATGGTGCTGATGGCCGTGGGCGTACGCCCCAACACAGCCATAGCAAAGGATGCGGGTCTTGAAATCGGGGAGAGGGGCGGGCTCGTCGTCGATGCCCACATGTGCACCAGTGACCCGGATATTTTCGCCGGCGGAGACTGTGTCGAAGTTGATCATGTCCTGACGGGCAAGAAAACCTGGCAGCCCATGGGGTCTGTGGCCAATCGGCAGGGGCGTGTGATTGCGGACAACATTGCGGGCATTTCCTCGACTTTCCATGGCGTGGCTGGCACAGCCATCATGAAGGCCTTTGAGTACACCATCGGGAAGACGGGTCTAACAAAAGAACAAGCCCTGGAAGAAGGGTTTGACGCCGAAGCGGTAACTATTGTTGATGCCGATACACCGCATTTCATGCCCGGCTCCGCCTTGATAACCATCAGGCTCGTGGCTGACAAAAAAACCCGCAAGGTTCTCGGCGCCCAGGTCTTCGGGCCCGGCAGGGCGGACAAGCGCCTGGACATCCTCGTGACGGCCGTGACGGGAGGTTTGACCATCGACATGCTCGGGAACACCGACGTCGCCTACGCCCCGCCTTATTCCACGGCGTTGGATCCGGTAACTCACGCGGCCAACTCCCTCAAGAACAAGATCGACGGGGCGATGAAATCCCTGAGACCCTCGGAATTGCTCCAAAGGGTCGAAGACGGATGGCAACCGCTTCTTTTGGATGTCCGAACGCCCGATGAAGTGCAAAATCAGGGGCAACTCTCCTTTGATTGCGTCAACATACCACTGGGTATGCTCTGGGAAAATGCGCCAGGTCTCCCGAAAGACAGGGATATTGTCACCTACTGCAAGATTTCCGTTCGTGGCTGGGATGCTTACGCTATTTTGTCCCGGCTCGGGTTCGACCGGGTTTTCGTTTTGGAAGGCGGCATTGCCGGGTGGCCCTTTGAACTGAAGAAGTAGAGGGGAGAAAAACCCCGCCCGGGAATTCCCGGGCGGGGTTTTTTATTGTCTGCGATGTGGTGGGCGCTAAAAACCGTGGTTGTCCTTACGTTGTCCCTATGGCGGAGGCACGACGGGAATTTTTATGACGTATGACGTATTATGTCGGCGGGTTTCTTTATAATAATGGACTTGAAGGCACAGAAGGCAGGTAAGGCAGTAGAGTACATGAACATCTTTTGGAAACGATATTCTCCGGGCGGGATGATTTATGGGAGAACGTGATTTTTATCTGTGGCAGCTCAAGGCTTTTGATAGTTTACAAGGTAAAGATGGAGTCCTCGCGGCTCCTACAGGGTCGGGGAAAACCTGGGTCGCCTATCTGTGGGCAGGTCTTCTGGACCTTGATGGTGCCGTGATTCCCCCGGGCCGAAGGCGGATCATCTTCACGGCGCCCATCAAGGCCCTGAGTAACGAACGCTATCTGGATCTCAGAAAAATGGGCCTCGATGTGGGTATCGAAACGGGGGATTTCAAGAAACACGAGGACGCGTCGATCATTTGCTGTACCCAGGAGATATACACGCTGAAATATGCAGGAAGGCCGAATCTCTCGGTCATCGTCGACGAGTTCCATTATATTTTCGGTGACCCGGAGCGGGCGAGGACGTACATCGAAGGCCTCAGGGACACGCACCCGGACTCCCGGCTGTTGGTCATGTCGGCGACCTTTGGGGGAACCCGTGACGTGGGGAGATATCTCTCACGGGTTGCCAGCCGGGATTTCCGGATTTACGAAGGCACGGAACGGGTTACTGATCTCGTTTATCTTCCCAGAAAGCCTTTCCGGAGCCTGGATCAGATCCACGATGCCCTGGTATTCGTGTTTTCCCAGAAGGGCGCCGTTGATCTTTCCTACAAGATCGCCCGAAAGAGAAAAAGGCGTGGCAAGACCTTCAGGAAACGGCTGTTTGAGCTCGCGAACATCCTTGATGTCCCCAAGGTGCACATGCCGCTTTTGCGCGGAGTGGGTGTCTATCACGGCGGCATGCTCCCCAAGGAAAAACTGCTTGTAGAAGCTGCTTTCCGGGAGCGGATCCTCGATGTGGTCGTCGGTACCAACGCCCTGGCGCTCGGAGTGAACCTGCCCGCCGAGTATGCCGTTTTTGCGCAGCTCGTCAGGTACCACGACAGGGAGCCGATCTCGAAAAATGATTTTTTACAGATGGCCGGACGTGCAGGGAGGAAAGGACTTTTCGATACGGGTTACGTCACCTGGCTCAAGAGTTCCCCTTATGAAGAGCACAGGTCAGATACGGGTGCCATTTTCAAAAAGCTGGTCAAGGCACCGCCGGAGAGAGCCTGCGTAAACCTTCAGCCCGATTACGGAAAACTCCTCAAAAAACAGCGGACCATTTCCGACGAAGCCGAATTCATCGCCGAATATTCGCTCCCGCCCATGGACGTGTCTCTTGTCAAATCGGAATTGTATCAGGGGCTCAAGTATATTGAACGGTCCGTGAAGGAGATGGTTCCGTCGGGAGAACGGGAGCGCTTCAAATCGGTGCTTGCGGATATCTGGTATGGAGAGATGGAGATCGGCGAGAACCTCGAAATGGCACAGCTCTTTTACTGGGACGGCAAGGCGGATGCCCTGACGGCGGCGCAGGTCATCAACCTCTTCGAAAAAAATTATCTGAAAGCGCTCCTCAAGGTGAAGCGTTTTGCCCATCATCTTCCCTCGGGATATGAAATCGTCGGCATGCAGTATCTGGACCGCACCGTCGAAGAAATCGACGGTACCATTTACGGTTTCGAAGAAAAGATCAGTGAGATCGAGTGGAGCGGGCCTGAAGGACAAGAATCAAGATAAAAAAACGGCGGGAGGGTGAATTCCCGCCGCTTTCAGGGGATCAGGACGAAGAAGTTTTTAAGTGTCGCTTCGCCCTGCAGATGCTGTGCGAACCCCCCAGAATTCAGGGTCGAGTTTGCCGGAATATGTCCGGAAATCTTCACCAGGATCTTTCATTTTAACGTAAAGCTCCGGAGAACCCTCCGGGGGAATCGCGATGATCCACGTGGCGACAGTCCTGGACTTTCCAGGGTTGCTCCCGGTCCGGAAAATGCTGTTGTCTGGACCGGCGCTTTGGTCCTGGCTGAAGGCGATGAAATCTTCCATCGTGAGCTGTCCCTGTCGGCTCGAGAGGAGACTTGTGATCCTTTCGTAGCGGGTCCTGCTGCCTGTCGAAGCGCGGTTGTTGTACCACCGGAGTTCCGGTGAGATGTAATGGTTCGTCTGGGCGATAAAACCGTTATCGACAACCCTGACAGTTGTTTTCCCGTCGGGAGCCCCTTCGAAAACGGCGACCTTTTCGGCATCGGCAACCATGTAATAGGAAGAACGCAGGAAACGATCTTTCTGGGCGAGGACTTCGTCCACCGTGGCAAAGGACGAGAGGATTTCATGGGAAGAGAGGTGGTTGCCGCCGTCGGCGCTTCGTTCATCTTTCGGAATGACCGAGGCAGTGGCTGTCACGACGGCAAGGCCCTTTTCATTGATGCCGCCCTTGAGCCCGGGGCTGTCTCCCCCGAAAGCAAAGAGTCCCACGTAGGAGTATCCTTCCCGAATGTTTACCTTCCGGAGTGCATGGCTTTGGCCCGGCTTCCAGTCCCTGTTTTTTGCGAGAATTGTGTAGCCTTCGGCTATTCCTTTACCAGTTGCCGCCCATAGTGTGCAAGCTTCAAGGGGCGCGGCCCAGATGAGAAAGGCAAAAAGAGAAAGGCACGTAAGAACCTTTTTTGCTCTGCTCCGCTCAGTTTTCCTGATTTTGATTAGTTTCATGACTCTGACGCTCCTGTTTTCGAAACGGGACGCGTCCAGGTCTTGACGAGCCTGCTGCCACTTGAATTACGCGGGAATTTTCCCGGAAGGCATGTAAAAGCCTTCGGCAGCTCGGCGGTCATGGCCTTCTCAGGCTTTAGACCCGTAGCTTTGCGTCGTCGCCTTTCGGCGAGTTTGCCGTTTCGGGCATATTTTTCTTTCAAAGGTGCGCAGAAGGCAACAAAAAGCGCCTTCCGGATATTTTCATCCGAAAGGCGCCATCGATATTCTCAAACATCTTCGGCAGCCCGGCGACCATTACCTTTTTCAGGCTTTAGGCCCGCAGCTTTGCGTCATCGCCTTTCAGCGATTTTGCCCTTTCGGATGGTATTTTGCACTGTACAGTGCAAAATACTTGTGAATCTAATGTACCATATCTTCGGTTATTGTCAAGATGACTGAGAGTAAGTGTTCGGCCAGCGTTTCTCTTTCAGATTCTGCCTGTACACGGCGAGGTCTTTGTCGCTATACTCCAGGTGTGCTGCAAAACACCGAAGTCTTGGAGGCAACATCATGGAGTATCTATGGTCGAAAAAAACTTTGATTTTTGCCGGAATTGTCCTGGTTGTTTCTCTGATTTTGGCAGATGCTTCAATCGGAGGTTCCTCTGCTTTCGTTCCCGCGGGATGGGTCAAGACCGCCGATCTTGAGGTGACATTGACCCGCGAGGAAAAAGAAAGGCTTTTGGATTACGCGTCTTCGAAGTTGTCTTCCACAGGGAAAGCCGAAAGGTCCCTGAAGGGCTTCCCCGCTGATGACAAGAAGCGGGTCCTTTTTGTCAGTGTAAGTGACGGGAAAAGCCCGGCTTCGATCGGCATCGGAGAAGGGGACGGTTATCGCAAAGCCCTTGACGTGGCCCTTGCCGCGCTTTCCAAAAAACCTGAGAGCCCCTTATGGGTCAAGATTGACGTACTTGATGCAATGCAAATCAGGTGCAATGAACCGGTGACCGAACCATTGACGATACAAAGGGGTATTGAAGGAATCTGTTTCCCTCGATGCTCCTCCTGTGCTTTCCTGCCCGAGACGGTTGTGGTGAAAAAGATCATTTCCGAAGAGGGTTTCCTGGATGGAGAAGCCCTTGTCAGGGAAGGCGGTGCACCTGCCCGCGACTTCTCCAAGCGCATTCTTGGTGTTCGACAGGTGGATCGCCTGGATTTTCGTACGACATCTTTTATGAAGGACGAGACGGGTTTTCGGGAAGTCTCTCGGGGCAGAAACGCCATAAGCTATTCTAAAGAGGATTTGGGAAACGCTTCGAAAAGAGCAGCCAGGTATCTTGCGGGAATGGTCGAGCCATCGGGCCGGTTCGTTTATCGCTATGATCCCCTCGAAGACAGGAAACTCGGAGGCTATAACATTTTGCGTCACGCCGGAACACTCTATTCCATGCTCGAGTACTGTCAGGTGACCAGGGACACAAAGGTGCTCGAAGCGGCACGGCGTGCCCTGGATTACCTTCTGGAACAGATTCATACGATACGGCGCAACGGTGTTGAAATGGCTTGTGTCGTGGAGGATGGCGAGGTCAAGCTCGGAGGAAACGGGCTTGGAGCTCTTGCCGTTTCAAAATACATCGAGCTGACCGGCGACAGGGAGCATCTTCCGGTACTGCAGAAGTTGTGCGAGTGGATGGTGTACGTTCAGGATACCTCGGGACGATTTGTCATCCACAAACGGGATTTCCCCGACGGGCCTGTTTCGGACTTTTGTTCCTCCTATTACCCGGGCGAAGCGATATTCGGCCTGATGAGGACCTTCGAAATTGACGGCGACAGCAGATGGCTGGAAGCCGCCGATGCAGCTGCGAGGTACTTGATCACCGTCCGTGACAGGGGGCTCCGTGACATCCAGCTGCCTCATAACCATTGGCTTCTCTATGGACTGAATGAGCTGTACAGACACAAAAAGGATTCGCTTTTTTCCAATCATGCGTTCCGGATTGCCGGAGCAATTCTAGGCGCGCAAAACCGCAACCTGGCTGCGGTCGAATGGAACGGCGGATTCGGCTTTCATCCACGTTCCACGCCGGCTGCCACCAGAATGGAAGGGTTGGGGGCTGCCTATAAGATTGCCCTTTCGTCCGGGGATCAAAAACAGCAGGAAGCCCTCTTTGAGTCACTCCAGCTGGGCAATGCTTTCCTGCTCCGAACGGTGATAGACCCCTCATGGGCCATGTACATGAAAAATCCTGCAAGGGCCGCGGGCGGGGTTCGAAAAAGCCTGGAAAACTTTGAAATCCGCATAGACTACGTGCAACACAACCTTTCGGCGTTTCTTTCCATGCTGTCCATTATTGAAGAGTAATACCTGAAAACCCCTGGCACGGAAATCTGTAAAAATGGAGCTCGGGAAAGACCCGTATTAAAGACACCCACCTGGGTGTCTTTAAAATTATTTCAGGTATTGACAAATTTCCGGGAAGGGTGTAGTTTTATTTATATGTAATAAATAAATACCACGTTAATGCAATAGGGTTGTTGTTTTAGGAAAGAACAGTTGCAAAAACCGAGAGAATAGAGAAGAGAGGTTAGGAAGATGAAGATCAGAAGGTTTTTGGGAATAGGTATTTTACTTTACGTGGCGGTTACGAGGCTGGTAACTCCAAGTTATATGGCATATGCTTTCCAGAATGTAGAACCTCTTGTTGCCCCTGAGGTCGTTGTTGGTGAAAATCCGTATGTATGTAACTGGGATCTGGTGACACCCGAGGAGGCAGAAAAGAATCTTGACTTTTTGATGAGCCTTGGAGTGTGCCAGGTCTTGGGCCTTGAGGGTGACGACGATGACGATGACGATGACGACGGAAATGGCGGCCCCGGTGGTGGAGGCAATAACGGTAACGGGGGCAGCAATTCGGGTCTTGGTGATGGAACGAACCCCGGTCAGGGTTCCGGCAACAACAATGCCGGTGGATCCGCCGGCGGAGACGGGACGAACAACCCCGGAGGCGGTAATGGCAACTCCGGCGGTAACGAAGGCAACAGCGGCGGAGGTTCCGGCAACTCCGGCGGCAACGAAGGCAACGGTGGCGGAGGTTCCGGCAACTCCGGCGGCAACGAAGGCAACAATGGAGGAGGCAATAACGACAACGGGGGCAGCAATTCGGGTCTTGGTGATGGAACGAACCCCGGTCAGGGTTCCG
>JBNGDE010000038.1:0-419 GCA_049974925.1 Thermovirgaceae bacterium | reverse complement strand
GCAACAACAATGCCGGTGGATCCGCCGGCGGAGACGGGACGAACAATCCTGGCAATCAAGGGTAAACACTCGAAAAAGTTGGAAGTATCTTTCAGATGCAGTACAAAAACGGCGGAGAGTTTCTTTCCGCCGTTTTTGGTTTGCCCAGCGTGGTGAGATCATCCGGCCTGCTGAAAGAAGCGAGCGTCACCACGATCAAGCCCCTATGCTGCTGTAGAAAGGTTGTCTGCAAAAGACGGTGACCGGAAAGGTTACCGGAACGGCTACCGTAACAGGTGGGTGATGACCCGAATCGGGTGTATCCCGACCAGATAATCAATCGGGTAGGTATGTGTGCCTCTCCTTTTCTGGCGAAAAGAGGTATAATCACAGCTGTCCAAAACATCTAGAAATTGAAAACATGACCCAGTAACTGCAAG
>JBNGDE010000037.1:0-12468 GCA_049974925.1 Thermovirgaceae bacterium | reverse complement strand
GTTGCCTCTTTGCCGCTGTCCCACCAGCTACCGACGGATGCCGGCTGTTCCGCGCTCTGGGAAAACCTTCCCGCTCTGGAGTCCTTCCACGCCTGTGCTTGTCTTCTCTCTCTCATCACGATTCCTCCCCCGTTTCCCGGTCCGTTTCCTGCAGCACGCCTTCATGCCAGCCTTTTCTCAGGGCCCGTGGAAATAAAAAAAGCCGGGATCCTTTGAAGGAAGGATCCCGGCTCCTGTGGCCCGAAGGTATGCGCCGCCTACGTGACGGCCGCCCCAGGAGGGGACCCACACGGAATAAGTATAAGTACAAGAATAATAATGGCGAGAAGGTTGGAAATGGAGAAAGAATTTGTCCTTTGAAGCACCGTGTTCCCCCCCTTTCAAGCAAGTCGTCCCGGTTGCCTTTTCATGGACTGGCCGGAATATTTCAAGGTATTTTACGACAGCGAAGCATGAGTGTCAAAATGTGTGTAATATACACGTTGCAGGGGTTTTGCTTCACGAAAGAGTCTGTCTGTTATGATAGACAAGAATCATAATTATGTGCATTGTGGAGGAGACGCGAATGTTCGTATCAAAAGTGACGGCAGCGGGAGGATGTCTCATGTGGGCTGTCCCTGCGGCCGCTCAGGGATGGCACCAAATGATGCCCTGGGGTTGGATGATGGGGCCGTGGATGTGGTTTTTCTGGATCGTTGTTATCGCGTTCATTGTCTTTTTCCTGGCCAAGCGGGCGGAGACTCCGGAGGCCAGGCTGGAGGAACCTGTGGAAATCCTTCGTCGAAGGCTGGCGAGGGGGGAAATAACCGAAGAGGAATTCGAACGGTTGAAAAAAAAGATCGAAAGGTAGGGACGAACAAAGAAACCGGAAGGGTTTTGACGGAAAGGAGCTCTATCTTGAGGCGATCGATTCAGGTTTTCGAGAACTCGGGCCTGCTCGTGGAAACACTGGCGGGAGAATGCGCTTCATTGCTTGCCGGAGGCGGAACAGCGGTTTTCGGCGGAGGAGTCATCCCTTTCGCCGTGTGCGGAGCACTTGCGAATCATGCCAACCTTTACTGGCGCATGATACAGGTTTTTCCCGCCGACGAGGCCTTTTTGCCCAAAGGGCATCCGGACAGGAACGAAACGCGGCTCAGGCAGCTCTTGTCGAGGAGGCCGTGCCTGGTCCAGTCCTTTCCGACGGGTCTTGATCCGGAGAGGGCAGCCCGGGAAATGCAGAAATACGTCCGTCGCGTCATTCCCTTCAATGTTGTGGTGCTCGAACTAGGCGCCGGCGGGCGGATGGGTTCTCTTGCTCCGGGATCGCCGGTGCTCGAGTCACAGGAACTGGTCGACATACAGAAAGGGTCAGGAAGAAACGACCCCGGCAGACTCGTCCTGACGCCCACAGCCCTGAGCGCTTCCGAGAAGGTCGTTCTCTGTGCGACGGGGCCGGGTGTCGCCGAAACGCTTCGGGACCTTGAAGAGGGAGCAAAGCTCCCTCCGTTGATCCTGCACCCGCTTCAGCCTGTAGCCATCTACGCCGACGGGGAAGCAGCGGAGGGTATGATCCTTTAGGGAACCCCCATGAAGCCGCCAGTATACCTCCGCAGGGTCTCCTCGAAGGCTGTCCTCCCGATGTAATGGATCGAACTGATCCCCAGAGAACGGGCCCTTCGAACGTGTTCAAAGGTGTCGTCTGCAAACAGGGCTTCACGCGGTTCGACCTTTTTGGGGCTGCTTCAAATATAGCGGACCCTGAAGCCGCGTGGTATAAGTATCCTGGGTGAAAAGGGGCGAAAATGCCCGAAACGGTTTTGCCGGGAGGCCAGTGAAGATGACCGGTAAAGGGAAAGAGACTGCAGATGTGTCGAAAACATTGCGCTACAGGTGGGTCGTTTGGGGGGTCATGGCCCTGGCGTACATGGTGGTTTTTTCCCACCGTCTTGCGGCAGGTGTGGTCAGGAATGATCTGATCTCGGCTTTCGGGCTGTCTTCGACTGCCTTCGGGCATTTGGCTTCGACCTATTCCTACGCCTATCTCATCATGCAGATTCCTGTCGGGCTTCTGGCCGATTCCCTCGGAGCCAGGTCCACGGTGACCTTCGGCATGGCTGTTGCCGGTCTGGGGTCACTCCTTTTCGGCTATGCCCCAAACGTCTTCCTGCTCTTTGCGGGACGTTTTGCCGTCGGGATAGGTGTCTCGACGGTTTTCGTCTGCATCCTGAAGGTCCTGTCACGATGGTATCGGGGAAACGAGTTCGCCTCCATGTCGGGACTGACCAATGCCGTGGGCAACTTCGGCGGCTACCTGGCGCAGACGCCTTTGGCCGTTCTGGCGGTGGCTGTGACATGGCGCCATACCTTCGGGGCCATTGGAGTCCTCTCCTTTCTCCTCGCCGTCGCCTGTTTTGTCTTCATAAGAAACAGGCCCGAATCCATGGGCCTTCCTCCCCTCGAGACACCTTCAGAGGAGGAGTTGCCTGCGACAGACCTTTTCGACGGCGTCCTGGACATTCTCCGATACCGCCCCATGTGGCCCGGGCTTTTTTTCGTTCCCCTTTTCATGGGTGCCGCGCTGGCTTTGACAGGTGCCTGGGGGGTGCCCTTTCTGACGGATGTGTATGGTATGGAATCCAGGGCTGCCTCTGGCATTGTTTCCGCGGCGGTGATCGGAGCGATTACAGGCGGGCTTGTGCTGGGCAGGATCTCTGATCGAATAGGATTGCGAAAACCGCCCATGATCACGGCGGGGATCGTCTACGTCCTCTGCTGGGGTGTCCTGGTCTTTCTGACCGCACGGCAGGTTTCTCCGGCTGTGCTGGTTGGACTCTTTTTCTGTCAGGGCTTTTCGTCAATGGCCTTTGTCATTGCCCTGGCGATCACAAAGGAAATCAATCATCCGGAAAAAACAGGGGTTGCCCTGTCCATTCTGAACATGACGATCTTTATGGGAATAGCCCTTTTCCCGCCGATCATGGGGGCCATCATCGACTTTTCGGCGGACTTGCCGGTTTGGATCGCCTACAGGCGTGCCTTCATCATCTGCCTTGTGGCAGCCGTTATCGGACTGGGTCTGGCCTTGTGCATGAAAGAAACCCGGTGCCGCAACATCTACGGCGACCTTCGACGGCAGAAAAGTGAACGGCTTGCCTAGGAACCGTCAGCTGCCTGATAGGTAAAGGCCCTTCCTTCAAAGGGTTCCGGTTCGAGGCGGCTTCTTATGATGATCCTGTCATCCTCCTGGATAATCCTGTCCAGGGTGAGCGGGAAGGGAAATTCGTTGAGATCGATGATGGGCTGGATCCGGGAGACAGCCCGCTCGGCCAGTCCGTCGGGGACAGCGACCCTGTTGACGCGGATGGTGTAGTCGTCGAGCCAGAGTTCCCGCCCACCGCGAATGTCGAACCGCCCCTCGATTTCCAGGAGAATGTCGAACCTGAAGATGAATTTCGCCAGATAATATCCCCTGGCATAAAAACCCCCGTTGCGAAAGTCCAGGCTGAGGTCGTGCCAGTGTTCGTCATCATCGCCGATCTGCTTGACCAGGAGGGCACGATTGACGTCGTCTTCAAGGATCCTGGCAACCGCCTTTACCGACAGCATTTCCACCACGTCCGGTCCTTTTTCGTCCCACGTCTCGGGAGGCGTGAAAATGACCTCGGAGGCCTCGATTTTCAGGCTGTCGATGCGCACTTCGTCCATTTCGCATCCCGTGAGATCCAGGTAGATGCGGCGAACGCGGCCGTTTTCGTCAGGTCCGTCGTCGAGGATCATTTCCGCCGATTCCGGTTTCAGGCCGGTAACAAAGGCTTCAAAGAGCCTTTCCGCCGCATCGGTTCCCTCGCCGCCGGCCGGAGCGCAAAAGGCCGGGCCGGAAAACACCGTGATGACAACGGAAAAAAGAGCCAGCCAGAATGCAATTCCCTTTACGGACATGCCCATACCCCCGGATTTGTAAGTTGTTCCTGGATTCATGCCGCATTGATAATACCATCAACATTCTCTTGATGAATCCGTGATTTTGACTTGCGTGCTAGACTTTTCTCATGAAGAACGAGAACTTCCCCCTCGATACGAATTCCGAACTCCGGAAGCGGGCCGCTTCCCTGGCCGCCGAAGGAGATAGGGTACGCGCACGCCGTCTTTGGTACGAACTGGCCGAGGAGGCTTCGGCCTGCAGGGACTGGGTTTTGGCGGAATACGCCTATCAACGGGGATTGGGGTTGCGAGCGCTGTGGTGAAGAATTCGAGTCGCTTCTGTGAGCCCCGTGCCTCCTATCATGCGGCCCGGGGCGAATTGACGAGGGGGCACTTCATTTCCCGTCCGAACCGCTTTGCTGTGATCTGCGAAACCGATGAAGGAAGAATCCGGGCCTACCTCCCGAATCCCGGCAGGCTCTGGGAACTTCTCCTTCCGGGGAGCATGATCCTCCTGGAAAAGGCACCATCCGTCCAAAAGCGGAGTACCTCCTATACCGCTGTTGCCGTAGAAACGGCCAGGGGCCCCGTCATGCTCCATACCCACAGGACCAACGATGCAGCGGAACACCTGTTACGGGCAGGCCTTGTGCCGGGATGGGGGGACCTGTCCTTCCTCAGGCGAGAGGCGCCCTTCGGGGGAAGCCGGTTTGATTTCCTCCTGGACGGTCCCGACGGGCCTGTCCCGGCGGAAGTCAAATCCTGTACGCTTTTCGGAGAGAAAACGGCCATGTTTCCAGATGCACCTTCCGAACGTGCCAGGCGGCATGTCCTGCACCTGGCGGAACTGGGAGAAAGCGGCCCGAAGCCCAAAATGCTCTTTCTCGTCCAGTCGGAGCGGATGGAATCCTTTTTGCCCGATTTTCATACCGACTTCGAGTTTGCGAAGGCCCTTTACGAATCCAGAGAGAGCATCGACATCAAGGCCGTGGGCGTCGGGTGGGACGAATCCCTCTCGATGGGCGCGCAGGTGTCGGAGCTCGAGATCCCCTGGCCGTTGTATGAAAGAAACGGGATCGACGGCGGGAGTTACCTTCTTCTCCTCAGGCTCGACGAAAGACGGCGCATCGCCACAGGGGCCCTCGGGGAAAGGGATTTCGCCGCTGGTTACTACTGCTATGTCGGGTCCGCCGCGAAAAACCTGAAGGCCCGGATGCAGCGGCATCTCCGGCGACGGAAGAATTTTCGCTGGCACATCGATTACCTGAGGGAGCATTGCCATGTGGTGGCCTGCCTGCCGGTCAGGTCGGCGGATCCTCTCGAATGCGGCCTTGCCCGTGCCGTTGCCGCAATTGCCGATGGATCGGTACCTTGTTTCGGTTCCTCGGACTGTCTTTGCCCTTCGCACCTTTTCCGTTTTTCCTCGAACCCCTTGAAGAACCGGCGGTTTATCTCAGTTCTTCTGGATTTCCGGATCAACAGGCTGAAAACTCCAACCAAGGCCACCTCTTGTGCGGAACAGCACAGGGAGTGGCCGAGAAAGTAGCCGGGGCTTTTACGAGCAATACGCGATTATTCCGTCTTGTCTTTGTCTTCTTCCATTTCTTCCAGCTTAAAAGAGCAGCAATTCGTGCAGTCGCAGCCGCCATCCTTTTTGAACAGTCTTTCAAGAAAAGATTTCTTTCCGGCTTTGCCGTCCTTCCTTTTTTCGTCGGTCATGATCTCACCTCTATCGGTTTTACGTCAGGGTATTGAAGAAATATCCTTCGAAAACAGCAGTAACCCATATTGCGGCAACGATGGCCCCGACCAGGCGTTTCCGGAAAATGCCTGCCAACATGACCAGTTCCGGAATTGCCATCCCGGCACCACCGATGATCAGGGCAATCACTGCCCCAAGTGACATTCCTTTCTCTGCCAGGGAAAGGCCAACAGGTATGGCCGTTTCGGCCCTGATGTAGAGTGGGACTCCAATGACGGCGGCGACGGGAATCGCAAAGGGGTTGCCGGGACCTGCAAGACGTGCCACCAGGTCGCCGGGGATATAGCCATAAATTACTGCGCCGACGGCAACTCCGACCAACAGGAACTTTAGCACCGCCAAAAAGTCCCGCCAGGCGCTCGAAAAGGCCGATTTCAGTTTTCCGGCAAAGCTCTCGGGTTCAAGGTTTTCAGGGGTATTGGATGAGCAGCAACCTGCCTTCAGGCGAACCTTTTTTACGAAATCGGCCCCGCCGGCCTTTTCGAGGGCCGCACCGAACAGTGCTGATCCCAGAAATGTTATGGCGAAATAAAGTCCACATGCCTTGAATCCGAGGAGGGCCCATATCATGACGATGATTATCGGATTGAGAAGCGGGGACGCGATGACGAAGGACATCACAGGTCCAAAAGGGGCTCCGGCGTTGAGCAAGCCGAGGGTCATCGGGATGGTGGAACAGGCGCAGAACGGTGTCAGGGAACCGACGAGGGCTCCCAGGAAGTTGCCTTTCAGGCCCTGTATCGAGAGCCATCCGCGAAGCTTTTCCTGGGGGATGTACATCAATGCCAGGGCGACGGCCGCGCTAATTCCGATAAACAGGATCGATAACTCGGCAGTGATGAAAAGAAAATACCTGACAGTATCAAAAAGGCTGTTCAAACCATTGACCTCCCCTGCATAATCCCTTGCCTTTTGTCACTTTCCCAGGGCTGCAGCGAACAGGGATATTGAATTGATGATTTGTCTAGCGGTATCCTGCGGTATTTTCGCGATGATTTTTTCGAACCTCTTCTGGTAACTTTCTTTTGCCGACCGGAGAACAGCTGCCCCCCTGTCAGTGATCTTGACGCAGCAAACCCTCCCGTCTTCCGAAGATCTTACCCTTCGGATATAGTCTTTTTTCTCCAGCCGGTTCACCACACGGGTGGCTCCGCTTTTGGAGAAACCGAGCACAATCCCGATTTCGTGAACAGGGCAATCCGGCGTGACCGAGATTTTGTCAAGAGCCAAAAACTCAGGCATGGTAAGGTCTTCGCAGCATTCACCCAAGGGTTCTTTTGGACCGAAATGCCAGGCTATCTGTGCCAGGGCCCGTCCTGTCGTGTCAAAGCCGGTTTTGGGCATGGGTTCGCATCCTCCCCTTTCGAGGACTTGAAAGTTGACGAAAGCAACTATGGCACATTTAGTTGCCAATGTCAACTAAATGTCGACTCTATGATTCTAAGCGTGGAAAGAAGGCAGTAGGGAAAAGCCAGGAGGATCGCAGGATCATTTCTCAACTGGAGCACAAGCTGGAGGAATCCAACCAAATCGATTCCGAAGGGCTTGAAGGCCTGAAAGAGGCGCATCAGCGAGGTTTCAGAGGCAAAAGTGCAAATCAGTCTGGACGGCTGACACGCGACAGGGAAATCCTCAAGGCGTCCACGGAAGACAGTCAAAGCCCCCCAGCGTGCGTCAGGATAGGGACCGGCTTGACAATAGGTAACCATGTGAGTATATTTTCACATAAAAAGGACTGGGAGCCATGGAATCTCTTTTAAACAGGAAAGCCGAAATCTTCAAGGCCCTGTCCCACCCCGTCCGGCTGGCTATTGCAGAAAAACTGGCGGACAGGCCGCGGTGCGTACACGAAATCGCCGGGTGGTTCGGGTGCACCCGAACCAACGTCAGCAAACATCTGGGCATCCTTCGGCAAAGCGGTATCGTGAAGGACCGCAAGGAGGGCCTGAAGGTCTATTACTCCCTGGATCTGGAGTGCCTTGAACCTTTCCTGAAGTGCCTCGATGGAACCCTGCGACAGGAAATCAGGAACCGGTACGAGCGATGGTGCTGCCTGAACGGCGCTTCAGGCAGGGGCGATGAAAGTTCAGGGAAGAGGAAATGGACGATCCAGGTTCTCGGAACGGACTGTCCCGATTGCCTCGAACTGGAGACCAGGGCGGAAAAGGCCGCCCTTTCGGCCGGCCTGGAATTCGAGATCATCAAGCTGAGTGAAATGGAAGACCTGCTTGCTCTGGGTACGGCTATCACCCCGAGCCTTGCCCTTGAAGGGGAGATCCTCTTCGAGGGGCAGATTCCGTCCGTCGATGAAATCGCCGCTGTTTTCAAAAAACGGGCGAGCGGCTTTCAGGCTCCGGAGGAAGCGAAAGAAAAACAAAAGAAAGCAGGTGACCTGATGGAAGGCAAGATGAAAATCCTTTTCCTCTGCACGGGGAATTCCTGCAGGAGCCAGATGGCCGAAGGCTGGGCCAGGGCCTTGAAGGCGGACTCGATAGAAGCATGGTCAGCCGGTACTGACCCCGGTGAAGTCAACCCCATGGCCGTAAGGGTCATGAAGGAGGCCGGGGTGGACATTTCCGGCCAGAAAAGCAAGCACGTGGAAAGCCTGATGCATGTACCCTTCGATGTCGTCGTTACTCTGTGCGGGGATGCCAGGGACACCTGCCCTGTGTTTTTCGGCGAGTCGAAGGTGGTCCATCGGGGCTTTGACGACCCGGCACGGGCGGAAGGGTCGGAGGAGGAGATCCTGTCTTTCTTCAGGAGGGTCCGGGACGAAATACGCGACTTCGTAGAAACCCTGCCGGCAAGCGTCGTCGATGAATAGCGCCCCGTGAAAGGGCTGGCCTGTCACGAAAGAGAGGAGGGTGCCAGCATGAGATCTGTACGAATAACCTCGAGGTTCTGGCTTCAGCAGGTTGCCGAACACGGTGGAGAGTTCAACATCGTGGTCCAGACGAACATCGCCGGGTGATGAATGGCCTACAAAGGTCCGGCGGGCCTTTTGGGAAAACCGGAAAATACGGAGTCCTTCACGCCGTTCAAGGTAAAGGGAGAGGACATCACGTGCTGGATACACGACGAGGCGATGGAGTTTTTCAGGGAGCGGGGCTCTATGCCCGATGGCTCGTACCTCTTTGTTGTGGAGGGAATCGGGCGGCTTCGCCTCTGGTTCGAAGATGAAACCGAAGGCGCGGAAGAAAGCCCGTCTGATTGAATCGGGGTTGCAGCTTTTTCAAAGAGACGCCCGCTTTGTGAGCAGCCGGACAAGAATTGACCGTAACAGTATATGGAGGGAAAAATCGTGGCGGAAGCGAAAAAACTTTCTTTTTTTGAAAGATACCTGACCCTTTGGGTTGCCCTGTGCATTGTGGCGGCATCATCCTCGGCCGCGTCGCCCCCGGCGTTGCAAGAGCCCTGGATTCGATGGCGGTCTACGAGGTTTCGATCCCCATCGCGATCTGCCTGTTTTTCATGATGTATCCGATAATGGTGAAAATCGATTTCGCCGAGGTGCTGAGAGCGGGCAAGACGCCGAAACCGGTCCTTTTGACACTCTTCGTGAACTGGGCGGTCAAGCCCTTTACCATGTATTTGATAGCCTATTTCTTCCTCGGGATTGTCTTCAGGGATTTTCTTCCCGGGTCGGAAATCATCAAGACGGGACAGGAAGTAGAGCTCTGGAGAAGCTACGTTTCAGGAGCCATCCTGCTTGGGATAGCGCCCTGCACAGCCATGGTGCTCATGTGGGGATATCTCGCCGAAGGTAACAACGGCCTCACCCTGGTCATGGTGGCCATCAATTCGCTGACCATGCTCTTTTTGTACGGCCCGCTCGGGGGCTTTCTGCTCGGGGTCAACGCCATGCCCATAACTTGGCAGACCATTCTGCTGTCCGTTTCTATCTACGTGGCTTTGCCCCTGGTGGCGGGGTACTTTTCGCGCAAATGGATCATCAGGAACAAGGGGTACGGATGGTTCGAGTCGAATTTCCTTCACTACCTGACACCTGTCAGCATCGCTGCGCTTCTCGTTACTCTGGTGCTCCTTTTTTCCTTCAAGGGTGACATCATGGTCGAAAATCCCCTGACGGTGCTGTGGATCGCCGTTCCGCTTTTCGTGCAGACTACGCTCATATTCGCGCTCGGATACATCCTGGCCAAAGTGCTCAAGTTGCGATATGAGGACGCCGCGCCGGCGGCCATAATCGGGGCATCCAACCATTTCGAGGTCGCCATCGCGACGGCGACGATGCTTTTCGGCCTTTCTTCGGGTGCCGCTCTGGCCACGGTGGTGGGCGTTCTGATCGAGGTCCCGGTGATGCTCATGCTGGTCCGTTTCTGCCTGAAGACCAGAAACTGGTTCCAGGCAGTGTAGGGAAATGTTCAGGAAAGTTCTCTTCCCGGTGGTCCTGGCCCACAAGATGGAAGAATATCTGCCCTGGAAGAAATGCGCTGGAATCTGGCAGACAAAGGTTTTGCTTCGGTCCAGACCCACACCCTTGTGGATCACCCGGTTGCGGGGATCCTGAAAGACGCCGAAAAAAGAAAAACTCCCTTAATGTTCCGTGCGTTCTGAAAGTCCTGCCGTGCATCGAAAGGGCGCTGGCGGAAAAAGAGAAAGAAGGCCTCGACGGACCAGGCTGTTGCAGTGGCCACGAAGAGGTTCAACAAAATCAGCAAAATCATTGCAAAACAACAAATCGAGGAGGAAGCGCTTCATGAAGATCCAGATACTCGGAACGGGTTGCCCGAAATGCAAGAAACTTGCCGCACTGGCCGAAGAAGCGGCGAAGGAACTCGGCATTTCCTATGAAATCGAAAAGGTGGATGATGTGAACGACATTATCGCCTTCGGCGTTATGACCACACCGGGACTGGCCGTGGACGGCCGGGTCCTGACGTCGGGAAAGGTTCCTTCCGCGGCGGAAGTCAAAAAACTGTTGCAACAGGCCGCGCAGGCCTGAACAAGGGTTTGGAGAGGCCTTTCCCGGCAAAAAATGTGAAAATATTTGCACATAACATCAGGACGAGGTATATCGAATGAACTCCGAAATAAAAAAATTCCTGTATCTTGCCGGGGCGTTTTTGGTCTTCTACTTCCTTCCGGTAGAAAGTGTTCGACTGCAACAGGCATCGATTGAAGCCTTGGCCATGCTCCACGAGTATGCCCGGGAGCACGTACTCCTGTGCCTGGTTCCGGCATTCTTTATCGCCGGAGCCATCAGCGTTTTCGTATCCCAGCAGGCGGTGATGAAATACCTGGGGGCAAATGCGAAGCGGTGGATCGCCTACTCGGTGGCCTCCGTGTCGGGGACGGTCCTGGCGGTGTGCTCCTGCACGGTTTTGCCCCTTTTCGCGGGAATCTACAAGCGGGGGGCGGGCCTGGGGCCGGCCTCGGCCTTCCTGTATTCCGGCCCGGCCATCAACGTGCTGGCCATCATCCTGACGGCCAGGGTGCTCGGGTTGGAACTGGGCGTGGCCAGGGCCGTGGGAGCCATCCTTTTCAGTATCATCATCGGGATTCTGATGGCGGTCATCTTCCGCAAGGAAGAGGGAAAAAGGCAGGAAGCCTTTGCCGGAATGCCCGAGCCGGAGGCGACGAAGCCTTTGTGGCAGAACGTCTGGTTCATGGCCAGCATGGTGGTCTTCCTCGTTTTCGCCAACTGGGCGGCGCCGAAGACCCCAGTCGGGTTCTGGGCGGCGGCCTATCGCATGAAATGGGTCATAGCCGGCGCGGCGCTGGTTTCGACGGTGTTGTCCGCGAGAATCTGGTTCAGCGGCGAGGAGCGTTCCGAGTGGTACCAGTCGACCTGGGGATACGCGATCCAGGTTCTGCCCCTTCTTTTTGGGGGCGTCCTCGTGGCAGGCTTCCTGCTGGGTAGGCCCGGTCATGAGGCTCTGATTCCGAGCTGGTGGGTGGTGTCCCTTGTAGGCGGGAACTCCCTGTTTGCGAACTTTTTCGCCACCGTCTCGGCGGCATTCATGTATTTCGCCACCCTGACGGAAGTCCCCATTCTCCAGGGACTCATCGGAGCCGGCATGGGAAAGGGCCCGGCACTTGCGCTCCTGCTGGCGGGGCCTGCGCTGTCTTTGCCGAACATGCTGGTGATCAGAAGCGTCCTGGGGACGAAAAAGACGGTAACCTATATCGGCCTGGTTGTTGTCCTGTCAACAGCAGCAGGGATGATTTTCGGAACCTTTTACGCGTGAGGACACCACAATCACAGGCATGAGCGCCATGGTTCATCTCACCATCACCATGACAGACAAATTGGCCCTTTCCGAGAAGCGCCTTGCCTTCGCCCTTTTTCTGAATCTCCTGAATTGCAGAAAGACTTTTCATTCATTTCGATGATAGCCAAAGCAAAAAAGCAACCCTGTCTTGAGGAGGGTCGCTTTTTTGTGTGCAGGCCCTTCTTCCAGGTGATATCCTGTTGGATGCAGGGCAGGAGGAGATGCACGTGGTTATTGAACCGGGCAGCAAAAAAGCGGTGCTTCTGGCGGACGGAGCCCTGTTCGTGGCAGCCGTTTTCTGGGGGTCTGGATTCGGGGCCACCAACTGGCTCCTTGATTCCATGTCGCCCCTGTGGCTTCTGGCCGTACGTTTTGTGGCAAGCGCCGCCATCCTCTGGGTTGTCTTCAGGAAAAGGGTGATGCAGCTCGGGCGGAAGGACCTTTTCCTCGGCGTTTTGCTCGGCGGTCTTCTGGCCGTCTCTTTTGTGGCCCACATTTTGGGCCTGCTTTTTACGACCCCCGGCAAGCAGTCGTTCATCGCCGGCAGCAACGTCGTGATGGTTCCCTTTT
>JBNGDE010000036.1:0-13242 GCA_049974925.1 Thermovirgaceae bacterium | reverse complement strand
CTTGACTGGGGGTCAAGGGGTCGGAGGTTCAAATCCTCTCGTCCCGACCAGAAAGAAAAAAGCGGGAGACCAAGGTCTCCCGCTTTACTTTTCCCCTGAAAGCAAGAAACGACAGAAACGGCGGCGGGAAATAACGATGACGGGAAAGGGAAAAAGCGTTCACCCAAGGATCGGTCAGCATTTTCTGATTGACATGAATATTGCTGAATTCATGTGCCAAAAGGCAGCAATTGGACCAGGGGACATCGTCCTCGAAATCGGTCCAGGAAAGGGGATGCTCACGCGACATTTGCTGAAGGCGGGACCACGTCGCCTTTATGCAATCGAGATAGACCGGCGTTTTTCTTTTGAACTAAAGCCCCTCGAGTCCTGTAACCCACATCTGGAGATTATCTGGAGCGACGCACTTGCGGTGGATTACGGCCGGTTTTTTGATTGCCAGCCGAACAAGATCGTCGCCAATATCCCCTATCAAATCACCACGGACCTTTTATGGAAGCTTCTTGAGGAAGCGGCTCCCGCGGGGACCGGGTATTTTCTGATGATGGTACAGAAAGAAGCCGCAGAAAGGCTTTCCGCGCGCCCGGGTTCAAGACGGAGTAATCCACTGAGCATTACTCTGGCGCGTATGGGGACTGTCGAACTTTTGAAAACCGTCTCACCCGAAGTCTTTCAGCCCAGGCCAAAGATATATTCCGCAATCGTGCAGATTCACCTGAACAGGTCGGGTTTTCTCAAACAGGAAATGTGGTGGCGGTATTTTGTTGAAAGGGCTTACAGGCAACGCAGAAAGACCCTTTTTAACAACCTTGTCGGTGGACTACATCTTGAAAGGGAAATGATTCTGGACTGGTTTGAAAAACTCGGTATCGGCCGGAAGCAGAGAGCAGAAGAGCTCGATACACAGGCATGGAACCAGCTTTATAAGGAATGGGTAAAAATCCGGCGGGCGAAACCTTGAAAGGTCCACCCGCCTCGATTCCTTTGGGAACCCTTGAAAAAAGAGAAAGGACAATTACTAGGAAACCCGGTCTTTCAAAGATTTTCCGGGCCGAAAAGCCGGCACATTCTTGCTTGGGATGTTGATGACCTTTGACGGATCCTGGGGGTTTCTCCCCTTCCGGGCCGCGCGCTTTCGAACCTCGAAAGTTCCGAACCCTACAAGTTGTACCTTCTCACCCTTCGCTAGCGCGGCGCTGATCGCGTCGATCGTAGCCGCCACGGCAGCACCGGCCTGCCGCTTGTTGATGCCTGCAGCCTTGGCCACAGCCTGTACCAGATCTGCCTTTGTCACTTTTTACGCACCTCCTTTTTCAGTCTGGGACTGAAACCATCTGTGGTGCTTCTTGTGGTATTAATATCACGTTGAAACAAGCTGGTCAAGGCCGAGGGCTTCGGATTCGCTTTCGGGAGACAGGTTTCCAGGTAATTCGGAGCGGCGAACCTTCAAAATTAGCAACATTTCTTAATAAACGGTGAACATGCCGTTCAAAAAAAGGCGTCACTATTTTGGGATCGTTTACCCTGAATACAAAATGCGGTGGCTCTGTTTTCGCCTGCACACACCCGAAAATTGAAAGTTTTTTCCCCTTGTTATCGGAAGGCATTCGTTCGAAAAGGAAAGCTTCCCTGACGATTTTCCCCAGCATTTCTTCGGGAAGCACACGTTTCCTGTTTTCAAATATTTTCTCCGCAAGCTCAGGAACTTTCTGTAGTCCCCTTACGGTTTTCGCCGAAAGAAACAGAAGAGGTGCGAAATCGACAAAGGGCATTTTCTCCCTGACTGCCCGGCGTACCAGGTCGCCTGAACGGGGGTTTCTCGAAAGAAGATCCCACTTATTGACCACGAGAAGCAACCCTTTCCCCTTGTCAACAACGTGCGCCGCGATTTTCTTGTCCTGGTCCGTACAGAGAGAATCTGCCTGCATCAACAGAATCGTGACGTCGCTTCTGTCGATGGCTTCCTGCGTCCGCACCAAGGAATAAAATTCCACATCAGACCGGATTTTTGAACGTTTCCTCAGTCCTGCCGTATCGATAATGCGAAAGGGCTTTCCATCGAAGAAAACAAGTGTGTCAATGGAATCCCGTGTCGTTCCTGGAACATCTTCGACAAGGGCCCGTTCCGTTTTGGCGAGAGCGTTCAGCAGTGTCGATTTCCCTACGTTCGGCCTCCCGACGAGGGCGAGCTTGATTTCAGGAGTCTCTTCGCTTATCGGAGTTTCGGAAATGTATGGAAGAATCGTGTCCAGGAGATCGCCGATGTTTCTCCCGTGGGAAGAACTGACGCCGATAACCTTTTCAAATCCAAGTGAATACAGGTCGTACACCCTGTTTTCATGGACGACATCATCGATCTTGTTTACAACGAGTATGACGGGCTTCCCTGTTTTCCTCAGTTGCAGGGCTATTTCTTCATCCAGGGGGGTACTGCCGTCCAGCGCGTCCACTACGAACAACAGGACATCACTTTCTTCAATAGCCGCCTGAACCTGTCGATGAACCGCACCTGCCAGATCATCCCGTGAAGAACCCGTCATCCCTCCCGTATCAACGAGATAAAATACCTTTCCCTGCCATTCGGCACGGGTGTAAAGCCGGTCTCTTGTAACGCCCGGCTGGTCATCCACTATTGCTTCACGGCGTCCGACTATGCGGTTGAAAAGCGATGATTTTCCGACATTCGGGCGCCCGACGATCGCTACTATAGCCATCTTTTCCACCTTCCAGAGATTTTATGGAACTAGTCGATCCAGACTTTTAAACGGGGAAAACCCCTTTTTGATCGGGAAACGGAAAAAAAGGGTTCAAGCGCTTTTCTCAATGGTTCCGTCTTTGCGGTCCTGACCCAGAAAATCTCCTGCCCGGATTCCGGGTCAAGACAATCGAAGCCCGTTTCTTCAAGCACCGAAAGGACTTCATTCTTTATACATTTCCCCGCGTGTACCTCGACAAGGTATTTCCAAGGTGGCAGGCCGAGCGCTCTGCGTTCAGAGAGTTCTGTTTCCCAGAACCGGTGCCACCCTTTTATCAGGCCTTTCTGCCAGTCTGCTCCCGGCCTGAATGTCTGCAAAATAACCTTCCTGTTCTCCGGGTTTCGTCCCCTCCACAAGGATTCCCACACCATCCGGAACGTTTTGTATTTCACCTCATATGAGGGCTTCAAAAGTTCCATGTCTGCGTCCAGCCAGCAAACAAGATCAACGGACAGCTCATCGCACAATTCAAGAGCCTTCCTCGAACCTGTCACGATACCGCCTTTTTCCCCCAGGGATTTCAAGAGATCCCGACGACGGGTCTTTTCGCGTTTTTGGGAGCCATGCCATTCATGAACACGCGTGGCATCCCCGAGAAGTCCTGTTGCGAGTCTTGTGGAAGCTTCTATTCCGGGCCTGATCCCTTCCATAAGCACGCCTCCGCATACGGGGCATTTTTCGGGCAGATCTTCCCTGTTTCCGCAGAAGGGACAGACCGCCATGGATTCACGTGATTCCCATCGCATGGCCGTGCCACATTTCCCACAGCCGAGAATGTGCCCACACTCGCAGCACCAGATTCCAGAGGCATATCCGATCCTGTCCAAAAGCCACAGGACCGTCCCGCCGGCAGAAGTCACTTTCTGGGTTCTGGTCAGCACAGCATCTGTGACGTCCAGTGGATTTTTGACGCCTTGAACGTCGAATTCCCTTGCCTGCCTTCGATCGGCGAATATAACCCGTCCCCTGGATTCGTCGGAGCACTTCTCCTTTTGGTAAAGATAAGTCCGTGAAGACGGCATGGCTCCGCCGAGAATAAGTTCGGCCTTCCAGTATTTGGCGCGGTACGTCAAAAGAGACCTCGCATGTATGAAAGGAAACCGTCTCGTATAATAAGCTGGGCTTCCTTCGTCTTCAACGATGATCTTTTGTATTCCCGCAAGCGGCGCAAAAAGGGCACCCATTGAACCGATGACTATGTTTCGTTCCCCCGTTAAAACCGTTTCCCACGCTTCCCAAAAGCGCTTCCCTGTTCCGAAAGGCCACAGGATACCCATTTCACGGACTTCGGGCTCGAGCTCTTTCCAGAATCTTTCGGCTTGTTTTCTTTCCGGAAAGACAACGAGACTTCCCCGACCGGGTCCGTTTTCAAGAAGATTCCTGTAATGCCCGAATCTGTCATTGTCTAGGGCCTTTCTGTAGAAACGTATGCTGAAAGAGCCCTCCTTCGGGGGGTTCCTTCCTTCCGGAGGACTGACGGGTTCTCCCTGGAAAAAAGGGGAAGGAAAGGCGATCTTCATCAGTTCTCCTGCGCCGCAGAGAAAATGTTTTCCCGCAAGGTGAAGGGTTTGAAGGATCTCTTCGGGAACGACGGGAGTCGTGTCAATGGTGTATTCGATCGATCTGAAGGAAAAGGGGCTTTCCCCCTGTTTATTTCCCCGCTGCGTACA
Organism: Thermovirgaceae bacterium; assembly: GCA_049974925.1. Taxonomy (GTDB): domain Bacteria; phylum Synergistota; class Synergistia; order Synergistales; family Thermovirgaceae; genus UBA1876. Next base: position 8,816 of record JBNGDE010000036.1, on the reverse strand, counting down.
ATGGACGACTACACCTGTCCGCCCTCCATTACCTACAGGGACCCTGACCCGGCAGCCCCGCTGGACAGGTTCGTTTCCTTTATATGTCAGGGGGTGCCACCACGGTCCAGGGAGGAGAACATCGTACAACCATTCCATCAGGTTTGTTTTGGCCACTTGTCAATGATCACGTCCCAAAGGCCTTCAGCGACATCATCCTTTGTCCCGGTCAGGCAGGAGAGGATTCCCGAAGAGTCCAGGACTGTCACCTCATTCATGTCGCCGGCGAAACCCTTTCCTGGTGCGTTGACATCATTTACCGCAATAAGATCGATCCCCTTGCTTGAAAGCTTTGATGATGCATTTTGCACAAAATCCTGTGTTTCTGCCGCAAAACCCACGAGTATTTGTCCTTTCCTGCGTCTTTTCCCGAGCTCGGCAAGAATATCCGGATTTGGGGAAAGCTCGATGGTCATCGGACCATGTTTTCTTTTTATCTTCTGCGCAGACCGCGAAAGGGCCTTGTAATCCCCCACCGCTGCGGCCTTGATGATGATGTCTGCCTCTTGTGACTCCCTCAAGACGGCATCGAACATCTGCTCGGCCTCAACGACAGGTACGATCCTCACTCCGTGGGGAGGTTCGATCGTGACGGGACCTGATACCACTGTAACGTCCGCACCACGGTACCAGGCGGTTTTTGCCAGAGCAAACCCCATTTTGCCGCTACTGGGGTTTGAAATGTACCTGACGGGGTCAAGGTACTCATGAGTCGGCCCCGCTGTAACAAGCACCCTGAGTCCGTTGAGGTCCGTTTTTCTGGGACAGACCGCCTTCAGGATTTCCTCTTCGATGATTTCGATCCCGGGAAGTCTTCCCTTTCCTTCCTCGCGACATGCCAGTTGTCCCTGGTCAGGATCGACGATGGTATAACCATATTCCCGGCATTTCAGGCAATTTTGCTGGACTCCCTTGTGATACCACATATCGGTGTTCATGGAGGGGAACAGCAAAACCGGCACCCTGGCGGCAAGGGCAGCCGCAGAAACCAGAGACGAGGCATCGGCGGACGCCAGCTTCGACAGTGTGGTCGCGGTGCAGGGTGCCACTGCCATGACATCACAGTTTTGTGCCAGACTTATGTGAGGAATCTCGAAGCCCCGGTCATTTGATAGGAAATCGGCCTCAGTCCAGACCTTGTGCCGGGAAAGCACCGAAAGCGTAAAGGCAGAAACGAAATGCCCTGCAGCCTCAGTGAGAATGATTTCGATATCCCATTCTCTTCGAGAAAAGCAACGTACCAGCTCGGGAATTTTATACGCCGCTATACCTCCGGTTATGCACAACAGGAGCTTTCTATGCCTTTTCCAGTCCGTTTTCGCCATCCTCGGCTCCCTCCAAAGGCCCCGCCGCCCTTTGGGATGGAAGAATAAAGCGGAGTTTTCCCTCGGCCAACTCCCTCGTGGCCTGTTCAATTGGATTTGTTTTCCCTTCTTCCAGGAAACTTTGCCCTTTTCTTTCGCTCAGTTGCTTCGCTCTTTTCGCAACAATCTGTGCTTCGAGAAACTTGTTTGTTGGTACGGCTTTGTCCTTGTTTTGCTGCACCTGTCAATCACCTCTAGGGAAAGGGATGTCATTTTTTTTGTTCCTGTAGGATCTGACGATATCCTCCAGTTCTTTTGAAGCCCGGTCAATATTATCATTGACGATAACATGATCGTAATCCGAAGCCGCATTGAGTTCTTTCCGGGCATTCTCCAGTCGCTTTTTGAGTTCCTGTTCCTTTTCCGTACCCCGCTGACTGAGCCTTCGTACCAGCTCGTTCTCGCCGGGTGGAGCGATGAAAATCAAAACGGCCTCCGGCATGCGCTCCTTGACCTGTATCGCCCCTTGGACATCGATTTCAAGGATAACATCCTTGCCTGCAGCCAGGGAATTTTTAACCGTCTCTTCGAGGGTACCGTATAGGTTCCCGTGGACTTCCGCCCACTCCAGAAACGCCCCGCGGGAGAGAAGTCTGTCAAAGGTTTCGCGGTCCAGGAAGAAGTAATCGACCCCCTCTATTTCGCCGGTTCGCGGCGCGCGCGTGGTGCAGGAAACCGAATAGGAAAGCCTTCCAAGTCTACGGAAAAGCTCTTTCCGGAGTGTCCCCTTCCCGACTCCGCTGGGCCCTGATATAACGAAAAGCGTTCCCTTAGAGGCCTTCTTCGTCATCCTCTTCTCCTTCGAATCGAAGTGACACCGTCTCGGGTTGTATGGCCGATAAAATAACATGATTGCTGTCGGTGATGATGATGGCCCGGGTTTTTCTCCCTTCAGTAGCATCAATGAGCCTGCCCTGCATTCTTGCCTCATCCTTGAGACGTTTGATGGGCGCAGAGGTCGGATGAATAATCGATACAATCCGATCGCTGACAACCATGTTTCCAAAACCGATGTGTAGCAGCCTGTTTTTCATATCCATCACTCCACGTTCTGGATCTGCTCCCGAATGCTTTCCAGTGTTGCCTTCGCTTCTACCGCTTCCCATCTCAGTGTGGAGTCATTGCTCTTGGACGCGATGGTATTGACTTCACGATTCATTTCCTGAACGAGAAAATCCAGTTTTTTGCCTGAAACCTCAACATTATCCATGATATCCCTGAATTTCGCCATGTGACTGCCAAGCCTGGCTATTTCCTCGGTGATGTCCCATTTATCATTAAGGATCACGATCTCCTGGGCGACCCTGGCTTCGTCCAGGGCGATTCCCTGCCCAGCGAGCAATGTGCTGATCCTTTCCCTGAAAGCATTTACAGCGGCATCCCGTGCCTCAGGCCAGCGTTTTCCCAAGGTTTTTATCCGGTTCTCAAGGTCCATGAGATGGACCAAAATATCTTCCTTGAGGTGTCCTCCCTCAATTGCACGCATGCCATTCCAATCCTCAAGGGCCGATTCAAGCAAGGAGTCCATGTCTTTTCCCATTGCTTCCAACGAGAATGCGTCTTTGGCAGCCGCAGGCTCCAGGACCCCGGGAAGATTCAACAAAGGCTCGATTTGCGGTACTCTTTCAATCCCCAGGTCCGCAAAAGCCTTTTGAATATCTTTGACGTATGCCTTGAGAATATCGCTGTTGACGTAACAGGACCTGTAGGCTTGTGACCAGCAGACATCGGACCGGAGCAGAACCTTTCCTCTCCTGAAGGCCGAGCGCAGACGTTTTTGCAGAAGGGGTTCCGCGCCTGACAGTTCCTTTGGCAAACGGATGGAAATGTCCTGGTACTTGTGGTTCACACTGGAAATTTCAAGGCTTGCCGTTCCCCACTCAAAGAAGTTCTGGACCCGGCTGTATCCCGTCATGCTTTTCAGCATTCGGTAAGGACCACCCTTCCGATTAAGTTTTCGGTTTCTTCGCAGGATGCCGTTCAAGGGAAACGCCGGATTCCTTCAGGGAGTGTCCGTTTTCACACCGGCCTTTTCCGACAGTTTCCGGAGCTCCTCTTCAAGTCGCTTTGTAACGGTCTTGCGGATTTCCCTCGATGATTCCAATCCCGCCTTTTCAGGTTTAAAAGGGGACCCGAAATACACCGTAATTTTTGAGGGCTTGTAGAAAGATCGGTGCCTGGGCAATGCGTCGTAGCTTCCCTTGATAAAAACAGGAATGACAATGCACCGGGTCTTCGCTGCAAGCATTCCCACACCATCTTCAAGCGGTTGCAACCTTCCTGTCGGCGACCTTTGTCCCTCTGGAAAGACAAGGACGCTTTCTCCGGAATCGATCAATCGCAAAAGCGTCTTCATTGCTGACGCGGCGCCGGCCGACTCCTCCCTTTTGGCAGGAATGGCGCCGAGCCATCGAATGACACGGCCGAGAACGGGGACTTCGAAAAGGCTGGATTTTGCAAGATAGCGCAAGCGACGAGGATAGGCGCACCCGACGACGATCGGGTCCAGGTTGCTGCAGTGATTGGCGGCGATGATCACCGGCCCCCGGTGTCCCAGAGCTTCCTTCAAACCGTGCACGGTCATCCGGTTGTACAGGGTGAGAACGATGCGGCAAAAGAGCCAGGCGACAACGTAGAAAAAGCCTGCGCGAAACCACCTCAAGGATTATTTCTCCTTTCCTTACGAAACCGTGCCGCCTTTTCGATAATGATATCGACCACTTCCGATATTGCCTTTTCAGATGTATCGATGATTTGTGCTCCCGAAGGAACCCGAAGGGGCGATTGGCTGCGATTGGTATCCACCTTGTCTCTCTCCCGCACCTGCTTTTGAACTTCTTCCAAGGAAGTTCTTACGCCTGTAGCTTCCAGGTCTTTCCAGCGGCGGAACGCTCGCGTTGTGAGGCTCGCCACAAGGTAGATTTTGAGGTTTGCCTCCGGGAAAACAGTTGTGCCCATATCTCGTCCGTCTGCTACCATGTCACACCTTGAAGCATGTTCCTGTTGTATCTTCAAAAGCTTTTTCCTGACTGCGGGGAGCATGGCATAAGCTGAAACTTTCCTCTCCACTTTAAGGCTCCGGATTTGCGAGGAGAGATCTTCGCCATTTACATAGACCCTCTCCGAATCGATTCTTACCGAAACACCGCGCAAGGCCTGTCGAAGACGCGGCGAATCAACCGGTGGGACTCCCTCGTTTAGCAGGTACAGCGTGACGGCCCGATACAATGCGCCCGTGTCGAGGTATTCAAATCCAAGTTTTCCCGCCACAAGGCGGGCTATCGTACTTTTGCCCGCCCCGGCGGGACCGTCGATGGTAATCGTGAAAAATTTCCGGTTTTTTAAAATCATATTTCACCTTTCTAGACAATGCCGCCCTGTTCTATCATGTTGAAAAGCTCCGTTTTAGATATTTCCCGCCATTCGCCCGGTTTGAGCTTTTCTAGCTTCATTTTTCCGATGCCTGTGCGTACCAGCCGTCTGATTTCCAAGCCGGCGTTCTTAGAAAGCCGGCGAATTTCCCGTTTCACTCCCTCATTGAGGACAAATCTCACCCAGTGGCCTTTTGGTTCTCTGGGCAACATAACCACAAGCAAGGGCCTGACGTGTTTCCCGTCCAGCGAGGTACCTTTCCGCAATGCCTTGAGTTGTCCCTCTCCCACGGAAGTCGACATGAGTACGTCGTAGGTCTTTTCCGTCCCCTCACCCGGATGGGTCAACCGGAAGGCCGTTTCCCCGTCGTTGGTCAAAAGGATTAGTCCCTCGGACATCTTGTCAAGCCGCCCAACCGGGAACAGTCCCCGCTCTGTGTATTCCCGCGGCAGGATTTCGAATACCGTTCTGTTGTGAGGGTCCTTTACGGAACAGACGAACCCCTGGGGTTTGTTGAAAAGAACATATAAAACATCTTCCGGTTCTACGGCCAGACCGTCGACTACAACACGATCATGGGAACAAACTCGCAGGCCTGGACTTTCCGCTTTTGAACCGTTCAGAAAAACCTTCCCGTTTTTTATCAACTCTTCCACCTTGCGCCTTGAGCCAAGCCCGCAGGCGGCAAGGTACCTGTTCAGGCGAATTCCGGCTTTGTCGTTCCATCTATTCTTCATCATCAATGCCACTTGCTTCCATTTCGGCGGCCATGTCGCTTATTTCGTCAAGTGTCGGCAAATCGGAGATCGAATTCAGTCCGAAACGATCGAGAAAGATATCGGTGGTACGATACAAAAGTGGTGTTCCCGTTCCAGTTTTTCGGCCGGCGACCTTGACAAGTCCATGAGAAAGAATAGTCTCAAGAACACGATCGCAGCGAACCCCGCGAATTTCCTCGATTTCCGCGCGTGTTACCGGCTGCGCGTAAGCGATCACGGCCAGTGTCTCAAGGGCGGCCTTGCTAAGACGTAAACGTTGTTTCTGGTACGTTTCCCGAAAGGATGCCACGATATCTGCCAATTTGTCAGATGTCATCATTTTCCATCCCGCAGCGAGCTGGATCAACCTTAGGCCGTGATGATCGTTGTAATGAGTTTTCAGTTCTTTCATTGCCGCCGTGATTTCACTTGCGTCCCTGGAAAGAACCGACGCAAGTTCCTTTTCGGAAACGGGTTCTGTCGTCACGAAAAGAAGTGCTTCAATAGTTTGGGCCGTTATCGACAGCATTTTTCGCACTCCTGATCTGAAGCGGTCCGAAACGGTTTTCCTGGTGGAGATATACTTCCCCGAGTCGGCACATTTCAAGAAGTGCAAGAATGGTCACCACCAGGATGGTCCGTCCGGCATCTTTGGGAACGAGTTCTGCCAAAGGGATTTCGTTTTCCCGCTGCAAGCGGCGTTCCAATTCTTTGATTCGTTTTTCGACTTGCTCTTCCTCCGGTACTGGGTCGGGGAGTCCTTCCCAATATGTTTCCGTCGATTCGCCGTTTGAACTGCCGGCTCCGTTGAACGCCGCATAAAGGCTCCACCATTGTCTGCACAGCGAGTACAGGTCGCCCAGTTCATAGGAAACAGTACCTTCTGCAACGGGTCTTGCAAAATGGCGTTCCCGGTGTTTTTGCAGGTTCTTGAGCAAATTGCCCGCGGCTCGATAGGGACGGTAACGTTCGAGGGTTTTGAGCAATGCCGCCTCATCGGTCGCGGTTTCGATTGCTTCGGCTTCAGGTTTGACGACATCGGGAAGGAGTGCCTTGATCTTTCCGAGCAAAATTCGCGAACAAAGGTTCAAAAATTCCGCCGCCTGGTAAATCGAAAGCTTTCCCGTCCTGGTGAGAAAACAGGAATATGTGGCAATAACTTCGCTTACCTGTATAGTTGACGCTTCTATTTCCCGACTTTCAAGAAGGTGACATAACACATCCAGTGGTCCGGAAAACCCTTCGATTTCAATTTCGAATTGCCTTTCGGACACGCAGGTCTCTCCTTTTATGACCGTCCACCTTTCCGTCCCACGAAACCGATGGCTTGTAGAACTTCCTCCATGGTGACGGCCGCAACATTTCGGGCATGTTTCGCACCTTCCCACAGGACATCATCAAGTTCGTCCCCGTGTAACGCATAATAGTTCCGCCTTTTCTGCACTGGCTCAAGTTTTTTCATTAAATGAGCGTGAAGTTTCTTCTTGCACTCAATGCATCCGATTCCGGCCGTCCTGCACCCATCGGCAATTTCTTCCCTTTCGCCGGCGTCATCGTTGAAAACCTTATGAAGGTCCCAGACCGGACATTTTTCGGGATCGCCAGGATCTTTCCGCCGTTCACGCGCAGGATCTGTCATCATTGTCCTGATCTTCTCCCAGATCTCCGTCGGGCTATCGGCGATGTTGATCGAGTTTCCGTAAGATTTGCTCATTTTTCTCCCATCTGTACCGGGAACCTTCGGAGTAGCCGTCAAAAGTGTCTGGGGTTCGGGAAATACAGGACCAAAAAAATTGTTGAAGCGGCGCGCTATTTCCCGGGCGAGTTCAAGATGAGCCGACTGATCTTCTCCTACGGGAACGAATTCGGCCTTGTACACCAGTATATCCGCAGCCATCAGGACAGGATATCCAAGGAAGGCGTAAGTGCTGAGATCCTTGTTTTGCATGTTGAATATCTGTTCCTTGTATGTCGGGCACCTTTCAAGCCAGCCCAGTGGTGTGATCATTGAAAAGGCAAGGTGAAGCTCCACGTGTTCCGGAACATGGGATTGTACGAAAATCGTCGCCTTTTCCGGATCCAGACCCGCCCCAAGCCAGTCAAGAAGGACCTCCCTGCAGTTTTGCCGTATGCCGCTGCTGTCTGCGTAATCCGACATCAGGGCGTGCCAGTCCACGATACTGTAATAACTGTCGTATTCATACTGGAGTTTCACCCAGTTTGAAAGGGCTCCGGCCAGATGTCCCAGGTGCAGTTTTCCCGTCGGCCGCATTCCGCTGAAAACCCGTTTTGTCATGTACTTTCACCTCGTTTTTTACATCGTCACTGCGTCTGTCGGAAAGCCCCTCTCGTACTCGCTTTCCATCGAACATTAGGCAATTATACAAATATGCTTCCTGAATCAAAACAGGATTGCAGTTCGACGACTTCGACATCCACCCGCTGTTGTATTTCTTTTTTCAGGAAAGGAATCGAAATCCTTTCCACTTCTCCGTGATCTGCCAGGGCGACAGAAAGTCCGTTGTCTACGGCATCCTGAACTTCATGATACTTCATATCGGAAGTCAGAAACAAATCCGCGCCGGCTGCGAGGGCGGATATCCGGTAATCGCTTCCCGACCCGCCGACCAATGCAATTTTACGGATGCTTTCTTTTTTCCCGAAAACCCTGATCCACTGGAGAGAAAGCGTTTCTTTGACAAAGACGGCGAAGTCCTCTGATGGAAGTGGGAAAGGCAGTATGCCGACAGCCCCTTCCCATAACCGCTTGTCGCGATTTGAGGATTCCGTCAAAGGTTCCCTGTTTTCCAGATTCAGCATTTCCGCAAGAATTACGTTGACGCCGCAGCAGGAAACATCCCAGTTGGTATGGACTGCGATCACATTGAGCCCGGCGGAAAGAATGCTTTTCAGCCGTTTCCCAAAGGCGCTGTTCGTCCAAACCTTTTGAACGGAGGAAAACAGAAAGGGATGATGTGAGATGATGCAGTCACATTGCCTTTTGGAAGCTTCCGCAAGTGATTCATCCGTAACATCAAGGGTAACCCCCACTCTGGATACCTTGTTTTCCGGTGCTCCCACAAGGAGGCCGGAGTTGTCCCAATCCATTGCTGTTTCAAAGGGTGCGAAATCATTGATTGCATCACAAAGGGTCTGAATATTTCCCATTTTGCTGCCTCCCTGTTTCAAAAAATAAAGCCACCTTTGTGGGTGGCTTTATTTGCCGTATTGGTGGGCCCACCTGGACTCGAACCAGGAACCTTCCGGTTATGAGCCGGTGGCT
>JBNGDE010000035.1:0-13404 GCA_049974925.1 Thermovirgaceae bacterium | reverse complement strand
GACAATCCAAATAACCCAGACTCCGGTGCCAACCATGACATGCCTCCCGAAGGGCAACAAACATCCGTCAACGGGATATCCCCCTGGAGCGTTTTACGTCTCAGGTTTATCCCGCAGCGAAACTTTTTACGATCAGCGTCGTGAACAAAACCATGCAAAAGAGTGCAACCGGATACGTCGCCCCGTATCCGGCGGCGCATTCTTCGCTTTTTGTGGCATCAATGGCCGCTCCAAGGCCCGGAGTACTTGTCATTGCGCCGCAAATTGCTCCCGCCAGAAGGACCCAGTTCATCTTCCAGACCACGCGACCGAGAATATAGCCCACACCGAGGGAGACAAGTGCCGTGACGGTTCCCACAAAAACCAGCAGCCAGCCGCTTTCTGTAAATACCTCCACCACTCCCGGACCTGACATGAGGCCCACTGCCGCCAGAAAAAAAGCCAGGGACAAATCCCTGAGAGCCGAAAGCATTTGTCGATCCATGCGCATGGACAATGGACCGATGCTTCCGAAAGCACCAAGGACGAGGGCCCCGATAAGGGCGCCTCCAGTCCCTCCCAACCTGATGCTTCCGATCACCGGAAGGGGGATGGAAACCGTTCCGATGAACAATCCTGCCATCATACAGATCGCAAAGGAAGCAAGGGAAAAAAACACCGACTCTTCTTTTACATCTTTTTTTGCCTTGTACCCGCTCAGGAAATCCTTCAGTCTGCGGCGCTCTACCTCGTTATCGATACCGAAGACCAGGGGCGCGATCTGGACAAAAAGCACGACAGCCAGGACACCGAAAGGATACGCAATGGTGTACCCTGCAGCAACGGCAGACCCTCCACCGACAGCTTCCATGGCGGCGCCCAGCCCCGGGGAGCTTGTCAATGCCCCAACGTAGGTCCCGGCCACCACGTGAGGGTGAATCCCCGATCCGAACAATCTGGTGAAAGTCCAGGTCGTCAACGCTCCGGATCCCGTGACCGTCACGGAAAGGGCAACAAAACGGAAGCCGAATCGTCGCACGAAAATCACCACATCCTCAGCCGCCAAAAGCCCCACGCTGACGACAAATATGACCAGATTCCAGGTAAAGAGATCCCGGCTAATCTCGTGTCCGAAAAACCCGATAATCAGACCCGTAAAAAGCGTGCCCGAGATACCCAGGCTGATCCTGCCGAGCCGCAATTTGCCTAGGGCCAGGCCCGTCAAGACGGCAAAGCTCATGACGAACAGGTCGTTTCCAAAAAGATCGACGTAAAATGTCATTGAAAGGTCCTCTCTTCCGTCTGGCCCGGGAAAGGCCTTTCTTTGCGTTCCTCAGGGTTGCGGCTGCCGTCGATACGTTTTCGGCCCTGAAACATACAGATTGTTTCCCCTGGAATCGATCAGCACCGTCAAGGGAAGCCTGCTCACTGTAAAACGGAAAACGGCCTCCGGTCCGAGATCTTCATAGGCGACCGTTTCAACGCCGGTGATGCACCTGGCGACCAGCGCGGCTGCTCCGCCCACGGCGCCAAAATACACCGCCTTATACCGCTTCATGGCCTTGACAACGGTCTCCGACCTGGACCCCTTGCCGATCATTCCACCAAGGCCCAGTTCCAGAAGCCGCGGAGTATAGGGATCCATCCTGCCACTCGTTGTGGGGCCTGCCGGACCCACAGGCCACCCGGGAGGAGCGGGTGCGGGGCCCACATAATACAGGACCTGTCCTTTTATCGGAAAGGGAAGAGGTCTCCCGGCATCGGCCGACTCTACGAGTCGTTGATGTGCCGCATCGCGGGCAGTATAGATGACCCCGTTCAGGAAGACGCTGTCACCCGCACGAAGCTGCCTCACCGTATCTGTATCAAGGGGAGTCGTCAATGAAAGGGGTTCCATGTGTCCCTTTCCCTCTTTTCTCAAAGGGTGACGCGCGCATGTCTGCAGGCGTGACAGCATATGTTTACAGCCACGGCTGTTCCGGCGATGTGCGCCGGGGCATGCTCGAGGTGGACCGCCAGGGAAGTGATCCTGCCGCCGAGCCCGGCGGGACCGATGCCGGAGTTGTTGATCCGTTCGAGCATCCGCATTTCGAGTTCTGCATACCTCGGATCGGGATGGTTCTCGTTCACCGGTCTGACCGTCGCCCGCTTCGCCAAAAGGGCCGCCTTTTCCATGGTTCCTCCGACTCCGACGCCGATAATCGTGGGAGGACAGGGATTTGGCCCGGCTGATATCACCGTCTCGACGACGAAATCCTCAACGCCCTGGACACCGGCGGCCGGCGCCAGCATTTTGAGGGCGCTCATATTCTCGCTTCCGAAGCCTTTCGGGGTGACCATGATGTCAAGAAGCCTCCCCGGCACAATCCTTGCATGAATCACCGCAGGAGTGTTGTCCCCCGTGTTCTTCCTGTCAAACAGGGGATCATCGACGATGGACTTCCTGAAATATCCCTCTTCGTAAGCTCTTGCCACACCTTTGTTTACGGCTTCCTCGAGACCGCCTCCCGTTATGTGAACATCCTGGCCGATATCCAGAAAAACCACGGCCATTCCGGTATCCTGGCAAATTGGCACTCCCTCTTCACGGGCGATGTCGTGATTTCGAAGGATCTGCCCCAGAACGTCACGTCCGCAAGGTGATTCCTCCTTCTTGTAAAACCCGTCGGAAAGGGCATTGTAGATATCCTGCCCGATAGACGTATTGGCCTTGAGGAAAAGAGCCTTTATGGCATCTTCGACAAGATCCGCCTCTATTTGCCTGATTTCTCCCAATCTACCGTCCTCCCGCCCGTGTTCTTCGGCACCGCTTTTTCCGGAGCCGTCATGCTTTTCATTGCCTGACCGCCCTTATCCCCTTTTGAAGCTCAGTGACCCGGGCTCTTCAATCCTGAACCTGTAAGGGGAATCACGACAGTCTCATCTGCTTTGAAGAATCCCGACGCCCGAAGGGCCTTTCCTGCAGCCGGTGCGACCGCCGCCGTGGGCTCCACGTACAGGCCTTCATCCTTCGCCAGGCATTCCTTCGCTTCAATGATTTCTTTTTCGCTCACTGTTACGATGTCACCACGGCTCGACCTGACGGCCTTGAGCATCTCCTCCAACCGGGGAGGGTTGGATACTGCTATCCCCTCGGCACAGGTCCCGCCACAGGATGCCTTCCGGCCGAAAGAGGCGTTCTTGAGGGGCGCGCACTTTTCCGCCTGGGCTGCGACAATTCTGGGGATGCGGTCGATGAGCGCCCGTTGGGACAGCTCCCTGAATCCCTTGAAGAGCCCCAGAAGGAGCGTTCCGTTCCCCGCCGGGGAGATGACCACATCCGGGGCCTTGTGGCCAAGCTGCTCCCATATCTCGAAGGCGACCGTCTTTGTCCCCTCGAGAAAAAGGGGATTCCACACGTGGCTTGCATAGAAAACGTCCCTTGCCATCCCCCAGGCAAAGGCCGCCGTTTTCGACCGTTTCCGGCCTCTGGCCAGAACCTCAGCCCCAAAGGAGGCTATCTGATGTTTTTTCCCCTCGGAGGTTCCTTCGGGAACTATGACGGTGGCCTTTATGCCCGCCCTTGCCGCGTACGCGGCAACGGAAGCGCCGGCGTTTCCGGAAGAATCGATGACGACAGAATCACAATCGCACGCCAGGGCATCAGCGACAACCATCACCGCCCCCCGATCCTTGAAAGACCCCGTAGGGGCCATGAATTCCAGTTTGTATAACAGCCCGCTTTCCCCTTTCGAGGAAAGGAGAGGAGTCCACCCCTCTCCCATGGAAAGACCGGCCGGGACCAGAGGCAGAACGGACCCGTACCTCCACATCCCGGAAGCAGCCCGGTTTATGCGCAGCTTTTCCCAGTCCATGACGCAGGACAAGGGCTGCCCGCAGGCACATCGGACAGGACGGATTCGCGGTTCGTAATTCTTCCCGCAGACGGAACAATAGATTCTCAGCGGCATGAAACCTCCAGTCGGCACTGGCTTTCTTTTCCCAAAATTTTCGTCGGCAAGGACTCCTAGGCTACAACCGTCCTGAATATACCACAGCTTTGGCGGCCATGCCGTTTTGACAAAACAACTCGTGAGGCGTATAAGAATCATTGGCAATGGGGGAGCTGGAAGACCGGCTGAGAGGAGACATCGTCTCGACCCCTGGAACCTGATCCGGGTCATACCGGCGAAGGAAATTGCGGTTTCGGGAAAGATCGCTCGCTGAAAAGGCCCTCCGGTTCCGGCATGGAGGGCCTTTTTCTTTCGCGAACTTCTTCCCCGCCACCTCGAAAGGAGCAATCCGGACATGGAACAGCAAAAGGTTCGAATCCTCGTTGAAGCCGCACTCGTGGCAGCCCTGGCGCTTGCATTGAGCTACCTCCGGCTTTGGCGCATGCCCCAGGGCGGTTCGATCACCCTGGAAAACGTTCCGATTCTCATTTTCGCCCTCAGGTGGGGGTTCAAGGCCGGAACCGGTGCAGGCGCAGTCGCGGGACTTCTCCAGCTGATCCTCGGCGGATACGTGGTCCACCCCCTGCAGGCACTGCTGGACTACCCGCTAGCCTTTAGCGCGCTCGGTTTCGCCGCACTCGCTCCCAGGCCCCTCTGGCTCGGGCTTGCAATGGGCACATTTCTGCGGCTTGCCTGCCACGTGCTCTCCGGAGTAATCTTCTTCGCGAGCTACGCCCCGGAAGGGACCAACGTCTGGCTTTACTCCACGGTGTATAACGGCAGTTACATGCTTCCGAATCTCGGCCTTACCATCATACTTACCTACATCCTCTGGCCACGTATCAAGGAAAGATAAAAAACCGGGAGGCTCCATCGCCTCCCGGTGCCGATTTCACAAACCCACGGCCTCAAGGTCCTGCTATCTTCGTTTTCTGAAGATGCCGATGATAAAAAGCAGAACGACGGCTCCGGCGAAAGCCATCAGAAGGGACCCGAGAAAACCCATGGGGAAAAGCCCCACCGGGCTGAACAGGATCCCGCCGACGTAGGCCCCGAGAATACCGACGAGCATATTCCCCAAAACGCCGTACCCACGGCCGCGCATCACCCGCCCTGCAAGCAAGCCGGCGAGGACGCCAATAACGAGAAATGCCAAAAGGCTGTTTTGCATCTGTCTCCTCCTTCAGCCATCGGGAAGCTAGGTGTTGTGGTGATACCCGACGGAGTCTTCATTTTCCTCCTTCAGGCTCAGCCATTTCCCCCAATCCACGTGCAGGAAACCGCTTGCGATGTATATCGCAATGCCTGCAAGGGGCGCCCGTTCCCTTAGGGCAATGATGAGCGTTACCGCCAATCCCCACAAAAAAGCCGCCCGAGCCTTGTTCAGGTTCCCTTTCCTGAGGGCCTTGAGATTGCCGAAGGGGATGCTCGAGATCATGAGCAGACCCGTGCCGGCCGACACCAGGGCCATCAGCCAGGCAGGCGCAGAAAGCCCGGCAAACACGAAAGAAACCAGGAAATGGCCTCCAGCCGGAATCGGAAGCCCCTGGAAGGAACCGGCCACGTGGTGCACATTGAAGCGTGCCAGCCGAAGGGCGCCGCACAGGGCGAAAAAGACAGCCGCCAAGGCACCCGTCACACCCCAGAACCCCTGAAGATACACGCTGTACAAAAGTATCGCCGGCGCCACGCCGAAACTGACAACATCGGCAAGGCTGTCAAGTTCCATACCGAATTCACTGCTTCCGCCAAGTCGCCGTGCCATGTTGCCGTCGAGGAAGTCAAATACCATGGCCATGTAAACGAGCCACGCCGCCGGGACATATTGGCCATGAAAGGTCATCACCACCGAAAGCATGCCGCAGAGCATGTTCCCGCTGGTAATCATGTTCGGGACGATCTTCCTAAAGGGAAGCTTCTTCTGGAGTTTCCTTCGCGCCATAATCCACCACTCCGATTTTCGTTGTCCCTGCCTTCACCCGCTGCCCTTTTTCGACACAGGGTCTTACCGAAAGCGGCATGTAAACATCTACCCTTGAACCCAATTTTATCATCCCGAACCGTTCTCCGCGAAGGAGATTTTCACCCCTGGACCTCGAGCAGACGATCCGTCTGGCCAAAAAACCGGCGATCTGCACCACCATGCCTTTCCCCCAGGGGCTCTCGAAGCCGAGGAAAAACCGCTCGTTCTCCTCCGAAGCCTTCGGGGCACAGGCCATCCATTTTCTTCCCGGGACATATTCCAGGAACTCGATCCGGCCGTCCGCGGGCATGCGGTTCACATGGACGTCGAAAGGCGACATGAAAATACCCACATAGTGGCATTCGCCGGTAAATGGATGGTTCGCCTGACCCGTTTGTACGACCTTTCCATCGGCAGGACTTACCCAGGTACCGTCGTCCTCCGGCGGCGTCCTTTCGGGATCCCTGAAAAACCATGCCAGAAAAGCCGTACCGACCAGAAAGGCCAGCCCTGCAGGAACCCAAAAGACGAGGAAAGCCACCCCAAGGACGAGACCGGCAATGACGGGATTTTGCCCTTCAGGGGCAAGCTTCATGGCTATTCCTCCTCTTCTTCACCTACGTGGATGATGCTCACATCGGCGACGGTATCACACTCATCGAGTCGTATCACACGATAGCCCGTAGCGCTGCGCCCCAGAACCGAAATATCACCCGCTTCGATCCGGACGACCCTGCCGTGATTCGTCATGACAATGATTTCGTCTTCGGAACTAACTCCCCAGGAACCGATGACCGGGCCTGTCTTGTCCGATATCTGAAGGGCACGGACTCCCGATGTCCCCCTGTGATGGGATGTGAAGTCTGAAAATTCCGTCCGCTTGCCAATGCCTTTTTTGGTCACCAAAAGTGACTGACGGCCCTCCCGAACGATGTCGCACCCGACAACGGTGTCCCCGTCCTCGAGCCTGATGGCCCTCACACCGCGGGCCTGCCGCCCCATGGCACGGAATTCCTCTTCCCTGGTTCTCAAGGCCTTCCCCTTTGATGTTACAAGAAGGATGTCATCGTCACCGGCGGTAAAACGGACCCTGGCAATCCGGTCTCCCGGTGAAAGCGAGAGAACCCGTCTTCCGGCACGGGTCAAATTCTGGAGCTCCTCCACCGGGAGACGTTTGGCCGTCCCTTTCTCGGTGATGAAAAAGACGAATTTCGCCCCGTGGAGACAGCTGTCCCGGATGGCCACGACGAATTCGTCCTTTTCCAGGCTGATGAACTGGCTCACGAGGCGGCCTTTTCCGGTCTTCGGCTCCGGCAGGACATGTCCCTTGATGGCGAAGACCCTGCCCTTGGAGGTAAAGAACAAAAGGTCCCGGTGGGTGCTCGAAACGGTCAGTATGGCGGCCTCGTCACCCGTCTTGGGTGTGGCCCCCTTGACCCCCTTTCCGCCCCGGCCCTGGCAGCGGTAGGTCACAAGAGGCATCCTTTTGACATACCCGTCGCGGGAGAGCATGACCACGATCTCTTCCTCAGGGATGAGATCCTCAACCGACATGTCTTCTACAGCTTCGACGATGTCCGTCCTTCTGTCGTCGGCAAAACGTTTCCTGACGTCCATCAGCTCTTCCCGAACGACAGCGTCGAGAATGGCGGAACTTCCGAGAATGCTTTCATATCGTTCGATGTCGGCAAGAAGCTGGGCCATTTCCTGTTCCAGCCTGTTTCTTTCCAGACTGGTCAGTCGCTGGAGACGCATGTCCAGAATCGCCTGGGCCTGCGCTTCGGAAAAATCCATCTGCTCCACGAGACCCCGCTTGGCCGTCGGTGTGTCCTTGGCTCCCCGTATCAGGGCGATGACCTCGTCGATGATATCCATGGCCCTGATGAGGCCTTCCACGATGTGGGCCCGCTCCTGCGCCTTGCGGAGCCTGTAGGCGGTTCGCCGGCGGATCACCTCGCGCCTGTAGTCCAGGAAGGTCCGAAGTATCTGAGGCATGGACATTTCTTTCGGCTCGCCATCTACAAGGGCAAGGTTGATGACGCCGAAGGTCGTCTGCAACTGCGTTCTCCGGTAAAGCTGCCGGAGGGTCACGTCCGGGTTGGCCTCCCTGGAAAGCTCGACAACGATCCTGATTCCCCTCCGGTCCGATTCATCCCGGAGATCGGTGATTCCATCCAGGACCTTGTTCTGGACTCCCTTTGCGATGGCTTCCAGAAGGGTCGTCTTGTTGACCATGTAGGGAATCTCCGTAATGACGATGGAGGATTTCCCCCGTTTCCCGTCTTCCACGTGAGCCCGCCCCCGGACGGTCAGTTTCCCCCGGCCGGTGCGATAGGCATCGACGATGCCATCCCTGCCGAGGATGAGCCCTCCCGTCGGGAAATCAGGACCCGGCATGCGCTGCAGGATTCCGTCTACCTCGGGCTCCGGGGTTTCGAGAAGGTAGCACAAAGCATCCACGACCTCACCGAGGTTGTGGGGCGGAATGTTCGTCGCCATTCCCACAGCGATGCCCGAACTGCCGTTGATGAGAAGGTTGGGCAACCGCGTCGGGAGCGTCAGCGGCTCCTCCAGCGAATCGTCAAAATTCGGCCCCCAGTCAACGGTTTCCTCGTCTATGTCCTCGAGCATTATTTCGCCGATTTCGGCGAGCCGGGCCTCGGTATACCGCATGGCGGCGGGAGGGTCCCCGTCTATGGAACCGAAATTCCCCTGACCGTCGACGAGGGGGTACCGCATCGAGAAGTTCTGGGCCAGGCGCGCCATGGTGTCGTAAATCGCCGAATCGCCGTGGGGGTGGTACTTACCCATTGTTTCCCCGACAACACGGGCGGATTTCTTGTAGGACTGGTTATGCCTCAGGCCAAGGCCCAGCATGCCGTACAGCACTCTCCGCTGCACGGGCTTGAGGCCGTCTCTCGCATCCGGAAGTGCGCGTCCCACGATGACGCTCATGGCGTAATCGAGATAGCTGTGCTTGATCTCCTCTTCCAGCGGCAGAGGCACGACTTTTCCGAAAGGCAGCTCGCCGGAACGTTTTTCCACTGGCAATCTCTCCTTTTTTCCCTTTTCAATCACAACAAAGGCGGCGGTGTTTCCGCCGCCCGTAAAAAGCGGTGTCTCCTATTTCGCGGATTCGCACCCGTTGTTCATATTTTACATCAGATTTCACGAAATTTGATATTCTTCCCCCGACAGTTCCGCCGGGACAAAACCCGCCTTTTGGACATCGCCGTTTCTTGACGAAACAGGCGGCCCGCTCTACAGTTCCCGCTTGGAATCCCGTCGCGCCATATTATAATCAATTCAGGAGGGAGTTCATTCAGGTATACTCTCCCGGAGAAAGGAGTGGATAACATGTCAACCTACCCTGCCATACTGGTCGAGAACGACTTCCACGATATCGAGTTCTGGTATCCCTATTACAGGATGCAGGAAGCGGGCCTTGATCCTATCGTGGTGGCGCCGGCGGCGCCCAGGATTTACCGCGGGAAATATGGCACCACCATCGAAGCCACCTATGACGCAGGCAGCCTTCAGGGCAAACCGCCCTCGGCGGTAGTGATACCGGGCGGCTGGGCTCCGGACAAGCTGCGCCTGTCGTCCGATATCGTGCAGCTCGTGAGGCACGTGTTCGAAAACGGAGGCATCGTGGCTGCTATCTGCCATGCGGGCAACCTGCTCGTCTCGGCAGGAATCCTGTCGAACCGTCGGGTCACCAGCTATCCCAGCATCAAAGACGACATGACGGCGGCTGGGAGCGGAATGGATTGACGCCCCTGTGGTAAATTCGAAGGGGCTCATTACGAGCCGGCGCCCCTCGGATCTGCCCCTTTTCATGAAAGAGGTATTAAACAGTCTCCTCCCCTGACATTGGGACGGGACCTCTTCAACGGGCAAATTATCGACGCGAGAAGATTACCGCCTCAAGTTGCTCGAGAACCAAAATGGCATCTGATACAAGCGGAACGGGTCGACCGCGGAGGTTTGCCTCGGCGATCTCCCGGAACCAGGGGAAGCCAATGACATCCCCAAGGGTTTCGGCTCTGACGGCTTCTTCAATGAAGCTGAGGGCCTCCGGTTCGGACTTGTTGAGTACCGAGACACAAGGCTTTGCGACGCTTTCCGCCAGTTCATTCATGAATCGCGCAAAGAGGACGGATTCCCATGAAGGATCGAGGACGGAGCAAAAGACGTCGCAGTGTTCGTGAAGACCGCGACCGACATGCTCCACACCCGCTTCGGCATCCACGAGATAAATCCACCCTCCCTTGTGAAGGCTCTCGATAAAGTGCTGTCCCAGCTTCAAAAGGGGACAGGCACACCCCTCCTTGGGGGATCTGATCTTGCCGATGCTGACAAGACAGAGGTTATCTCTGCTGCCTACACAGGAACGCGGCAGATCCCGAACGTGCAAATCCCCCTTTTTCCCGAACAGGTCGCAGGACCGGGATTCTCCGTCCCTGTTCCTGCATTCGAGCCACTTTTCCACAGCCTCCTTGCCGCCAAATTCCTCGGCCAGCGTCATTTCAGGAGCCGCGATCCCGAGCATCCTGTGAAGGCTCCCGTTACTTTCGTCCGCATCGATCACGCAGACGGAACGGCCGTTTACCGCGAGATGACGTGCGAGAAGGGCTGCCAGCGTGCTTTTGCCGCTTCCGCCCCTTCCGCAAAGCAGGACAGTGCACATGATATCCAATCACCTCTCAGATTAAAACACGGAAAAGAAACCACGGGAATCCTCTGGGATTTTACCACGGACGCTGAAACGTCGCCGCCCTTGGTGTATAATATTTTAACGCTGATGCATTAACGTTTCTTTTGTAGTCACCTACGGCTATTACCCGGCAAAGGGGGATGCACGATGAAACCATGGATAAAGACTTTGCTCCTGTTTCTGATGGCCGCACTCATCATCGGATGGCCGGTGCCGGCTCAGGCAGCCATGGGTAATGTGGAAGAATTTTCCTTTAGAGGTACAGAATCAGACCTTTTGGGCATGAACAAGTCCATGAAGCCCGACGGCCGGCGCGACGCTCACTTCGTCGTTACCATAAAAGGTGTCGGGGCGGTGAGAGGCCTCAGCATCAAGGCTCTCGGCTCGGAAAGGGTATGGGACACCACACCCGGCAACAATTCCTGGGGGATGCTTGTCAAGGACAGCCGGGGCGAGGATCTGACCACTTCCTCCGGCAGCCTTTCGATTATCCCGTATCTCATGTTTCTGACTCTCCATGTCTACGTGGCCGATGATGGAACGGCTTTCTCGGAAGACCGGGAATACGAGGTCTCCGTTTCTTTCGTTGACGGCAGCACAGCCACCGCCAGAACCACCGTCAAGGGGTTTCCTGAAATCTTCGGGAAAGAGAAAGAACCTGGGATGGACAAAGAGGAAGAAGAGTCAGAAGGCGGGGAAATGTCCGCCCTCATCTATGGAACAGGCTCAAGGGACGTCGTAGGAAAATCGGAAAGAATCGGCGGCGACGGCACGAGAGATGTCCATCTTTGTGTGCGTTTTGACACCATCTCCGTGGTCGAAGAGATTGCCATCAGGAACGTGAACGGCACGTCTTCGGCGTGGGACACGGTCCCCGGTAACGGCATTTGGGCAATAGCCGTCTATACTGACGGCAACCTTCGGAACAGGCAGGACGGAAGCGTCAGGTTCGCCGTCGAAGACGAGACGACCCTTGACCTCTGGGTGGCGGACAACGGTTCAATTGACGCCGGTTCGACTCGCTACGAAGTTATCGTCAAGTTCAACGACGGCACCGTCATGCGCCGGATTGCAGAAAGGCCGGCCCCCGTAACCGACACCGGAGAAGGAATCCTTTCCGCCGTGCTCCATCCGCCGGGGCAGCGTGACCTGACTGCCAGGAACGAAACCCTCCGGGGTGACGGAAAAACCGACTGGAAGATATCCGTCGAACTGTCGGCGTCGGGGAAAATCATCAGTTTCATCGTCCGCGGCGACGACGGGGCTTCCGAGTGGGATACCCTCCCCGGAAACGGGAAATGGCTCCTCGGGGTGACCGACGCCTCGGGCAACGTGATGAGCGAAAACAACGGTTCGGTCTCAATAAACGTCTCGGGGCGGAAAAACCTCGACCTCTGGCTTACCGATAACGGAACCATTGCAGAAGGCGATGTAAAATACAAAGTCATCGCCGTCATGAGTGACGGGACGATCATCGAAAGAGAAATCGTCCGCGCAGACGGGATCACGCCTTCCCCACTGGCTCCCGTAGAAATCGGGGCTGTCGGGACATCTGATCGGGTCCGACCGGTCTATCTCGGCAAAGGGCCCATGAACTATCTGCCGAAAGCAGAAGTTTCCTCCCTCCTCACACCGTCCGATGCCAACCCCGACGCTCATGTCAGGCTCACGCTCTCAGGCCTGGAAGGAACCATCGAGAGCCTCGCCATCAAGACGCCTGACGGCGGGGGCGGGGTATGGGACACCATCAGGGGAAACGGAACCTGGAACATTGTCGTGACCCGAACCGGTTCGGGGGGGATCCTTTCCAACACCGACGGGACTTTCAAGATGGCTGTTACGGGCGATACGGAACTCCACCTGTGGTTTGCCGACAACGGGAATTTCGGTTCGGCGCCTCAAAGGTTCGAGGTGCATGTCACCTTTGAAGACGGAAGGGTTCTGAAAAACTCCATTACCAAATGAACCGCGCAATTCGTGAATCAAAGAGGAGCCGCCATGGCGGCTCCTCTTTGAATCACGGCATGTTTACTTGACTTTGCCCGCTTCCAGGTCCCTGATGACACCGTAGAGGATGTCGATTCCCTTCACGAGATAGTCCTCGGGGATCACCAATGGCGGCAGGAGCCTGGCCACGTTCCCGTAATGGCCGCCCACCTCGATCATGACGCCCCGCTGATGGCCGTACTTGCGGACCTTTTTCGCAAGATCCGGAGCCGGCTTTTTCGTCTTCTTGTCCTCAACCATCTCCAGGGCGATCATGAGACCAATCCCGCGGGCCTCACCGAGAATTGCGGACTCGGCCTCCATCTCCTTGAGCCGGGGCATAATCTTCTCGCCCAAAGCCGCCGCACGCTCGGCTACCTTGTGCTCCACCATCCAGTCGAGGGCGGCCGCACCGGCGGCATAGGCCACCATGTTCCCCCGGAAGGTCCCGATGCTCTTTCCGGGCGGCCAGGTGTTGAGCTCCTCCCGGTAGGCGATGACCGAAATGGGAAAGCCCACGCCGCCCAGGGCCTTGCTGATGGTCACGATGTCGGGGACGATCCCGGCGTGCTCAAAGGCGAACATCTTGCCCGTCCGGCCCAGCCCGGCCTGGATTTCGTCGCAGATCAGAAGCACGCCGTGGGCTTCGGTGATCTCCCGGACCCGCTGCAGGAACCTCGGCGACGGGATGATGGTACCGCCTTCGCCCTGCACGGCTTCCAGGATCACCGCCGCGGGCTTGGAAATGCCCGAGTGGGAGTCCTCGAGCACACGCTCCAGGTAATCCGCCGCCTGCTCGTCGACGCGGTCGTCGGGACAGCCGAAGG
>JBNGDE010000034.1:0-13539 GCA_049974925.1 Thermovirgaceae bacterium | reverse complement strand
TTGGAAATGACCAATAGCGACAGGAGGAGCTCACCTTTGATTTTTCGGTTCATTGAAAAGGTTCCGGAAATATTTCAAAAGGAGGCGCGGTTTTGGCCTCTCCACCTTTTTTGTCTTTGCCTTGGAGCAGGCCTTTTCGGGGTGGGGTACGCGGCATTGCCCGTGCTGGTGCTATTTGGGTGGATGCTTGTGAAAATCCGTGACTGCGCCGGCATGGTGACAGGGATCTTTCGTGATGACTCCAATCTTTTTATCTGGCTTTTTTTCGCGGTCTTCTTGCTTTTCGTGATTATTTCCGATGTCGTCAATGGCGGAAAGTGGACACATCTGGAGGGAGTTTTGTACAACCTTGCCATAGGAATTTTCCTGGTAACCGGTGCTCTTGTGGCAACAAGGCATCCCCAGAAAAAGGTGATTGCCACCTATGCAGGATGGATCGCCTGCTGGACTGTTCTTTTGCTTCTTCTGCTGGAAGTGTGGTTTGCCGGTATATACCGTTATCACCACGGTGTTTTTGTAAATCCAAATATACTCTTCAGTGCCGTAACCCTGGCAGGAGTGGCCAACTTCGCCTTTTTTATGGAACTGCCCTTACGGAGGCCCGCCGTGAAATGGGTTTTTCTGGCCTGTGCGGTCTGGGCGGCATCAGCGGTCATCCGTTACTCCAATTCCGAAGCCTTGCTGCCTGTTTTGATTGCCGTAAGTGTTATTTTGGCTATTTTCTCCGATAACAGCAAAAGCATGATGGTTTTTGGGGTTGTCCTCTTCTTTACCGCTTTTTATTGTTCCTTTAGCGACGGGATGTTAAAGAGCCTTGAGTCCGTAGATTTAGTTTCCGGAGATTTCTGGAGACGGCTTTTGAACCGAAGGGAAACGGTTTGGACAGTCACGGCCAGAATGATCTCGCAATATCCGCTTTTGGGGGTAGGGTCAGGCAATTTCCCGGAAATAAGCAGTGAGATTTTGGGGGCCGCCCCTGATATAAAACTGGGACTGCAAAGTTATTATATGCATTCTCATTCCATCTGGACGCACCACATGGCTGTACACGGCCTTATTGCCGGGACCGCCTTCGCAGGTTTTTTGCTTAGCGCTTTGAGGCGTGTGTTTTACAGTTACAGAAAAGAGAAGGTTCTGGCCTTTCCCTTGGCCGTCCTGGGACTGTTCCTCGTGTATTTTCTCTACGGTCTCGTCGAATTAGCCCCACTTTTTGAAGAACTGATACCGCTTGTCTGGGGAAGCCTGGGCCTTCTGATGGGAATGGGCTATACCGACGCTCCTTTGTATGAGGGGAAAGGTCCAAATCTTGTTGATTCCAATGAATAAAAGCAGAAAAAAGACCGATGGTTTAAGCATTATCCAGGCGATAGACGCCGGCGGTTGGGGCGGGGCAGAAAACGTGGTGGTGAAGCTCGCAAAGGGCCTTGCGAAACGGGGGCACCATGTGGAGGTGTGGGTACGACGCGGGTCCTTTTTGACGGAAAAACTCCCTGATTCCGTCAACGTGCGGGTTGTCCCTTTTTTGAACGATTACGAACCCTTTACCACGGCTCGCTTTGTGCATGCCCTGAAAACCCATGACATTGTAAACGTGCATCTCGGTCGTGCGGCCAGGCTTTCCGGTTATGCCGCAAAAATTTCGTCCCCTTTGGCTCGCAGGCGTCTGATATGTCACATGCACTCCTATCACAAGCCCAGGCATTACCGGCTTCAAAAACGTATAATCTGCGTCTCCAGGGCAGTAGAGGAATATGTGCTTGAAGCGATGTCCTGGGTAGATAAAACCTGGATGATACATAACGGAATCAACGCCGAAGGGGCCCTTGAAGCTGTGCCCCTTGTCCCAGAGACCCCAGGTGTTGTCAGGATAGGCCTTCTGGCGACTTTCAAAGACCCAAAAGGTCATGCCGATTTGCTTCGTGCCTTTTCGAAAATGAGCCCCCACATCCCCTGCGAGTTGATATTGGGCGGAACGGGCGAAACTCTGGAACCGATGAAAAAACTGGCCTCCGATCTGGGCATCGCCGACAGGGTGATTTTTACCGGATTCGTCCCTCCCGAAGATATCTTTTCTTTCTGGCGTTCACTCGACGTGGCCTGCCTGCCCTCGAAAACCGAAGGCTTCTGCCTTTCCGCGGTGGAAGCCATGGCAAGCGGGCTTCCTGTGGTCGCTTACGCTGAACCGGCCCTGTCAGAGGTGATAGGCGATAACGGTATTTTGGTCACAAGGGGTGATGCGGATGTCCTGGCGCGTACTCTTGAAAAAGTTGCAGGGGATGGGTCCTTGCGGGAGAAATATTCCCGGCTGAGCCTCGAAAGAAGCAAAGATTTTACCGAGGATGCCATGGTGGAAAAAACCCTTGAAGTCTACCGGCAGGTCGTTGAAGAAAGCCGCCTTGAAGGCTTTGCCCACCCGGGATCGAGAGGGTGATGTCGTTGCCGGATTCAGAAAACGAGGCTGGGTTCACAAAACCAAAAAGAGCTGTTTTCCTCGACAGGGATGGGACATTGATAGAAGAAAAAGGCTATATTCAAAGGCCGGAGGAAGTTGTCCTGTTGCCGCAAGCGGCCGAGGCCCTCAAAGGTTTCAGGACGCTGGGGCTTAAAGTGGTCATCCTTACAAACCAGTCCGGAATAGGAAGGGGTTTTTACACCGAGGCCGATTACGACAAAACCATGGCGCGCCTCTTCGACTTGTTGAGGGAAAAGCAGACCGCCGTGGATGCTTCGTATTTTTGCCCTCACGCGCCGTGGGAAAGATGTCCCTGCAGAAAGCCCTCGCCCGGTATGGCTGAACGTGCGGCCCTGGAACTTTCCATCGACCTGTCGCGGTCTTTTGTGGTCGGCGACAAAGCATCGGATATGGAGCTTGCCAGGGTGATCGGCGCAAGGGGTATACTGGTCCGTACCGGATTCGGTGCCAAAACTGAACAATCGGGAACTCCCTTGTGGGACGCGGCGGCCGACGACCTTGCCGAAGCCGCGGAAATCATCAAGGGCTGGATTGCGGGGGAAAAGAATGAAACTCGAGAGGGAAAAAGCCTTGGAAGAGATCATGAAAGCCTCTATGGCTGAGACGGCCCGGGCGCTTGAGGAATTTTCAAGTCGAGGAATGGAGTCCTGTATCAGCGCCGTGGAGTTGATCGCAAAGGCCATGCGGGGGGGCAACAAGCTTCTTTTGTGCGGAAACGGGGGAAGTGCTGCCGACTGCCAGCACCTGGCTGCCGAGTTTGTCTGCCGCCTGCGGCCGCAAAGGGAGCGGAAGGCCCTTCCGGCCCTTGCGCTGACCACGGACACGTCTTTTCTCACGGCTTTCGTCAACGATTATTGCTTCGAGGACCTTTTCGCCCGGCAGGTGGAAGCCTTTGGCAAACCGGGCGACGTCCTGATGGGAATCAGCACCAGCGGTGATTCTGAAAACGTAAAAAGGGCTCTTGTATGCGCACGCGAATCGGGC
The DNA here is from genome assembly GCA_049974925.1 of Thermovirgaceae bacterium. Lineage (GTDB taxonomy): Bacteria > Synergistota > Synergistia > Synergistales > Thermovirgaceae > UBA1876. Next base: position 10,082 of record JBNGDE010000034.1, on the reverse strand, counting down.
CTCAAAACCATAGCCCTGACACGAAAGGGCGGCGCGACAGGGTCGCTTTGCGACGTTTCGATTGAAGTGGATTCCACCGATACGGCGGTCATCCAGAACGTGCACCTTGCCATAGAACATGCCCTGTGTGCCGCCGTGGAGGAGGTTCTTTTTGGCGTTGCCGCCGACGGGGGGGAAAATCCATGATAATCGTCACCGGCGGAGCCGGGTTCATAGGAAGCAATCTGGTGGCGGGGCTGAACCGCCGCGGATTCAAGGACATACTTGTCGTCGACAGGATGGGAAGTTCGGGAAAGTTCAAGAACCTCAGGGGGCTTGACTTTTCCGACTACCTTGAAAAAGGCGACTTCAGGAAAGCCGTCGCTGCGGGCCTGTTCGACGAAAAGAAAATAGAAGCCCTGTTCCACCAGGGTGCCTGTTCCGACACGCTTCAAACCGACGGCTGCTACATGATGGAAAACAATTACAGCTATTCCAGGGACCTTCTGGATTTTTGCCTGAAGCGGGGCATACCCTTCATATATGCCTCCTCCGCTTCGGTGTACGGCCTGGGGAAAAAGGGCTTCAGGGAAGAAAGCGAATGCGAGTTTCCGTTGAACCTTTACGCCTTTACCAAGTACCTTTTTGACCGCCATGTCAGGAAGGTCCTGCCGCAGGCGAAAAGCCAGGTGGTGGGCCTGCGCTACTTCAACGTCTTCGGCCCCCAGGAGGCACACAAGGGACGGATGGCTTCGATGGTGTTCCATGCCTTCCACCAGATAAGAGAAACGGGAAAGATAAAACTTTTCGAGGGAGCCGACGGCTACGGACCCGGACAGCAAAGGCGCGATTTCGTCTTTGTGGATGACGCCGTGAAGGTGAATATCTTTTTCCTGGAGCACCCCGAAATCTCGGGCATTTTCAACTGTGGCACCGGCAGGTCGAGGACTTTTCAAGACCTCGCCGCTGCGGTGATACATGCCACCAACCGCGGGACCGTCGAGTATATCCCTTTTCCGGAGGACCTCAAGGGCAAATATCAGAGCTTTACAGAGGCCGACCTGTCGAAGCTGAGACGCGTTGGGTACACCGAACCCTTCGAGAGCCTCGAGGTTGCCGTCGGGCGTTACGTCAGGCTCCTTTCCGAAAAGGACGGCTACCTCTTCGGGGAGGATGACTGAGATGCCCTCCGGCCTTACGGCGCGGGACATCCTGCGGGCGGGGCTTGAAAAGGTCAAGGTCCTCGTCGTGGGGGATCTGATCCTCGACCGTACCTACAGGGGGGCCGTGGAACGCATATCCCCCGAGGCTCCCATACCCGTCGTTCACGTCACGTCCAGTTCCAACGGGCTGGGCGGAGCAGGCAACGTCGCCCACAATCTTTCGCGCCTCGGGTGTAAAGTCCTTCTGGCTGGTTCCGTGGGCAGGGACCCCGAGGGCTTCCTCCTGAAGGAAATGCTCGAAGAAAAGGGTATAGACACCCGTTGTCTGCTGGAAACCGGCAGGGTCACCACCACGAAGACACGGGTCGTTTCTGCGAGGCAGCAGATGCTGCGCCTTGATTTCGAGCAGACCGAAGCCATCGGGGCAACGGAAGAGAAACGGCTTCTCGCCAAAGTCAAGAAAGAGATAGAAAAGGGCGTCCGTTCCGTGATCCTTTCCGATTACGGCAAAGGGGTCTGCACGCCCGGAGTCTGCCGCAAGGTGATTGACTTTTGCAAAGGGGCCAGTATCCCCGTGCTTGTCGACCCGAAGGGTATCGATTGGGAAAAGTACCGCCGAGCCTGGATGGTAACGCCCAACCTGAAGGAACTGGGCCAGGCCCTGGGCAAAGACGTCCCGAATGAGGACGGGGCTGTCGAGTCGGCGGGGCTGAGGCTGAAGCAAAGGTGGGAGCTTTCGAACCTTCTGGTGACCAGGTCCGACAAGGGGATGACCCTTTTTTCCGAAGACGGCGTCCTGCATGAACCCGCCCTCGCGAGAGAGGTCTTTGACGTCAGCGGCGCCGGGGACACTGTGGTGGCCGTTACGGCGGCCTTTGTTTCCGCCGGCGCCGCCACGCCGGAGTCCATACGTGCGGCCAACAGGGCGGCAGGGTTCGTGGTGGGCAAGGCCGGGACCTACGCCATAGGGGCAGTGGAGCTCCTTGGGGAACTGGACGGCGACAGGGGGTCTTCGACAAAGGTAAAAACCCTCGAAGAGGCCTCCCGGGCAGTCCGCCGCTGGAAACATGAAGGCAGGAAAGTGGTCTTTACCAACGGCTGCTTCGATATCCTCCACGTCGGACATGTTCATTGTCTTGAAAGGGCGAAATCCTTCGGGGACCGCCTCGTGGTGGGCCTGAATTCCGACGAATCTGTGCGACGACTCAAGGGAAAGAACCGACCCGTCATGAACCAAAACGACCGTGCCGCGATTTTGTCCGCCCTGGAGTGCGTGGACCTGGTGGTCCTGTTCGATGAAGACACCCCACTTCAGCTCATTCGCGCCCTGAAGCCGGCGGTGCTGGTAAAAGGAGGAGACTACAGACCCGAAGATGTGGTCGGCCGGGAAGTGGTCGAGGAATGCGGAGGCCGAGTCGAGATAGTTCCCGTCATGGATGGCAAAAGCACCACCGGCATATTGCGGCTTCTCTCCGATTGACGGCAAAAACTCGAGGAAGCCTGCCGGGGTACCTGTGTGTAGGTTCTTTCCTCCGGGGACAGGGACGGTTTGTGAAAGTTCCGGTATGGGTTCAGGCATTCACCTCAAAAGTCATTCACCTCCCCTGCAAGGTGCTGCGGGATATGGGAACAGCCCAGGTGCTTCCTGAAGGATCGCTTCTGGCGCAGGTTCCTGTAGCCGCCACTTCCTGAGGTTGTACAGGTGAGATGGGGTGTAGGAAAAAACCGGGGCTTTACAATCCGCACGAAAAAGGGTAACTTTTAATGTGGTGAGGACATTGAAACCGTGCCCGATCCGGCAAGAGGGCTTGACTCCCGGCCCGGGATCGGTCACAATCACCGAGGGGCATTTTGCCTCAGCTGTTTTCTGTCTCTTTTCCCGGCATCGACCCTGAAGGCACGAAAGGAGGTGCGACCCCCGAAAGCCACAAGGGGCAAGCGGGATGGAGAAGGCTCGAAAGACACGAAAAAAGCGGGAAGCGAGTCAGGAAGGAAACGTGGAGACTTCAGGACAAACTCCGCTTTGATGTGTCAGGGCCAATACACATCAAGGGGGTAACACAACGATGAAGAAATTTGTTGCGCTTGTAGCAGTTGCGGCGCTGGTTGCTTTTGCGGCGCCGGCCTTTGCGGCCAATCCGTTCATGGATGTTCCCATGAACCACTGGGCCTATGACGCGGTCAGCCAGCTCGCCGCCAGAGGCATCGTCACCGGCTATCCCGACGGCGCCTTCAAGGGCGAGTGGAAGGCCACCAGGTACGAGATGGCCTCCGTCGTGGCCAGGGCGCTCGCCTACGTGGACATGAACAAGGCGAGCACGGAAGACCTCGAGCTCCTCAAGAGGCTTGTCGTGGAGTTCAAGGACGAGCTCGACGCCCTGGGAGTCAAGGTCGAGGATCTGGACGACAGGGTGGACGTTCTTGAGCGGGACATCGGAGGATGGTCCTTCTGGGGCGAACTGCGCCTGGACGCCAAGTGGGGCGACAACGACGGCGTAGACAAGGATAGCGCCTACGGCCTCACCGGCGATACGGACTTTAACCTGAACCGCTACCGTATATACATGCGGAAGAAGTTTGATGACAAGTTGACCTTCACTGCCCGTATCGGTAAATCTGCCGGAGACGACATGAATTGGCAGCGGTACTACGTAACAATCAAGATGCCCTGGGACAGCACGGCCATGATCGGTAAGTGGAACTTCGACTGGGAAGGCGAAGACGGCTGGTACATCGACAACGATGCCTGGTTCACCGACCAGACGCCCGTCGGGTTCTACTGGAGCAAGCCCTTCGGCACCGGCCAGTTTGACGCCTTCGTGGCCCACATGGAAGGCGACGAGCTCGATGAAAAAGATTTTGGCGGCGACCTTTCCAACAGCACCTACGGTGACTGGGGCGAGGGGTACTTCTACGGCCTGAGGCTCAAGTACGCCTTCAACGAGCAGTTCGGCATGGGCCTCGTGGGCATCATGAAAGACTACGACGAGACGTGGCTCGGCTACGCCAACGACTGGGCGGTCTACTGGGCCCAGGCCTACGTCAACTTCACTCCCAGCATCCAGCTCCGCGGCCGTTACATGATGCAGGATCTTGACAAAGCGGTTACAGTTGACAGCGGGGCGACGACGGATGATCCCAGCGCACTCCAGGCGATCCTCCAGGTCGACCAGGAGGCTTTGGGCTTCACCAGTCTCTGGATTGAATACGCCGACATCGAAGAGGGCTTCCACATCGATACGGCCGACCCCTACGCCGACTGGGGCAATGCAGTCCTGTGGGCGCACAAAGACAACAAAAGCAATTTCCAGAAGGACACGGAAGTGCTCTTCATAAGGGCGGACCAGAAATGGAACGACAAGTGGGCCACTTTCCAGCGTTTCATCGACGTGGACGACGACTTTGAAAACGCGGAAGTCTACACCTTTGGTGTAGCCTACTGGTACACGCCGAGCATCAAGTTCGAGCTGTCCTACGACGACACCAGCTATGACCTAAGCGATGACGACAGCATGATTCGGCTCCGTACCCACGTGTGGTTCTAGAATCGGACAGGGCAGACACTGACTGTCAGCACAAAGGGAGGGCTTCGGCCCTCCCTTTTTTCGTGCCGTTATAATTTATTTGGGGTTCGGGGCTAAAAGTCACGGGGACCTTTCGGCGGCAGGGCTCCTTCTTGTATTTGGTTTCAAAATGCTTGCCTGTTGCAGGAAGCCTTGTTGTATAATGGCTCCGGACATGAACGAACGGCATTTCAGGGAGGGCCCTTCATGAGGAAAAACATTTTTATAGCGACCTTTGCCACACTTTTCATCGTCGCTTTTACGGAAATGGCTTTTGCGGCCGCTTTTGACGGCATCATAGAGAAGTGGACCAGGCGGAATACCTACAGGACCGACCTGGGTGCGGAACTTCGAATCTCCGTAACCTACTACGCCAACGAATACATCGATGCCCTGATCCAGAAGCAGGCAGAGGAAAACCTCTGGACCCAAGACGAGATGGAAAATTACAAGTACCGCCTTTTAAGCTCCTTAAGTCTCGAAGAGTACCTTCCCTTTCACATCGAGTTCGACAACCGGGGGCCGACCATGCACATGGCGCCCTTCGACGAGCAGGTGACCCTCTGGGTGGGCAACAAGACATACAAGCCCGTGGACTACGAAAAGCGTTTCAACTTCAAGCTGGTCGGCAAAAGAGACGGAATGGTGTATTTCCCACGCTACGACGAAAAGGGCAACGAAATCCTTGAAGGCACAAATACAATACGCCTAATGATAAACGAAGGCATCAGTGCCCAGACTTTGGGCAAGACGGTGGAGTTTTTCTGGGATACCGACAAGGACAGGGCGGTGGATTTCTCCGAAGGCCAGGCGATGCGACGCCTTGAAGCCGACAGGCTCATCAATCGCCTCCAGAACCTGAACGAACAAAAGGCAAGACTCGAGGAGGAACTGGCAGAGATCTTCGCTGAAATCCAGAAGGTGCAGGCGCGCCTCGACGAGCTGCAGTAGCCCGAAATGCGCAAGAAAGGGCAAAAAAGGCGGCGTGGGGGAACCTGCCGCCTTTTTTTATGGGCCTTTGCATGGTAGGATGAAGAAAACTTGAAATTTCAAAGGGTGAAGCCCATGAAACGCATCGCGGTACTCACAAGCGGCGGGGATTCGCCGGGAATGAACGCGGCCATCCGGGCGGTGACCCGGTCAGCCATCGCCGAGGGGCTCGAGGTCTACGGCGTCATGCGGGGGTTCGAGGGCCTGGTGGACAAGGAGATTCACCCCTTGCAGGTCCGGGACGTGGGGGGCATCATTCACCGCGGAGGGACCATCCTCCAGACGGCCCGTTCCGAACGGTTCCGCACGCCCGCCGGCCAGGACAGGGCCGTGGAAAACCTCCGGTCCCTGGGTATCGATGCCCTCGCCGTCATCGGCGGTGACGGGTCCTTCCGGGGCGCTGCGGAACTCGAAGGGCGGGGAATCCCCGTGGTGGGCATTCCGGGCACCATCGACAACGACATCGGGGCCACGGACCTCACCATAGGCTTCAGGACCGCCGTGGAGACGGCCCTTGATGCCGTCATGAGACTCCGGGACACGGCCTCGAGCCATGACCGCCTTTTTATCGTGGAGGTCATGGGGCGGCGTTCGGGCTTCATCGCCCTCGACGTGGCCGTGGCGGGAGGAGCCGAGGCAGTGCTGGTGCCCGAAGTCCCCTTCAGCCTGGGGCGCCTCATAGACAAGCTCCACGCCGCCAGGCAGAAGGGGAAGACCCATTCTTTGATCATCCTGTCGGAAGGCGTCATGGGAGCCAACGAGCTTCGCGAACGCATTCAGGACACGGGAGGCTACGATGCCAGGGTGACCGTGCTGGGGCACATCCAGCGGGGCGGGAGCCCCTGTGCCGTGGACATTATCCTGGCCTCCCGGATGGGCAGGGCCGCCGTTGCGGCCCTTTTGTCGGGCAAAGGGCGAGTGATGACCGCCGCAATTTGCGGGCGGGTGGAGGTTGTGCCCCTCGAACGGTCCTGGGAGGAGAAAAAGCACCTCGACCCGGAGTTGATGGAAGCGGTGGAGGTCCTGAGCATCTGATGGATATAGCCGGCAGACTGTGCGAAATCGTCGCGTCGGGGCGTGCGGGGAGGCAGGTGGCGACGCTGTGCAGGAAGGAGGACCTCTTGCGGGCGGCGGATATCCTCGAAAGGGCCCGAAAGGTGTGTGTCGTCACGGGGTTTTTTGTTCCCGCAGCCGACGCGCCCGAAACGGACGGGCCTCCGGGCGCCGCTGTGCTCGCCAGGGCGCTTGGTCACCTGGGCAAGGAGTCCAGGACCATCACCGACCGGCCCAATCTCAAAGCCCTTGAGGCCTGTTGCAGCGTCCTGGGAATCGAAGCCCCCCTTCAGGCCGCCTCACCGGAGGATATCCTTTCCCTGGCCCCGGACGTCCTCGTCTTTGCCGAACGCGTCGGTCGAGTCGAAGACGGAAGGTATTACAACATGCGCGGCGAGGACATCACGGCCTGGACGGCGCCCCTGGACGGGGCGGCGGACCGGGCTGCCGAAAAAGGGATCCCTCTGGTTGCCATCGGCGATGGGGGAAACGAGGCCGGGATGGGATGCCTGAAAGGCAAGCTGGAAGCATTGCTGCCTTCTTTCTCATGTTGCCTGTGTCGGGTCAAGGCGGACGTGGCCGTTCCGGTGGACGTGTCCAACTGGGGTGCCTACGCCCTGACGGGAATGCTCTCGGTGCGCGCGCGCAAATGGCTGGGGCACGAGCCTGAGGAGGAAGGGGCCATGCTCGAGGCGATGGTCGCAAGGGGCGCCGTGGACGGCGTGTCATGCCAAAAGACACCCTCCGTCGACGGGATGCCGGCGGAGGTCCATGCTGCCGTGGTGGCGCGTATAAAGGCCCTGTGCATGGAACACATCCCCCAAAGGGACGTGTCAGAGCCATGTCGCTGATGTTATGAGGCGTTCCCCTTGAAGGCTGCCAGGCGTTTTCCCAGGAGTGGGGCGAAAAGGAGCGCGAAGGCTGTCCCGATCCCCGTCTGGGCGAGGTCCGTGACAAGTTCCATGGGGGCGACCTTCCATCCGTACAGAAGGCCCGCGCTGGTGGTGTACCCGGCGATCATGACGAGGGCACCCGCCAAAAGGGCCCTCTTGCGCCCCTTGGGGGCAAGGATGCCCACGATGGCCCCTTCGGTCCCTTTGATGAGAAGTGTCAACGGCGCCCAGAGGGGGTAACCCAGAAGAAGGTCCGCCAGCGCGGCGCCGATTCCGCCCGAAAGGGCCCCGTACCTGGCGCCGAGCAGGATGGCGATGACGTAGATGACGCCTTCGCCGAGGTTGAAATAAATGCGGACACCGGGCATGGGAATGTGGATCATCGTCGCAAGCGTGACGGCTGCAGCCAACATTGCACCGAGAGCGACCTTTCTTGCGGTGCCATGATTTGTCACTGAATTTCATCCTCCTCTTTTCTCATCTTCCTGCATCAGTGTATGCTTGTAGGGGAAGATGGTACAGATCCAGAGCAAGTCCCCGGTGAGGCCTTTTTGGACCGATCACGCCAGGATCATCGGGTAGCCGCAGGAGGTTTTCAATTTCTCGAAAAGCTTGCCAGAAACCGGGGTAGTTGGGGTATAATGCAGAAGACAGGAAAACAGTTTCTTTTCATTTCCCTCATATTGTGTGTGCCCGTCGTCGTTTTTCTGGTCTGGCTGTACGGGCAGCACAATTTTGCCGGACCGCTGAGAGTTCAAAGCGTTGTCCTGTGCAAGGAGCTCGACGAGAACAACCTCCCTTCGACACCGGCGGAGCGGTTTGAATGGGGCACACGCCAGGTTTGCCTTCGCTTTGTATATAGCGCGCCGCGCGCAGGTTCGCAAGTACGGATACAGTGGATTTACGAGGACCGGGTTATTTTTCAGGAACATTTGACGATTACGGAAAAAAAGGGCGTCAAGGCCTTTTACCTGCTTCGGGAAGACGGCACCCCCCTTCCAATGGGTGGCTATTGCGTTGTAATACTAAGTGACGGCAGGGAAACCCTGCGCCGTTGCTTTTCGATCACACGCTGAAGCCTTTTCAGCGCAAAGGAGTTGCAAAATGCGTTTTTTCCTCGATACCGCGGAAGTTGATGAAATCCGCAAGGCTGCACACTGGGGCGTCATCAGCGGCGTCACCACAAATCCCACCCTTGTAGCGAAAAGCAATCAGGATCTTGAAAGCGTCATTGCCGAAATCTGCGACATCGTGGATGGTCCGGTCAGTGCCGAGGCCGTCTCGCTCGATGCGGACGGCATGGTTCGGGAAGGGCGCGAGCTGGCTGCAATTCACGACAATGTGGTGGTGAAGATCCCCATGACCTCCGAGGGCATGGGGGCCACGAAGAGGCTCTCCGATGAGGGCATAGACGTGAACGTGACCCTTGTCTTTTCCCCGCAGCAGGCCCTTCTGGCTGCGGCTGCGGGAGCGGCCTATGTCAGCCCCTTTATCGGCCGGCTTGATGACATCGGCGAGGACGGCATCGGGCTTGTCCGGGATATCGCGGAGGCCTTCGCACTCCAGGACATTCCCGTCGAGATTATCGCCGCAAGCATCAGGCATCCACGGCACGTGATCGATTCCGCCCTTGCCGGGGCCGACATCGCCACCGTTCCTTTTGCAGTCCTTGAGAAATGTTTCAGACACCCCTTGACGGACAAAGGCATTGAACGGTTTCTTGCCGACTGGGAGGGAGCCCGGAAAAACAATGGCTGACAACGAAGCGGTTGACACCAGGGCCCAGGCAGAGGGAGCACGCGAAAACGGTCAGGGAGGCAACTGGAACGGCAACGGGGAAGCCCGGAAGGTCCCCCGGCCGAAGCATTCCTTCGGGGACCTCTCCGGACGAAGCCTGACGGAGCTGCGAAAAAACGCCAGGCAACTCAAGCTGCCCGGCGCCTCGACGCTGCGCAAGGACGATCTCGTCATCGCCATCCTGAAGGCCCAGACGGAAAGCATGGGCTTCCGGTTTGGCGGCGGTACCCTCGAGGTCCTGCCCGAAGGATACGGTTTCTTGCGTCCCCGGGGCCTTTTGCCGAGTGATCACGACATCTACGTCTCGGCGTCCCAAGTCCGGCGGTTCGGGCTCCGGAACGGGGATCTCGTCTGGGGCCTCATCAGGCCCCCCAAGGATCAGGAGCATTACGAAGCCCTCCTCAGGGTGGAAGTGGTCAACTTCTCGGACCCCGAAGAGGCGCGAAAGCGCCCCCACTTCGAGAGGCTCACCCCGATTTTCCCCGATTCCCGCATGCAGCTCGAGACGAAAAAGCACGAACTGACGACACGCCTCATCGACCTGTTCGCGCCCATCGGAAAGGGTCAGAGGGCGTTGGTTGTCTCGCCTCCCAAGGCCGGCAAGACGACGGTCCTCAAGAAGATCGCCAACGCCGTGACGGAGA
>JBNGDE010000033.1:0-13709 GCA_049974925.1 Thermovirgaceae bacterium | reverse complement strand
ATTCTGAGCGGTGCCCACGAGCATTATTTCAGGGCGATCATCGAACTTTTGAAGGAAAAGGGAGCCGGGGACATCATCGTGTTTGGCGGAGGAGTGATCCCCGAAGAGGACATTCCAAAGCTGAAGGAGATGGGAGCCGGTGCGATTTTCGGTCCCGGGACGCCCACGAAAGATTGCATCCGGTGGCTTGAGGATGCCGTGGCCTCGAAACAGAGCGTCTGAACAGGCTGAAAATCCTGCTGAACCGGTTTTGTGTTTTTTTAGTGTTCCACTTTCGCAAGATGGTATCATGTGCCATGGAAATCCGGGGCACAGTCTGGCAAGATCGCTTCGGGGACGCTCCATTCGAAGGGTGCCCGGAGTCAAGGGGGGGATATCCTGTGAAACCAACAGTTGTTGACCATATCGGGATTGCCGTAAAAAGCATCGAAGAAGCTCTTCAATTCTGGGAGAAGACGCTCGGAATATATTGCACCGGTGTTGAGGAGGTCGCGGAGCAGAAGGTGAAAACGGCCTTTCTGCCGCTGAAGGATACTGAAATAGAGCTTTTGGAGCCGACGGCCGACGACAGTCCTGTTGCGAAATTCATTGAGAAAAAGGGCGAGGGGATTCACCATCTGGCGATCAGGGTGGAGAATCTTGAGGAAGCCCTTGAAACGATGAAAGCCAGGGGAATGCGTCTCATCGATGAGAAACCGCGTTATGGAGCCGGGGGCGCAAGAATTGCATTCGTGCATCCCAAAACGGCAGGCGGCGTTTTACTCGAGCTGAGCGAACGGGATTGAAAGAGCTCGAGGTAAAGGCATAAAGGAGGAAGGGACATGTCGGAAAGGACAATTGGTGAACTGTGCGAAGAGCTTCTGTCCCGCCGGGAGATCACTGAAAGCGGCGGTGGAGCCAAGTCGATCGAGAAACAGCACGCGAAGGGGAAACTGACTGCCCGTGAACGGATCGACAGGCTCATGGATCCCGGCAGTTTCGTCGAAATCGACGCTTTCGTGGAACACCGTTGTGTGAATTTCGGGATGGAGAAGAAAGTCTATCCCGGCGACGGTGTCGTGACGGGCTATGGCACTGTCGATGGGCGCATGGTCTATGTCTTCAGCCAGGATTTCACCGTCATGGGTGGATCTCTCGGAGAAATGCACGCCAAGAAGATTTGCAAGGTCATGGACCTGGCGATGACCAACGGTGCTCCCGTCATCGGGCTCAATGACAGTGGCGGGGCCAGGATTCAGGAAGCTGTCGACAGCCTTTCAGGTTACGGAAACATCTTTTACCGGAACACCATCGCCAGCGGAGTTGTCCCGCAACTGTCGGTTATCGTCGGTCCCACCGCGGGCGGAGCGGTCTACAGCCCGGCTTTGACGGACTTCATCTTCATGGTGGACAAGATCGGGATCATGCACATCACCGGGCCCGCCGTTATCAAGGCCGTCACCGGAGAGGATGTGACGAGTGAACAGATCGGCGGAGCCAAGGCCCATAACCAGATTTCGGGAAACGCTCATTTCTTCGCCGCCGACGAGGATGAATGCTTCCAGCAAATCAGGAAACTTCTCTCCTATCTCCCGAGTAACAACATGGAAGAACCTCCCTTCGTGGAAAGCGACGACGACGTGAACAGGGCGGATATAGAGCTTCGTGACATTGTTCCCACGAACCCCAACAAGGGCTATCACGTACAGGATGTCATCCGCCGCGTTGTTGATGACGGCGATTTCTTTGAGGTCCAGCCAATGTGGGCCAAGAACATGGTTACCGGTTTCGCCAGGGTCGGTGGATATGTCGTCGGCATCATCGCCAACCAGGCGGCGGTCATGGCCGGATGTCTTGACATCGATGCCTCGGACAAGGCCAGCCGGTTCATCCGGTATTGTGACGCCTTCAACATCCCTGTGGTCACCTTCGTGGACGTTCCGGGATACCTGCCGGGGAAATCACAGGAGCTCGGCGGCATCATCCGGCACGGGGCAAAGATGTTGTACGCCTACAGTGAAGCCACGGTCCCGCTCATCACGATTGTCCTCAGAAAAGCCTATGGAGGCGCCTACCTCGGAATGTGCAGCAAGGACCTCGGAGCCGACGTCGTGTTGGCCTGGCCCCAGGCGGAGATCGCTGTCATGGGAGCCGAAGGCGCGGCCAATATTATCTTCCGGAAGGAAATCGAGGAGGCCGAGGACCCGGAGGCCGTCAGGGCGAAGAAAATAGAGGAATACCGCGAAGCCTTTGCCACGCCCTATCCCGCTGCGCGGAGGGGCTTTGTCGACCGGGTCATCCTTCCCGAAGAGACGCGCAGGGAGATCTTCCAGGCTTTGGTGCAGACCGAGGGCAAGCGGGAGCTTCGCCCGAAGCGCAAGCACGGCGTCATGCCGCATTAGGCGCGGGAGGTGACGGAATGGAACTTTCTCATCTGGCGGAACGGTTTTCGGAAGGCATGGGAGGCGCGGCGGCATTGGCGTTCATAGCTTTCTCCGTTGTGTTTATAGTCCTCGTCGGCCTGACGTTTATCATTTTCGGAGTACGGTATCTGGCTGCAGCCGTTGAGCGCGGCAAAGGTGGCTCGGGACCTGCACCATCGAAACCGCAGAAGGCCGCGCCGAAACCAGCTCCTGAAAAACAAGCTCCAGCCCCGGGCGCAAGCCCTGACGGAGCCCTCATCGCGGCCATAGCTGCCGCGGTAGCAGCATCTGGCGGGGGTGTCGTGACTGCCGTCCGGAAGGCAACGCCCATCGGCAGGGCCGTGGGCCACGGAGGAAACTGGAAACTTGCCGGCCGCTCGGAACTGATGGAAGGTATGGACTAGGGGAAATCCCCGATATCAAGGGATCTTGGAATATACAGAAGGAGGAACAGGAATGGGACGCAAATACAGGATCACCGTAAACGGAACGAGCTACGAGGTGGATGTCGAGGATCTCGGGACAGGCGGCGCAGCGGCGCCACAGGCGACCCCCGCTGCGAACCCTGCTCCGGCACCCAAGGCCGAACCGGCGCCTGCACCGAAAGCCGAACCCGCTCAGGCCCCGGCACCTGCTCCCGCACCGGCGGCAGGTGGCGGAGGTGCCGAGGTTGAGGCACCGATGCCCGGCAAGGTCCTCAAGGTAGCTGTTTCCGTAGGCGCCCAGGTTTCTGAAGGGGACCTTCTCCTTGTCCTGGAAGCCATGAAGATGGAAAACGAGATCCAGGCCCCCTCGGCTGGGACGGTAAAGGAAATCAAGGTGAAAGACGGGGATCCGGTCAACACGGGTGACGTGCTCGTGGTGCTTGGATAGAGCCCGCGCCGGAAAGGTGAGGGGCCATGGGACTGTATTTCAAGGCATTGTCAACGATCCTGTCGCAATCGGGTTTTGCGGGGCTGACATGGGGGAATATCCTCATGCTTCTGGTAGCCTTCGCGTTGCTGTACCTGGCCATCGTGAAGAATTTCGAGCCTCTGCTCCTGGTGCCTATCGCGACAGGCTGCATACTGGTGAATATTCCCTTTTCGGGAATTATGGATGACGGCGGGTTCCTGCATTATGTGTTTTTCGGAGCCCAGCACGAGATCTATCCCGTGATTATCTTTATGGGGATCGGAGCACTGACGGACTTTTCTCCGCTTTTGGCGAACCCCGTAACGTTCCTTCTGGGAGCGGCGGCCCAGCTCGGCGTATTTGTGGCCCTTTTCGGGGCTTTGATGCTCGGGTTCACCGTTCCTGAAGCGGCTTCCATTGCGATTATCGGAGGAGCCGACGGCCCGACGTCGATCTACCTGACGATGAAGCTTGCGCCGCAGATCCTTGGAGCTGTGGCCGTGGCGGCGTATACCTACATGGCACTCGTGCCGTTGGTTCAGCCGCCCGTGATCAAGATGCTTACCACGAAAAAGGACAGGGCCATACGGATGGATGCCCTCAGGCCCGTCACGAAGGTTGAGCGCGTTCTTTTCCCCATCGTGGTGACCGTCTCGGCCGGGCTGATCCTGCCGGCGTCGGTCCCGCTGATCGGTATTTTGATGTTCGGAAACCTTCTGAAAGAGTGCGGGGTGACGGAACGGCTCAACCAGGCTGCCCAGAACGAAATACTCAATACGACGACCATTTTCCTGGGCCTGTCGGTGGGATCCACCATGGGAGCCGAGACGTTTTTGACATTTGCGACGATCAAGATCATTTTGCTTGGGCTTGTGGCGTTCATGTTCTCCACGGCGGGGGGGACCCTTTTTGGACAGCTCATGAAGGTCCTTTCCGGCGGCAAGATCAACCCCATGATCGGCGCGGCCGGTGTGTCGGCCGTCCCGATGGCGGCCCGGGTCGTCCAGAGGATCAGTTCGAGGGAGAATCCCTCGAACTTTCTCCTTATGCACGCCATGGGACCGAACGTGGCGGGAGTTATCGGTACCGCCGTCGCGGCGGGGGCCATGCTGACGCTTTTGAGCAACTGAGCGGTTTTTTTGAATCAGCCATAAAAGACGAAAGCCGGAGGGCGCTGGACGTTTTAACCAGCGCCCTCCGGCTTTTACCGGCCGGGACCTACACGGGCAGGATCATGACAGGAGCGTCTGAACGTTCGATGATGGTTTCAGCGGTGCTTCCGATAAGGAGATTCCATAACTCTCCGTGGGTCGAGAGTCCGACGACGACGAGTTTCGCGCCTATCAGGGCGCATTGTTTGAGGATTTCCTCCTCGGGCTGACCGCTTGCCAGAACGGCCTCGGTAAGAGGGTTCCACTCCTTCACGCGGATGCGAACTTCCTCCAGCGCTTCCGAAGCCGCCTTGAAAACCTCCTCGGAAGATTGGGGCTCCTCCAGAGCAACCGAATGAAGGAGAGTGATCCTGGCTTCAAACCCTTCGAGCAGAGGCCTGAGTTGCGTCAGCATGGAGTCGGTGCGTTCAAAGGAGAGGTCCGTGCAGAGGACAACCTCCCCGAAAGGGTTGTCCACGGGCATTCTGCCTTCCGGGCATTTCGCGATAAAATGTGGAATCGGTATCATCCGCACGAAGGGAGTGATCTTTTCGTGCCTCGGGACGAAAAGGACCGAGGCGGAGCAGCCTGACGAATAGGCCAGATCCGGGAGGATTTCCGCGGCATCACCGGTTTCGAGGAACACCCTGTTCGGGATGCCCTTCGCCGAGAGTTCAGAGCAGATGCGGTCAAGGTACTGCTCGGCATCATAGGTGATCTCGGGGGTTCTGATTCCGCCGGCCGGATCCACCACATGGGCGATCAGGATTTCCGCATCCCCCTGAAGAAGGTTTCTGGAGGTCCATTCAAGGCCTTTCAATGACAGCTCGGAAAGATCTGTAGGATACAATAGTTTACGGAACACGTCGCACACTCCTCCCATTTTGTTCTATATCTATTTAGTCTAGCAAACAACAGGGGGGCGTCAAGATGACAACGCGGGAAGGTTGACGTCATGAAAAAGAACGTAAAAGAAAACACATCGCGCGAACGCATCTGGCGGGCGATTCTTCTTTTCAGGTGGATCCTGTGGCATCTTCCCCATCGAGCCGCTGTTACGGCCGGTAAATGTGTCGGCTGGATTGTCTGGGTCCTGAGCAAGAAACGGGTCGACAGGGCGGAAAGACGCTGCGTCCACGTCCTCGGGGTGGGAATTACCACGGCACGGCGTATCGTGAAGGATTCCTATCTGAACCTGGGAAGAAGCCTTGCGGAGGTTCTCCGCCTTCCCCTTTTGGGGCCGAATGTCGAGGATTATGTCGAGATCCACGGCGAAGAGAATCTTCAAAGGGCTCTGAGGGAAGGCCACGGTGTCATCCTCCTGACGGCTCACCTCGGCAACTGGGAACTGGCCGCTGCCGTTTTGGGCCGGAAAGGGTACCCCATGAACGCAATCGGAGCGGAGCAAAGAGACCCACGAATCACAAATCTGATAGCACTTCTGAGAGCCAGTTCCCGGGTCAAGACGATCGGAAAAGGATTTGACCTGAAGGCAGCCTTGAAATGTCTCAGGAAAGGCGAGATCCTGGGTGTCCTGCTGGATCAGGATTTCGGGGACCGCGGTATCGTGGTCCCCTTTCTTGGCGTGGAGGCCAGTACTCCCTACGGTCCCCTGAAAATGGCCGACAAGATCAAGTCGAGGATCGTCCCGCTTTTTATCGTCAGGCGGCCCGACGGGATCCGCCATGACCTGTATCTGCTGCCTGCACTCCAGCCGCCTTCGGAGGATGCCTTCGGGAATGAGCTTGAAGCGTCGGTCAAACTCTGCAATGACGTGATCGGGGAGTGGATCATGAAATATCCGGAACAATGGATGTGGCTCTATCCCCGTTGGGCTTCCACGACGGGAGACCGCTGATGTTCGCGGGCATAGATCCCGGACGCGAAAAGTTCGGATGGGCCCTGGTGGAGAGCGACGGCAGACTCCTTTTGTCGGGTATCGCGCCCCGCGGGGACTTCAACACATGGCTTGAAGCGGTGACGGCAGGAACAACCGGCGGTTTTGCTGAATGGGTCCGTGAAAGGTACTTCTTTGAGGCGAACCTGCCGTCCTGCGAGAAGATCCTTCTGGGCAGCGGAACGGGGATGAAGGAAATGGCCGAAAAGATCCGGCTGAGAAATGAACCTTTCGAGACCGTCCCGGAAGCCTATTCGACCCTGAGGGCACGCAAGCTGTACTGGATTCTTCATCCGCCGCGGGGACCGGTTCGCCTCCTTCCCCTTTCTTTCAGGGTCCCGCCTCGACCTGTCGATGATCTTGCAGCATGGCGGCTGGTGCTGGACTATCTCGGCTTCATGGCTGATGAGATTTCATTTCCCGAAGGAAAAAGCTGAGAAAGCCTTTTTAACGAAATACTACAAAGGGGACGGTCTCAAGTGAAAAGTCCAAAGCGGGGACTGTTTTTCTTTATCGAAGAAATTTCGCTGCTTTACGAACTTGCAAAATGGCTCTTTCTGGCCATCATTACTGGCGTCGTCGTCGGGTCCTTTTCCGCCCTTTTCCTTCGCTCCCTCGAGGTGTCTTTTTCCTTGACGGCGGATCCCGGGCTGTGGCGCCTGCTCCTTTTGCCCGCAGGACTTCTTGCGAGCGTTTTCGTTGTCAGACTGTCGAATCTGGAAGGGTTTCAGCTGAAACGGGATATTGCCGTTCAGGCCGTGCACCGTTTCAAAGGCCACGTGCCCCTCAGGATCGCTCCCGTAAAGATGGTGGCGTCCATCCTGACCATTGCCTCGGGCGGGTCGGCGGGGCGGGTCGGCCCCTGTGCCCAGATAGGGGCGGCCCTCATGTCGGGAGTCGCAACGTCCGCCCGTTTCAACAAGCGGGATCGTCGGAAACTCGTGGTATGCGGCATTTCCGCGGGGTTTAGCGCCGTGTTCGGGACGCCCGTCGCCGGTGCCGTCTTTGGTCTGGAAGTCCTGTTCATGGGCCAGGTTCTCTACGATGTTTTACTTCCGTCTTTCATCAGTGGAATCGTTTCCTACCGGATGGCCCTGTTTCTCGGCACGCCCTATAACATTGCCGCCACAGTCGATATCCCCGCCTTTTCCCTGCCCGTTTTTGCGGTTGTCATCGTGGCCGGTGTTTTCTTTGGCTTTGTCTCCCTTTTTCATATTGAAATGCTGTCATCAATGGAACGACTGGCGAAAAAAATCACCCTCGGACCCTATATCAAAGTCTTGATCGGATCCGCCGTGTTGATTCTCGTGTGGTGCTTTTTTGGAAACCTGTATCTGGGCCTAGGCGAATCGACCATCATAGCGATCTTCAGGGGGGAAGAGGTTCCCCTGTACGCATTCGCCATGAAATCCTTTACCACAGGGGTGACTCTTGCATTCGGTGGCACCGGCGGCGTCCTGACGCCCACGTTTTTCGTCGGGACCGCAGCCGGGTCGGCGTTTGCCTCCTTTTTTAATCTTGATCCAGTCTTTTTCGGAGTGCTGGGATTCGTCGGCGTGCTTGCCGGGTCGGCGAATACCCCCATTGCCGCCATTATCCTTGCCATGGAGCTTTTCGGAAACGCGGCGGGACTTTTTGCGGCTGTTGTCTCGGTTATATCCTTTGCTCTCAGCGGCCACCGGAGCCTCTATCCGAGCCAGATTCTGGCCCGGTCGAAGACATCAGCCCTGGTTTTGAAGCAGGGCCAGGCGGTAGACGAAGCTGTCCCGCGCATGGGACCTTTCGCCTTCAGTCTGAGCAGGTTTCTCGAGCGCATCAGGTTTCTTCGATAGCCTTCGCTCATACCTTCCCTTCTGGATACAGTCGGTTGATACACGCCAATACCAGGGCTTCAAGGCTTGAAATCATCCCCTTTGCGGGCAGACGTGATGATTTCCATGCCAAGGGAAGCTCCGTACATGCCGCGATGACCGGGAGATCATGTTGTTCACGCAGCTTGCAAACGATGTCTTCGAGAAAGTCCCCGGCCTTGTCTTTTTCATTCGCCTTGACGAGGCGGATCACTTCCTGGGTTTTTTTCTGCAATTCCGGTGAAGGGATTGCCAGGGGGTAGGCGCTTTTTTTTGCATGTTTTTGATAAATCCCGGACTCCAGTGTCCCCCTGGTGCCCATCAGCCATGCCCCACGGGCACTTCGCCGCGCCGCTTCTTCGATCGTCGCGTGAACTATGTGGACAAGAGGCAGGGGGATTTCGCCTGCGAGCCTGTCGATAAACACGTGGGCCGTGTTACAGGGGACGACAAGAAAAGAAGCACCCCAAAGGGCGAGTTTTTTCATGTCTTCCAGGATGAAAGGCCCGGGATCCTGGCCGTCGCCCATGATGGCTTCCGTTCTGTCGGGTATCCGGGGGTCGGACAGGATGTAGATCCTCGGGTGGTCCTGGTCCTTTTTTGCTGGTACATGGCTGCATATGAGGCTGAAAAACTCCGCCGTTGCCGCAGGTCCCATGCCTCCGAGGATACCGAGGATTTCATCTGGACTTTCGTTCATCACATCTACCTCCCTGGGCTATCGCTTCGATCCGCTTGGTATCCTGCGGCACAACGTCCCGTTGAGTCCTCCATTATTTTCACAGGAAGTCCGGGAAACGACAAGGTTAAAGGGAGCAGTGTGTCTGATATGATAAATTGCGTGCGGTCTTCGAGGTCGCAAGTCAACTGCTTGGGGGAACTTCCAATGAAAGGGATCCGTTTGCTTTCAGGCCTTTTGGTTCTGGCGATTTTCCTTTTTTGGTGTGTTTTTTCTGCTGAAGCATCAGGGCCGAAAGGAGGAGTGGTCCTGGTTCTTTCCGGTGGCGGGACCCGTGGGTTCGCCCATGTGGGAGTCCTTCAGGTTTTTGAGGAAAAGGGGATCCCCGTCGCCGGCATTGTAGGTGCCAGCATGGGTTCCATCATTGGCGGGCTGGCAGCCTGTGGTTATGACGGTGCCGAGTTACAGGATATCATAGAAGAACTGGACCTTCGGGAATTGCTGCGCGACGGGGAAAAGGCGGAAAAGACATCTCCCGGGGAAAGCGATCTTGACTGGAAAAATTCGCTGTTGCGGCTGGAGCTCGACCGGTCATGGGAAATTACCGGCCCGCTGGGCGGCCTGGACGGAGAAAGTCTGCTCAGCCGGCTTTCAGAGCTGACGGCCAGGGCGCCTGTCTATGATTTTCGCGACCTGCCGGTTCCCTTTGCGGCAGTTGCAACAGATCTTGAGACCGGAGAGGCCGTTGTCTTGACCTCGGGTGACCTGGCTTCCGCCATGAGGGCTTCCATGTCGATTCCGGGAATTTTCGAGCCTTGGGAAATCGATGGACGCCTCTACGTCGACGGCGGATTGGTCGCCAATGTGCCGGTGAGTCAGGCGAAAGAGCTTTTCCCCGGGTATCCTGTTGTGGTGGTCGATGTCACCGGGAAGGGGAAGGGACGTGAGGAAATCAGGACCGTCGTCGACGTGATAGACCAGATGATCAACATAATGACGGGCCAGAACGTGAAAGGGGAGCTTGAAAAGGCTGACATTGTTATAACCCCTGATGTCGGCAGCGAAAAGATGCTTGCAACAAGAGGCTGGGAAGAGATCATTTCGCGCGGACGGGAAGCGGCCAGGAGACAGCTTGACGCGATCCGAATCGCCGCGGCGTCCGCACCTCCCGTGGAAAGCCGGACACGCAAAGGCACTCCCGTCGTGAAGGATATCCAGATTCATGGGATGGAGCGTGGGGCGGCTTCAGAAATTTACCAAATGTGCGAATCATGGATCGGACGGTCCTTCGATGTCCTGGAAGCAAATCGTCTGTGCCGCCGACTCCGGGAAAGAGACAATGTTCGCAACGCTGATTATTCTCTCGAAGAAAGAGGTATAGACGGCGTTGTAGTGCATATTAATGTGCAAAAGGCCCCTCCTAGGGAGATCATCGTTTCAGGATACGCTTCCAACGTTGACCAATACAGGCGTCTTTACGGGGATCTTGTTTTCAGGGACCTGTTTGCCGAAGGCGATCTTCTCAGCGCCGGGTTCGGAGTGGGTGACAACTGGGAAATCCACGCAAGGTATCTTGGAATGACCTACGACAAGACAAAGAGGTTTGGCCTTTTCCTTTATGGCGCCCAGGAAGAGCATAAAACGGCCGGTGGCGGAATCCATGAATGGGAGCGGTACAGGGTTGGAGCGGGAGAACATTTTTCCTGGGGATCCCTTCGAATGTACGTCGGGTACATGGCAGAAGAAATCCGTTCCTACGGAACGGATCATTCCCACGGGCCCGTTCTGGCTCTGGCGGTGAACAACATGGATGATCCCGCTGACCCGTCAAAAGGGTTTTCCCTCAGCGGCTGGGCGTGGTATACCGATGACGACATGCTGCTCGCCCGGGCGGAAGTCCGCGGTGTCCAGCCCATAGATGACAAATGGAGTTTGGTTATCAATGGAGGGGCTATATTCGGAGACAGCGGCAAGGCCTGGAACGCGGCCTATCTCGGGGCACAGCGCGAACTTTACTCCCTTTCCGAGCACCCGATCAAAGGTGAAAACGCCCTTTGGACCGGTATCGCCTTCAGACGGGTTTTTCAGGAAAGCTGGTGGGGCCGGATTCACATGGATATCTTTGCTTCGGGAGGTCGAATCTATCATGACGGTTGGGACAATTCCCAGGACGCCTGGGAAGCCGGTTTGGCTTTTACCCTGCCCGGAAGGTTTTTTGACGGAAGGTTCTTCGTCACTTACGACGACCGCGAAGAATGGACTTTCGGATACGTTCTCGGAAGACCTCGATACAAACTGGGCGAACCTGTCCCATGACGCAGCCGGAAAGGGTACACTTGCCGCGATTCAGTGAACTGACTACAATGATCAGGAACTTCCGCGCGACCTCGGCGGAACTGTTTCGGGAGTCTGCAGACAAAAGTGAGGAGGACAGCCATGGCACGGAATATTACACCCAGGGAGAAAGATTATTCCCAGTGGTATCTTGATGTCATAAAGGCGGCGCAGCTGGCTGATTACGCGCCAGTCAGGGGATGCATGATCATCCGCCCGAACGGATACTCCCTCTGGGAACTCATCCAGAAACATTTTGACGAGGCCTTCAAGGATACGGGACACGTCAACGCCTATTTCCCCCTGTTGATCCCGAGTTCCTTCCTCGAGAAAGAAGCCGATCACGTCGAGGGCTTTGCCCCGGAATGCGCCGTCGTCACTCACGCTGGTGGGGAGGAACTGGAGGAACCCCTGATTGTCCGCCCAACGTCCGAAACGGTTATCGGCCACATGTACAGCAAATGGGTGCAATCCTGGAGGGATCTCCCCATCCTGATCAATCAGTGGTGCAATGTCATGCGGTGGGAGAAAAGGTCCCGACTGTTTCTCAGGACGTCGGAATTTTTGTGGCAGGAAGGGCACACCGCTCATGCTTCCAGGGAGGAGGCTCTTGAGGAAACCCTTCGTATGCTCGAGGTCTATCGCAATGTCATGGAAACGCAGCTGGCCCTGCCGGTGATCACCGGGGAGAAATCGGAGGCCGAGCGTTTCCCGGGCGCTGACAACACCTATACCTGTGAAGCCATGATGACCGACAAAAGAGCCCTTCAGGCGGGAACGAGCCATTTCCTGGGCCAGAATTTCGCAAGGGCCTTCGATATCACCTTCCAGAACAGGGAAGGTGAACGGGAGCATGCCTGGACCACGAGCTGGGGTGTTTCGACACGACTCATCGGTGCCATCATCATGACCCATTCCGATAATGACGGTCTGATCATTCCTCCCCGGGTCGCACCGGTGAAGGCGGTTATTGTTCCCATCAGCGATGATGAAAAGGCGTTGGCCGAAATCTTTGAACCGGAAGCCCGTAACCTGCAGAACCGGCTGAACGACCTCCTCGGCAAACGCAGCGTAGAGGTTGACACCCAGTACCACATGCGCCCGGCAGACCGTTTCTTCTTCCATCTGCAGCGCGGTGTTCCGATGAGGATTGAACTGGGCCAGAAGGAGCTCGAGAACCGCTTCATCCGTCTGGTTCGCAGGGATACGGGAGAAAAGATGGACGTGTCCTGGGAAAAGGCTCCAGAGGTGGTGCAAAAAACCCTCGATACCATCCAGGATAACCTGTATGCCAGGGCTCTGGAATGCAGGAAAGGCAATACCTTTCACGTCGACTCCTACGATGAATTCAAAAAAGTGCTTGAAAACAGGGGTGGGTTTATAACGGCATACTTCGGAGGGACCAGGGAGGACGAGAGGGATATCAAGTCGGAGACAACAGCGACGATCAGGTGCTTCCCTCTCGAAGGCCAGGCCAAGGGGACCTGTTTCTATACGGGGAAAAAGGACGTTCCACTGGCGGTATTCGCAAAAGCCTACTAGCACGAAACACGACGATGTTGCCGGAAAGCGGTTCCCCCTGACAAGGAGAGCCGCTTTGCTTTATACTGATAGAAGAAAGAAGAGGAACGACCAGTCGGGAATTAGCAATACCGGGGGGAGAGAACATGGTTTGTGAACGGAACGTTTCAAAGACAGTGATCCGCTTGTACAAGGGGGATATTACCTGTTATGACGGTGATGCTATCGTCAATGCAGCTAACGAAAAGCTGGTCATGAAGCAGGGCGTTGCCGGAGCCATCAAGAAAAGGGGCGGCAAAGAGATCGAAAATGAGGCCCTGGAGAGGGGGCCCGTGAAAGTCGGAGACGCCATCGTCACAGGTGCCGGAGACCTTCCGGTGCGTTACATCATACATGCCGTCGTGGTTGGAGATGACGGCCGTACGGGGGAAAGGGAAATCCGCTCAGCGACGCAAAACAGCCTCTACAAGTGCGATGAGCTCTCGATAGAACGTGTGGCTTTTCCCGCTTTCGGAACGGGTGTCGGGCGGTACCCCGTCGACAAATGTGCCAGGGCCATGCTCGAGGAAGTGGTTCTTTATCTCGAAGAGGAGCGGGATACATCCCTTCGCGAGGTCGCCTTTTTCCTTTTTGGCGAAGAAACCTGGATGGCTTTTTCGAGAGCGTTGGACAAACTTGAAATTGTAGATACTCGCAGTTGAAAGGCTCAGTGTGATTCCCCCTGCGAAAACGTTATGGACGATGAACATTTTGTCGCTATCAGGTCGCCTGCGGCCTGAATGGCGGCTTTGGCCCTTCCCCCACGGAGGTAACGGGCTGCAGCTTTGGGCTTGAAACGAACCAGCCGAATTCCCACCGCACCCCTTGACTTTCTCCGGCAGCCTTTGTAAGATACCCTTTGCGCGTTGCGAAAAGGGTCTTCGCGCACGCAACTTGACAGCAGAATATAGGTAGACAGACGAAGCGGGCGAGGATTGATAG
>JBNGDE010000032.1:0-13827 GCA_049974925.1 Thermovirgaceae bacterium | reverse complement strand
GTGACATTACGACCATCGTGAGAGGAGGATGTGCACCAGTGAACAAGACGGAACTCATTCAGGCAGTGGCAAAATCGGCCGGCTTGACCAATAACAAGGCCGGAGAAGTCGTTGGAGCTGTCGTCGAGGAAATCTCATCGGCCCTTGCAAGGGGAGAGAAAGTCCAGATCGCCGGCTTCGGCACCTTTGAGACGAGGGAGCGCGCAGCACGACAGGCCCGCAACCCCCAGGATCCCTCGAAGGTCGTTAACGTTCCGGCCAGGAAAGTGCCGGCCTTCAGGGCTGGAAAGGCCTTGAAAGACAAGGTCTCATAATTTTGTTTTTTTGATGAACAGAAAAAGACGGCGGATATCCGCCGTCTTTTTCTGTGGATCATCCCGGAAAATCCCGCTGCCTGGAATTAGCGCTCGTAGATACCCACGCATTCCGCCGTCGCCAGCACATGTGGCTCAATGGCCCGGGTCAGCTCTTTTCGGGTCGCTCCCTTCTTGAGGTCGAGGGATGGCACATTGAGGGCGAAAATCCTGAAGAAATACCGGTGCGGACCGTGTCCTTTCGGGGGACAGGGTCCTCCGTAGCCAATCCGGCCGAAGCCGTTGCGTCCCTCCGTTCCCGTCGTGCCTCCTTCGGGGATGGAGTGCGTCTCCCGTGGGATGTTCCAGAGGATCCAGTGTGAGAAGGTTCCTACAGGTGCGTCGGGGTCGTCCATAACGAGGGCGAAGCTTCGGGTATCTTCCGGTTCTCCCTCCCACTGGAGCGCAGGCGAGATATCCTTGCCGTCGCAGGTATACTCGAGCGGAATCCTTCCGCCGTCTTCGAATGCCGCGGAACGGATGATAAACGTCATGGAACATCCTCCTTTCGTGTCTGTGTCGGCATCCCCGCTTCAGGGGTTCTTTGTACATGGAATTGCCATGATGCCTTTTTATTGTACTGGATGTTGATTTTTTTGAAAAACGTTCCGGCTCAAATTTTTCGCTTTCTTTTTACCGCCGTTTCGGATCCTCCGTCGCTGCGCCTTCAAAGACGGAGAACATTTCCCTCACGGAACTGCAAAGGGTTTCGGCTAAGCCCTCGGGATCCGGGGCGCTCCCTTGCCAGAAGCTCAGGTTGAACAGGATATGGGGATCGGTTTTCATGTACCTTCCGCTGAAGCTTTGTTCCGAGAGCGGGCCGTAACCGGCAAGCCTCAGTCCTTCAGGCGGTGTGGTGCTCGTGGCCACGAAGGTCTCCTGCAGCCTCGACCAGGCCAGGCCCTTAAACAGTCTGGGAAGAGCCTCGTTCTTGGTGCGCCCGTGCAGGTGAACCGCCAGGAGGGCCTGGAGGTGTTCTTCCGGGCCGCGTCCTCCCAGGCAAAGGTTGATGCGTCGTGCGTGAGCCGAAGAAGCTTTCCGGAGTGCTTCCGCCTGAACCGACCGGGGTTTTGAAGGTGTTTCCAGGAGTGTGAAGAAAGCAAGGGCCTCGGGCGTGAGGGTTCGCATGACGCCGGTCCTTCCTCCTTCGAAGAGTCGGAGCATTACAGCCTCGGACGTGCTGACCCATCGGCCCAGGTGTTTTCGGCAAGCCAGAAGGAGAGCGAGCTGGACGAAAGCATCGGGGCTGATGCCGTATCGCTTGATATCCCCGCTGCCGACGGGAAGCTCGAGAAGCCGTGTCCCGAGTTTTGAAATCCGGTTTCCCAGGCGATTGTCAGCTTCTTCAATGATTCCACGCAGTCTCGTGGTAAGCGTCAGATCGACCTCACAGAAGGGAGGTAGCCCCCTGGCTGTTTTCTCTGGGGGTGTTTCCTTTCGAGTCAAAAATCGTGAGAGCCTCGTCATCGGGAGTCCGTCGAGGTGGGAATGCTCGAAATTGATGCCTGCCTGGCCGTCGCGGAAGACGATGATCTGAAGGGTCTTGTCGTACCACCTGTTGTTCCCGCACAAAAGAAGCCGGCCTGCCTCCACGGCGCCCGACGGTGCCACATCGTCCAGGCAGACCATGAAAAGAGCGCTTTCAACAGCCTCCAGGGCCTCCCTGTTGTTTTTGTGGGCCCGTATCAGGTCTTCCCGTACGGGTGCCCATTCGTGTCTTTTGAGAGTCGTCAGGACCCCTGCGTGAGGTTGCCTGCTGTATCCGGCGGCCGCCTCGATGCCGCGGAAGGCTTCTTCAAGGGCTTCACTACCATACGGTCGCGCCCAGCCGTCGAGCACTTCGAGGGAAAAGATTCTCCCGGACATGAGAACTGCGATGTGCCTGGGCAACTCCTTTGGGCTTCGCCCGGCTGTGTGGCTGACGAAGCCGTCAGGGCCTTGGGCGGGGATTCGAACCCCGCCGAACATCGAGGAATACTGTTTCATACAAAGCGGTCGCCCCTTGTAATCATCGGGCAGGAGGGTCCCGTCGGCGATGGAAAGGCAAAAGGATACAGCCTTTGCCGTGAGCTCCGCCGCCTGCCTCAATTGGTCCGCAGGCGCCACGTCGAGCAGGTAGTAAGGGTTCGTATCGAAGCCCAGGGGCGAATCCTGGGCGAGGTACCACCTGTTCCAGTACGGTATATGTCCCAGAAATGAAGGATCCTCCTCGAGGATTTCTTCCAGGGTCCGCTGTAATGCGTATCCTGGTCCCAGGGGATCCAGGAATTCTTTCAGTTGGACTCGGGTTCCGGCAAGTTCCGTGCCGTTCAAAAAGGGCGCCGCCCAGTCGACAAATACCTCACAGGTCTTTCTCAAGTCGGGGAAACGAAGCCTCGGCAGATGCTGCGCCCCTGAAGGGGTTCTGTTTTCATCCATGCAGGATCCCTCCTTTTCGTGGTTTTCCATGGAAGACAGCTCCGGATCCTACATGGTTTCCTTATCAAGAGCCTTTTCGATCTTTTTGATTTTTTCTTCGTCGGCCACCCAGGCTTTCCACTCTTCCGGGTAGTTTTTCAGAAACCAGATGGCGCCTTTCATGACGTCAGCCTCGTTCTTTTTCATATATGCGAGGGCAGCGTTGGTCTGTTCCAGGGTGGTCTCGTAGCGTTTCAGCATGGCCTCGATTTCGGGGTTGGCCTCGATGAATTTCCTGTTGGCGATGATCTGGACCCGGCATGTCGGGAACCCGCAGCCACCCGTGGAATCCCAGACTTCGGGATCATAAGGGGGTTCCTCGAGCTTGGTCATGTCGTACATGCCTATAATGGGCGTCGGTTCCCAGTAATAGGCCAAAACGGGATTGCCTTTTTCATAGTTTGAGGCGATCGCCGTGGCCAGGGCACTGGCGGAGCCTGAATAGAAGGCCACATAGGTGTCCTCGAGACCATAGGCTTTTATCTTCTTTTCGTTGACGACGCTTACGTTCCAGCCTGAAGGTCCGTTGTAGAGTCGTCCCTTGTGGTCCTGCTCGGGATCCTGAAAGACTTTCCAGTATTTCGGAAGGTCCTTGACTGACTTCAGGTCCGGTGCCAAGGGTTCGATTCCCCTCTCGGGATCTCCCTTGATGACATAGGTGGGGACGTACCAGCCCTGGGGTGCGTCGGGGAAATTCCTGCCCAGGTTCACCACATCCCCGCCCTTCATGGCCTTGTCGAAGAGACCGGGGGCATTGTCGATCCACGCTTCCATGGCGATGTGGAAATCACCGCGTTCCATGCCGAGCACTCCCGGGATCTCTTCCGAGAAGGCATAGTGAACCTCACGATCGAAACCCTTTTCGAGGATGTATCCGGCAATCCTGTTGTGGACCTGGACGCTTTCCCAGCTCCAGTCAGTGAAGATCACCCGGTCGTTCGCTGCGGCCGGAAGGGCCGCTGCAACAAGAAAGCTGAAAAATAGAACAACTGCAAGAAGTTTTCGCATGATGCACTCCTTTCGCGACAAGAGGCATCGGAATCCGTTACCAAAAGCCGCAACAACCATGGTGCGGGCTTTGGTCAGGACCCGTCGCCCTGCCTCATAATGTTTTCTATATTCTCATTGAAACTTTAAATGGATTTACCTCAGCTGGCCTGGGTGAAGCCGGCTTGCCACCCGAGCGGGTGAAGAGAAATCGGGGAAAAGTGGGAATACGCTAAGCCTCGGGCGAAAAATTGAAGAAACACACGTGGAGATGACCCGTTCCGTGAAACCCTGGAGAGGATTTCCGGAAAGAGGTTCTTCCAGATGCTCTCGTCACGGTCATTCACCTCCCGATGACGGAAAGGCGGCCCCTTCCCTTATTTGAACCCGATTATTATACCATAGCGGTTGTTTCGTCCTCAGAAGGCCTGACAATGAGTGCTCAGGAACGGTTTTCACCCTTTGCGGCAAGGATGATCCCGGTCAGTATCGCGGCGCCGCCGAGGATTTTCGCCGTTGTGAGGGTTTCACCAAAAAGCAGCCAGGCAAGGAATGTCGCGCCAAGGGGTTCGCCCAAAAGGGCCACGGCGACAAGACCGGCACTGACATGCCTGAGGGCCCAGTTGTAACTGCTGTGCCCCATGATCTGGGACACCAGCCCCATTCCCGCGAAAGCGGCCCACGTGCGTGTGGAAAAGCCCGACATCGGGATCCCGAATAGAAGACAGGCAATCAAAAGGAGGATAAAGGCCGTGCCGTAGCAGATGCACGTATAGGTGGGCAGGCTCATCCGTGGCCTGATGATCCGGCCGGTGAGAAAATACAAGGTGGCGAACCAGGCCCCGGCCAAAGCGAGCAGGTCCCCAAGCAGGGCGCGACCGCCGATGGCGAAGTCCCCGGTGGTGATGATCAGCATTCCAGCAAAACTGATCCCGATCCCCAGCCAGCTCATCCGGGATACCCTGTCCCCGGTGACGAAGGGCGACAAAAGCGCTGTCCAGACAGGGATCGTCTCGACGATGACGACGCTGCTGGCGATGGTCGTGTAAAAAAGCGATGTGATCCAGGTGGCGAAGTGCAGGGCCAAAAAAACCCTGAAAAGAGCACGAACAAAAGATCGCGGCGACCAAGGCGCGCAATTTCGCTGCGGCACCGCACGATCACAACCGGCAGCATCACCGCTGCCGCGATGCCGGCCCTGTACGCCGAGATCGCCACCGGATGGGCATCGGCATAACGCGCAAAGATCGATCCCGTTGAAATTCCCACGATACCGAGAAAGAGGACGAACAGTATGGTAAATCTTGAAGGTGGTGCACCAGTCATGGCAGGTCCCCCGAAATGGTATTGGGAAAAGTATACAAAAAAAGGGCGGCTGTGCCCCTCGTGCAGATAATGACCTTTACAATGTCATAGGTCTCGACGCGTCACGCTTTCGGCGACGGAGTCGACGAATTCGTAGAAGGATTCCGCTTTTTCATTGTATTCACGCAAGTCTTCCAGGCTTATGACCCAGAGGTCCGTGGGATCCGCCGGTGCAGCCAGGATGTCACCCAAAGGTCGGAGCTTCTGGAGCACCTTTTTCGCGTCTTCTTTGGTTTCCACGGCCCAGAACCACCAGGTGAAGGTTGTCTGTTCGTGGACATCTATGTCAAAGCAGCCTGGCAGATATACCTGCCGGTTGTCCAGCAAAAAAAGCGAGAAGCGGGCGAGGTCAGGAAGCACCTCTACCGGTGTGAGGGAGGCCGGGTCGGACAAAAATCTCAAAAAAAGCCGGTCCTTGTTGAGGAAGCCGTAACGGTCCGTCGGTACGGTATGCCTCCAGTAATAGGCGTAGTCACACTGGTTGAGGCACAAAAGATCCGGCGTGAAGGTCCCCACGGGGATGTTTCTTTCGGTGATCCATTTTTCCAGTGCCGCCAGATCCGTTTCAGCGGGTTGTCTCTGCCTGGGGAAGCGTTCGACGAGTTCCTCCACGAGAGGGTCTGAGGGAAAAAGCCACTGGATGCCTCCCGACGTGACATTGTAAAGGCGGTCCTCCTGGAGGTTGGGGAAAAAGGTGAGTTCCGGAGTGATGAGGATCTGTTTTGTACCGTAAAAACCCTTGAACCCATTGTCAAACCTCAAGGCGGTCTCCAGCCTGTTTTTTTCAAGCCTTGTGTTTCCCGGCGGATTCGCCGGCTCTGCATCAAGCCAGGATTCTTTCGCCCACTGCCGGAATCGTTCCTGTCCGGGGCCGGAAAGAACATATCCGTCGTCCAGCCTTTCCAGCAATCCTTCCTTTTCAAGCTGGGAAAGGGCCGTTTGGTCCTCTTGGGTCAGAGCGATGAGTTCCTCCGTCCAGAAAGGATGTTTCCTGTCGAAAAGCAGAAGGACCTTTTCAAGGGACATGGTCATTCCTCCCGGTCGGGGCGGCCGGCGCCCCTTCATGTGTGTCTTTTCTCAGGCGAGCAGTTCGCCGGCAAAAACCGTGACGGCCTGACCGCCGACTATGACCCTGGAATCTTTCATTTCCGTTCTGACGAGGCCGCCGCGGGCGGAAACCTGACGGGCCAGAAGATCATTTTTGCCGAGCTTGCGGGACCACCAGGGGCAGAGAGTGCAGTGGGCGGATCCGGTGACGGGGTCTTCGTCAACTCCGACCGCCGGGGCGAAGAACCGGGACACGAAATCACACTCTTTCGTGGACGCCCGGGCCGTGACGATGATTCCCCTGGTATCGGTGCGACGCATTTTTCGGAAATCGGGGTTCAAGTTTGTGAGAGCCCGTTCGTCATCGATTTCGACGAGATAATCAAAGCGCCCCCTGGCCGTTGCAACGGGCTCCTCGATATCGAGGGCGTCAAGCAGCCCCGGCGGAGCTCCACAGATTTTGGGAAAATCGGCGGGGAAGTCCATGAGGATCCAGGAACCGTCCAGATGGGCTGTCAGAAGTCCGCTTTTCGTTTTGAACCGGGCGCTTTGGCCCGTCTCCAGCAATCCTGTTTCCCAGAGGATGTGGGCCGTTGCCAGCGTCGCATGGCCGCACAGATCAACTTCGGTGGCGGGGGTAAACCACCTGAGACTGTAGCCTTCATGAAGGGGGAGGCAGAATGCCGTTTCCGACAGGTTCATTTCCTGGGCGACTTTTAGCATCCAGTTGTCTTCCCTGGTCGTCTCCATCAGGCAAACGGCCGCGGGGTTCCCGCCGAAAGGCCGGTCGGTGAATGCGTCCACCTGGTACAGTTTCATATCGGGAGACCTCCTCACAGGTGGTTCCGTCAAGGATTGAAACTCGCTTTACATTATAGATTCATAAAAGAGGGCTGAAAAGCTTGGTTATTCCCTGGATAGTTTCCGCAGCAAGAGACCGTTTCCGCCACTCTTCCAGGGACAGCCGGCGCGACTTTTCCATGTAGCTTACCTGCAGGGATCGCAGCGACCAGAGGGCTTCCCCATGATACAGGATCATGTTGAGTTCGAAGTTGAGGGCGAAGGAACGGATGTCGAAATTACTCGTGCCCAAGAAGGCGATGTCATTGTCCACCGTCATGGTTTTGGAATGAAGGATTCCCGGCTGGTAAAGAAAGAGTTCCACTCCCAGTTCCATGAGCTGTTCGTAATAGGATCTGGCGGCGTTCCCCACCAAAAACTGGTCCACCTGTTCCGGGACGACGAGCTGGACCTTGGCCCCGCCAAGGGCTGCAACCTCAAGGGCCTCGATAAGGCCTTCGTCGGGGATGAGGTAGGGAGTGGTAATGATGACCCTGCGGCGGGCGGCATGCAGGGCTGAAACGATGAGGCGCTGATAGTTTTGGGTCGGATAGGACGGGCCGCTGGGAACCGTCTGGACAAGGTTTGAGCCCGGAGCGGGCACCTCCGGGAAGAAAAGAGAGTCTTCCGTCATCTTCCCCGTCTCGACATACCAGTCCTCGAGAAAAACTCTCTGGAGCTGGGCGACGGCGGGCCCGTCGATGGCTATGGTGACATCGTGCCATTCACGGCCTTTGGCCTTTCCGCCGTAGGTCGGGTCGATGAGGTTGTGGGAGCCTGTGTAGGCCCGTTTGCTGTCTATGACGGCAAGCTTTCTGTGATTTCGGAGGTCAAAGCGCGCCGTGGCCTTGATTCGCCTGAAAAGAGAAGGGGGCAGGGCGCCTACGACAGCGATTCCCTCCTTTCGAAGCCTTTTCGCCGTTTTTTTGAGAAACTTTTGGGATCCCAGCGTGTCCACAAGGATCCGGCAGTTCACACCCCTCGTAGCGGCTCTTTCCAGGGCTTCGAAGACGGGGCGGGTCACATCGTCCTCGTTCAGGATGTAGTACAAGAGATGGACCTGTTCAGACGCATTGTCGATATCACTGGTCAGACGTTTCACGAGTTCCTCGGTGGAAGTGATGTATTCCACATCGTTGCCCCCGGTGATGGGCATGTCGCCCAGGGTCATGGCGAGGTTGCAGAACCTCTCGAGCCGCTCGGGTAGTTCGGGAGGAGCGTTTTCGCGAATTTTCTGTATGACCGCCGTTTCCTGTTCAAGGCGGGCAAGCATTCGTTCGTGTCGGATAATCCTGTCACGAGGGAGTTTGCTGCCTCCTATCAAAAGATAGAAAAAAAGTCCGGGGACAGGCCAGAAGAAAATCACCAAAAGCCATGCCGTTGCGGCGGCTGGCGGATGCCGTCTCGGAATGAGAGTGATCATGGCCAAACGGATACCTATGGAGGAAACATCGTGAAGAAGTATAAGAAACACATTCCAGGACATGCCTTTTGTCCCTCCGTGTGTCCGACGCAGGGGCCCCTGTACAGCGGAAGAAGCAGCCCCCGGGACTTCCCGCTTCAGTATAGCATTGCCGAAGATGCAAAGGCTTAGTTTGAACGGATGTCGGAAAATCCTTCGCCGAGGACCTCGTGAATTGACTGAACGCTGATGAAAGCCTCGGGGTCGATGTCCCGGATGAAATTCCTGAGGCGGATGAATTTTCTTCTGTTGACGATGGTGGAGATCACTTCTTTTGGTTCCCCCGTATAGGCACCTTTGGCTTCGTAGATCGTGGCACCGCTTTCAAGTTCATTCAGAATGAAGGCCAAGATCTGCTCGCTTTCACGGCTGATGATCATGACGTATTTGTGAACTTTCATCCCCAGGATGAACCAGTCGACAAGGATCCCGTTCATGATGACGCCGAGCAGGGCGTACATGCCGATCCTCGGGCCAAAAACGGTGATTGCCCCGGCGACGATGAGAAAGTCCGACAAAAGCACGCCCTTTCCGAGGTCGATATGGAAATACTTGTTGAGGATCTTGGCGGTGATGTCTGTCCCGCCCGTGGAGGCATTCTGGTTGAAAACGACAGCCATGCCCATGGCGGAACAAAGGACGCCGAAAACCAGCTGGACCAGAATGTCATCCGTGAGAGGGCCCGATATGGGGAAGAAGCTCTCCAGAAACCAGGCGAGACCTGACACGAGGAAGCTGGTATAGACTGTTTTTGTGCCGAACTCCTTGCCGATGAGGAGGAACCCCGCGACGAAGAGCACCATGTTCATCCCGAGCATCATGAGCCCGACAGGCAGTTGGGGCCAGAAGGCGCCAAGGACGATGGCCAGGCCGCTGACACCGCCGGCGGCCAGGTCGTTCGGCACTAGAAAGTAAACGATTCCTGCGGCCACAAGAAAGGCCCCACCGTGAATCAGGGCCCACTCCCTGAAAAACCGTTTCGAAGGACGCCATTGCAGGAGGTTGCTGATTTTTTCGATCATTATGTTCCCCTTTGACATACTCTTCTCTCCCGGCGCGGGACCCTCGAGATAAGGTCCTTTAGAATGCGGCCCGGGCTACTTGCCTCACGGCCTCTTTCAGCAGTTTCGGGTAGATCCCGAACGAATAGGGCAGGTGAACCCGTTCCGTGTTCTTGTGGGCATCCTTTCCGAAGGGGCCGAGGTTCAGGACCGGAATATCCAGCTTGAGCAGTGCTTCCTCGGGAAAACGGTAGAGATCGCCCCACCCCGGGACGTTTGCCCCAATGGTTCGGATTTCGTCTGCGTCGCCTTCGAATCCGCAATAGCTGAGATCGGAAACCCCTTCGAAGAGGGTCCGGATTTTCAAGTCGACTCCGTAATCTCTTTTAGCTTTTTCACGGACCTTTTCGGCCACGCGCCTCATGGCCGACTCCTTTTCGTTCCGGTCCCTGTTCGTCCTGTGGGGATACCAGGGAGGCAGGAACCCGACGACCCCGAATGGAGGCTGAAGTCCGCAGGCGTCGGCGAGATGCTCGATGGTCGCGAAGGCGCGCTCCCTCTCGTCGGCACCCAAGCGACAGGAGGCATCGGCCTGCTCGAGGATGGTCCGGAATTCATCTTGTAACACGGATTGGGCCTTTTGTACAAGATCTCCGTAGGTATAAACCTTCGGTTCCCACGAAACGCTGGTAGCGCCGGAGCCGTTCTTTTCCATGTATTCCCGGGCGAACCGGTCGTACTGGTCTATAGCGCGCTTTTGGGCTTCCATGGCCAGGTCCCTGAGCTCCGAGAGGATTTCCTTCGGCATCTTTTGTGCCGTCAGGTAACTGTAGAAGGCTACAGCGCGGGTCATGATCGTGGCCGAATATTCGCGTCTCAGGTCGTGCTGTCTCATACAGCCGTAGGGCGGGTAGGCCGATCCCTCAAGGGTGTCGGCGTAATCGGGGTTTCCGTCGAGCATGATGTTCAGATGGGAAACGATAGGAGCCGCACAAAGGCCTTCGTAATATTCCCCGACGTGGGTTTCCTTGCCGGCGAAATAGAAAAAGGGGTTGATCTTGCCGATGCTTCCAAGGTAAATCGAAGGGCCCGCCTTGGTGCCGCCTGCGAAGGTGGGCTCGGTGTTGATGCAGGAGAGAAAACGCAAGCCTTCCTTTTTCTGGAGCTCCGCCAGCACCGGTACGGCCGCGAGCATGCCACCGGAGTTGTTTTCCTCGTCGCAGACATAGAGAACGGCCAGATTCACGTCCAGTTTGAAATCCCCACGGGAGGCTTCGGCGAGGAGGGAAAGGCCGGTGGCCACGCCGGTTTTCATGTCCGAAACGCCGCGGCCGAAGAGCCATTCTCCCGAATCGAGGTCTTTTCTCGCCTCAGGGCTTATCTCCACGTCGGCGATCGCCCGTGTATATTCCTCGGGATCGAATGCCAGGTGCTTCAGGCTCCCGCAGGCGTCGGTGCTCACCACGTCCATGTGCCCCGTCAGAAGAACCGTATCGCCCGTTTCCCGGCCGGACCTGACGATTGCGAAAACGATATGTCGGTCGTACCGGTCTCCTTCCATAGGGATAAGCCTGAGGTCATCGGGGTGTTGCCGGAAATAGGGCAGTTCTGCGAGGGTATCGAAGACGAAACGGGCGATACGGTTCTCGCCGTCTTTTGAAGGGGAAACGCTGGGGATTTTTACGAGATCCAGCATGAGCCGGTAGAGGTTCTCTTTTTGCGTGTTGATCATTTGTGTTCCTCCTTTTCTTCTGCGACTTGCTGTCGCCTTGTCTTTGGTCCGGCGTGTCCCGGCGGCCTGACCGACCTTGATCCCTCATGCGTCAAAGGTAGGTGGTTCTTTCGAGGGAAAGTGCAATGTCCTCAATCCTTTCTATTTCAGCAGACGGCTGGTTCCCCGTTTCTTCCTGTGCCTGAAAACAACGTCTTTCCGAGATGTCGCGGAAAGACGTTGCATATCATTTTACAGTGGGGACAGATTCTCCACTATGGGACCTCGTAAACACCCTCTCGTAGATAATCGCATCTATTCCCGTAAGTGGGCGATACCAAGGTCTTGCAAAGTGACCCCTGTCTTCCAGAAATCGCGGTCGGTCATTACCGACGCCAGATGAATCATGGATTCAATGACGGGAACATGGATGTCGAATTTTTTAGCCAGTTCCCGGAAAATATGACAGCCTGCGGGAATATCCTCAATATATCGGTTGAAAATGGAAAAGGGCCTTGCTTCGAGGGCAAGCCTGTATTGCTCTTCAAAGGGGACGCGGTAGCCTTCACCCATGTGTTCCGACCCAAGGATGTTTGACCTGGAGAAAAATCTTCTTTCCCGAAGGTTTGTATTCCCACCCCCAGGGCGTCGGAAATGGCGCATTCCTCACGATACAGTGCCTGTTGTACTTTTGAGGTCGAAGGACAATACCCGTGGCACCGCCCCCGAGCCCGGCGATCGGTTTATCCTTCAGGTATGACATGTCCTGGCTTTTCACTTGAATTTCCCCTTGATATCAGAAACGGCCGCCGAGAACGAGGCGGGGAAGCCACAGGGCGAGTTCCGGTATATAGGTGACGGCCAAAAGCGTGGGAAGCCAGGCGAATACGATGAAAATCAGGGCCGGCTTCATCATTTGCGACACGGGCGTTTTTGCCATTCTTCCCCCGAAGTACAATGTCGGAGCCGTCGGGGGCGTGACGTTCCCGAGCCCAAGGTTGGTGCCGATGATGGCCGCAAAATGGATGGGACTCACACCCAGCTGTGTGACCACCGGGAGAAGTATGGGTGTACACAGAAGCATGGCACTGACGTCGTCCATGATCATGCCTATGATGATCATGAAAATGTTGAGCATGAACAGGATGATGTACTTGTTCGTCGAGACGCTCGTCAGAACACTCATGATCAGGTCGGGAAGGCGTTCCTGGACGTAGATCCGGCTGAGCATCATGATGCAGTACATCATGAGCATGACCACTCCAGTGGTGGTGGCGGTTTCCACAACGACCTGGACAAAATTTTCCCTGTTCAGTCCCCGATAGATGAAAAAACCCACGGGAATAGAATACAAGACAGACACGGCCGCAGCTTCCGTGGGCGTCATGATGCCGCCGTAGATTCCGCCAAGAACAATCACGGGCATGAGGAGTGCAGGGGCCGCTTTTTTACCCCTTTTCCCGAGAATACTTATCTTTTCGCCTGTCGACATGGGCGGTACGACATGGATGTTCGGGTCATTCCTGAGCATGAAGAGGTTCAGCATGCTCAGCAGGATCGTTAAAACGATACCCGGTCCTACAGTGGCAAGGAAACAGGCCAGAACGGATTGTTGTCCCACCCAGGCGTATAGAATCATCTGGGAACTCGGAGGTATCAGAAGACCCAAAGGCGCAGCGCACGAGACGAGGGCGGCGCTGTGCCCCATGGGATACCCGTTTTCACGCAGCCGCGGGAACATGATCGATCCGATGCATGAAAGTGTTGCGCACAGCTTCCGGAAATGGAGCCGAAGACGGCGCAGGAGACCACGGCCACTACTCCCAGTCCGCCCTTGACCCTGCCTATGAGCACGTCGACGAAGTTTACCAGGGAAGTCCCGATGCCACCCTTGTCCATCATTCCGCCGACCATGATGAAAAGCGGTATGGCCAGCAGAACGATGGAACTCATCTGGCTGAATCCGTAGGGAAGCAGAAATGACGGGTCATACCCCTGGGTGATGACCATGAACGTTGTGGAAAGCATGAAGCAGAAAGGAACGGGCAGGCCCAGAAGAAGGGTTACTATGATGAGCACAAGAGCTATTGTTATCGCCATGAAAATCCCTCCCGGATTGGAGGAAACGCTTGTGAAATAGCCTTATACGCAGAATTCATCGTTTTTTTTCTCAGGCGTTTCCCGGGAATTCTCTCCGTCTTCCATTCCCAGATAATGAAAAAGATCATCGAAAAAATACACGACGGAATACATGGACATAAGGATGTATCCGATGAGGATGGACGATTGTGAGATGAATATCGGAATGCGAAGACCTGTCGTTTTCGGCATCCAGGTGATGCTGTAGGTCACCATGTCGACAGCCCAGACAGAATAGAGGATACACAAGGCCGCCATGGTGAACCGGACGACCACGCTTAGCAGGGCCTGATGCCGGGGTTTGAGCATTTGTGGAATGATGTCGGCCTTGACATGGCTTTTTTCGTAGACTCCATAGGAACTTCCCATGAAATAGAGCCAGAAGGCCGCGATGACGACTATTTCCTCAAGGCCGAAAAGATCGGACTTGATGACATACCGGAGAAAGACCTCGACGCACATGAT
>JBNGDE010000031.1:0-14224 GCA_049974925.1 Thermovirgaceae bacterium | reverse complement strand
CAATCTGCAAACGGTAAAACTTTCTTTTCCTGCCTTCCTCTGTTTCCTGCAGGTGTTTTCTGTGTTCTTCTATTTTTTCGCACAGGTCTCCGATACCTTCCGCCCGTTCCGCTATGGTCTGGACGACAGGAGGGCGCCAAAAGCGGTCAGTCATCAAATCAAGCATCATGTTGACCTCCGTAACGACTCGTTCAGCCCCCTCCCGGTCGGACTTGTTCACCACGAAGACATCGGCGATTTCCATGATTCCCGCTTTCATCACCTGGATATCATCACCCATGCCGGGAACAAGGACAAGACATACCGTATCGGCAATCTTCACGATATCTATTTCCGACTGGCCGACACCCACCGTTTCTATCAGGACAACATCCTTGCCGCAGGCATCCATGATCAGCGCCGCTTCGTAGGTAGCACGGCTCAGCCCCCCGAGAGAACCCCTTGTTCCCATGCTGCGGATGAACACATCCCTGTCAAGGGAATGGCCCTGCATTCTCAAACGGTCACCGAGCACGGCACCGCCGCTAAAAGGGCTTGAAGGATCCACCGCGATAACGCCTACGGTCTTCCTCTTCTTTTTCAGCTCCCTGATGAGCTTGTCCAGCAGCGTGCTTTTCCCTGATCCGGGGCTTCCGGTCACACCAATAATATGGGCCTTTCCGGAATGAGGATAGATGGATTTCATGAGGTTTTCCGCAAAGGGCGATTCGCTTTCGACCATGGTGATCAGTCTCGCCATCGCCCTCTGATCACCCTGCAATGCTTTTTCGATAAGTTTTTCCATGGCCTTTTCTTCCGTCTCCCTCAAGTCCGCTCCGGGGTGCTCTGTTTCGAGGCCACTGCATCCTCAAGCCACCGGATGCACTCTTTCGTGGGCGTTCCGGGGCCAAAAATCGCTCCGGCCCCCATCTCCTTCAGCTTCGGAATGTCCTCCTCGGGGATCACTCCTCCGCCAAACACGATGATGTCCCCGGCTCCCTTTTCCGTCAAAAGTTCGATGATCGCCCTGAAATAATGCTCGTGGGCCCCGCTCAGAATGCTGATCCCAATGGCGTCGGCATCCTCCTGGATCGCCGTCTCAACGATGCTCTCTGGCGTCTGCCGCAAACCAGTGTAAATCACTTCCATGCCCGCGTCCCGAAGCGCCCTGGCAATCACCTTCGCACCCCTGTCATGGCCGTCCAGACCCGGTTTCGCGATTACAACCCTCGTCTTGCGCTGTTCCATCGGCTTCGTACCTCCCGTCCCTTTGCCCGAGGTTGACCGAAAAATGCGGCAAATTTCACCGATTCAGGATATCTATCCCCGCAAAAGCGTAGAAAGCAAAATAAATCGCCCCTGCAAAAACAAACCCCAGCAGGATCCGAAAAAACAGGATTGTCCCACTGCCCCCAGGCCACTTCCCCTCACCTATCCTGACAACGGCCCGGGAAATCAGCAAGGCGAGAAGAAAGAACCCGAGCGCCATAAAGGCCTGCAAATTCACCGGCGACATGACATTCCTCCTGCTCTTTTCTCACAGGTTTGACAAAACACAACGCCAAGTATTGTAGCAGGAACGAGCGCCAGGAAAAGGTTTCAAAAAAGGCGGCCCTGCAGGGCCGCCTCAGGCTGCATCGAATCCCCTCCGCATGTACCGGAGGACTTTTTCCCAAAGAACACTATTGACCAGACGTTTCCTCACTGATCACCCGTTCCTGAGGCAGGTGTATCTGCTTGAGAACCGAGATGGCCACCTCCAGCGCCCTTTTCCCGTCCATGATGCCCACGAGAGGCTGACGCCCCTCCCTCACGCATATGACGAAATGCTGCAGTTCCAGCTTGAGCGGTTCACGTTTCGGGAAAACGGGATGCTCGATCACTTCCATCAGGCTGCTCCCTTTTTCTCTGATGCATCGATGAATAGAAACATCCTGGGTCTCGTAGTTCAGAGAGATAAACCGCTCCGGTTCCATAATCTCAAGCTGCCTCAGCCGCCTTTCTGAAACACGGCTGACGAGAATATGGGCCAGCGTGCCGTTCTCAAAGAAAATCTGCGCCGTCGCGACATCCTCCAAGGGTGAACGGATGGACCGCCCCATGGCCATAATCGAAGTGATCTCCGAAGGAACCAGCGAGAGAATGATATCGATGTCATGAATCATCAGGTCAAGGACAACACCCACATCGTTTATGCGCGAGGAAAAAGGCCCCATCCGTCTTGACTGGAGAAAAAGGGGCTTTTTCACGATATTCCGTACATGCTGGACCGCGCTGTTGAATCGCTCGATGTGCCCAACCTGCAGGACGAGATTCTTCGAAGCCGCCAGTCTGAGAAGGCTTTCAGCCTCCTTGACAGTGGAGGTAACGGGCTTCTCTATCAAAACGTGACATCCCGATTCCAGCGACATTCTCGCAACTTCGTAGTGGTCAACGGTTGGAACCACGACACTGACGGCGTGAGGCCTCGCCGTCGCAAAAAACTTCTCCACATCCGTGTAGTGCGGGACACCGAGCATCTCCCCGATAGAAGCTGCCCTGTCCTCGTTGATATCCACAACACCGACGAGATCAGTGTTCAACAGCTCTGTGTAGACTCTTGCATGATGATATCCGAGGTGCCCGACCCCGATAACGCCAACGCGCAGAGGCCCCATCAATGATCACACTCCAGAATTGGAATTGCTGAAAACCTTGGACCACTACAATTGTTTTCCCCACTGTGGTTGTCTTTGTGGCCCCGGGAAATAATCCTCGCGAAAAGAACGTTCCGGCGCATATCTCCTGCACGGCAGGAATAAAAAATGTCATTTCGGCAACGTGTACAGTAAGGAATACGCGAAACCGCACTCTTTGGGATTCCCAAATCCAGCAACTGCTGTTCGATCATCCCCGGGAGGTCAAAATATACCATTTCTTTTTTTAGGATAACATATTCTCCCGGAAAGACTTTCCTTCCCCACCGTGTCGAGGGGTCTTCAAATTTCCTCCCGTAGCACTCCCTGCAGATACCCGGGCCGACCCATGCAACGACGCCTTCGAGTGAGCCGGGCCCACAGATTTCCAGGACATTCGATAACATGGCCGATACCATGTTTTTCCCTGTTCCTGCGAAGCCAGAATGTCCAAGGGCAAGCCAGTTGTACGGAACACGGCCATACAAGATAACGGGCACGCAGTCAGCGAACTGAAGGCTCCCGGCAATGTCCGTCCTCCACATGAACAGGCCGTCAGCCTCCGGTCTCACCGGAAGACAGGAGGCCTTTTCTGCTATGATGACAGTCCTTCCGTGAACCTGCCTCGGCGACGAAAGGGCAAACCCTCTGAATTCCCCTGAAACCTGCGAAGCTATCCGGCGTGGATCACTCCCGGCCCTTTCGTTTATGGACCCCCTGGCATACAGTCTGACGGAAACTTCCGGGCCTCCGCAATAGGAAAGAATCCACTGCCCTGCGTATTGCTCGAGGCCCCAGGCTTTAAGTTGGAAGGTCATCAGGTTGTCTCCGAAGGGCCAATCAGCGTCAGGATTTCCGAAAGGAGGTACAGACTTCCGCAGCAAAGCACCGTCCGGTTTTTCTTCAAGGCCGCCTCGAGGGCTTCTGCGGGTGATTCGACCACCTTCACACCGGCTGGCCAACCCGTTCCGCCTAGAGCCGCTTCTAGAAGGCACGCTGGCTCGGCAGATCGTTCCATACCCGAAACACGTGTTAAAAAGAGGCTGCCTCCGGTTTTCCTGAGGAGATCGAGGGATTGGCGGTAGTCCTTGTCTTTCATCGAGGCAAAGACGATCGAGATTTCTCTGTCCAGAGAAAGATGTGATAGGGTCTTAACCAGTGCCGCCATGCCCTGGGGGTTGTGGGCGCCATCAAGGATAATGGTGTAATCTTTCGTCCTTCTGATGTCAAATCTTCCGGCCAAACAGGCTTTCCTGAAACCTGCCCTCATGTGCTCTTCCGAGACGGAAAAGGTTTCACCCGGAAGACGTGTGATTGCGGCAATGGCATTCAATGCGTTTGCAGCCTGGTGCCCCCCGATAAGTCCTGTCCGAAGGTCCCGATAGTTTTTCCCCATGAAGGAGACATCGAAAAGGGTCCCTTCCGTGTCGATTTTTCGGACGGTACAGGTGGCCGCCGAAGAGAGGACGATGCCGTCATTTCCCAAAAGCCTGCATCGGTGGC
Source organism: Thermovirgaceae bacterium (assembly GCA_049974925.1). Taxonomy (GTDB): domain Bacteria; phylum Synergistota; class Synergistia; order Synergistales; family Thermovirgaceae; genus UBA1876. The sequence goes on along the minus strand of JBNGDE010000031.1, from coordinate 10,067 downwards.
TGTACATTTTCTCCAACTGTTCGTTTCCGCCGGCGAAACAGCTTTTCCCCGCAGGTCTGAGGACGGCGAATTTTTCCGCAGCAACGCCTGCGAGACTTTCTCCCAGGTATTCCCTGTGATCCAGCCCGATGGCGGTAAAAACCGATACAAGAACCTTCGAAAGGATGTTCGTCGCATCAAGCCGGCCACCAAGGCCGGCCTCAACGACGGCGATTTCCACATTCCCGGTTTCAGCCAGCAAAAAAGCGGCCGCCGTAGATACCTCAAAAAAAGTCGGTGCCTCCCCGGTCCTGCGAAGCACCGGCTCAAGCAAGTCGATTGCGTGATTCCAGGCATCAGGTCCGAGAATCTCTCCGTTCACACGTAGCCTTTCACCAAAATGGGTCAGGTGGGGGCTTGTATAAAGGGCCGTCCTGTATCCTGCATGTCTGAGAACGGACTCGATCAAGGCCGATGTGGAACCCTTTCCGTTGGTCCCGACAACGTGAACTGCGGGGAAGGAACGCTCCGGGTGCCCGACACCTTCCAGAAGCCTGGCAATTCTTGAAAGCCCCGGTCTGATACCAGGATTCGCAAGATTCATCAACCGTTTTTCTACCTCGTCGAAGGCAGTCGCCACGACATTCCGCTGTTTCATTGAGGACGTCCTTCCTCCGGTCCTGCAATGTTCTGCCATTACCCACGCCGTAGCCCTTCAAGGTTTCTCTCTATGTTGCGAATTCTCTTTATATGCTCCTCAAGCCTGGATTTTTCTTTCTCCACGACTTCCTGCGGAGCATTTTGAAGGAATTTACCGTTTTCGAGTTTTTTCCTGCATTTCTCCGCCGCCTTTTCGCTTTTCTCCATTTCCTGCTGCAGCCGACGGATTTCCGCGGCGACGTCGAGCACATCGCCGACGGGGAGAAAGATTTCTCCAAAGGGCAATACGGATGTCAGCGCTTTCGGTGGTTTGTCCCCTTCGGAATCCAGGAAACGGAAAGTTTCCATGTTGGTGAGGACAGAGAGAAGATCGGCGTTCTGTTCCGTTACTGCCTGTGCTTTCGTATCTGCCATGAAAAGAAGACCTTGCGCCAGTTTCTTTTGCGGGGGAAAGCCGGCTTCGGCTCTAAGGTTGCGGAAGCTCCGGGCGACTTCCTGAAAATATGACATCTTTTCTGATTCTTCCCGTTCATCGAAAGGACTCCGCGCGACAGGCCAGTCTGCGTTTTCAATCGATCCTGCACCAAACCCGAACAGGTTCCATAATTCTTCGGTGACGAAAGGAATGAAAGGATGGAGCATTTTCAGGACATCCTTGAATGTTTCCGCAAGAACCCACCGCGACGCCTCCTTGCGTTCGTCACCTTCCTCGTTCCTCAGGGCGGGCTTTGCCATTTCCAGATACCAGTCACAGAATTCGCTCCAGACAAATTCGTACAGGGTTCTGGCGGCTTCGCCGTAATGATAGGTGTCAAGGTTTGAGGATACTTCCCTGATGACCGCGTCCCGCCGGGCCAGTATCCAGGCGTCGTGATCCCGGAGAAACGATTCCCGCGGTTTTGCGGGGATGTCGCCACATTGAAGGTACATTCCCGCAAACCGCGCCGCGTTCCATAGCTTGTTCAGGAAATGCCGGTACGCTTCTATGCGTTCGCGGCTCAGGAAAATATCCCGGCCCTGAACGGTCAAAGCCGCAAGGGTCAGCCGCAGGGAATCGGCGCCATACTCCCCTATGATTTCCAGGGGGTCTATGACGTTCCCCTTGGATTTGCTCATTTTCTGCCCTTCTTCGTCTCGGACAAGAGCATGGATGTAAACGGTATGGAAAGGGATCTCGTTCATGAACTTGAGACCCATCATGATCATCCTGGCGACCCAGAAAAAGAGAATATCGAACCCCGTTGTCAAAAGGTTCGTCGGATAAAAATAGGCGAGATCCTCCGTATCGTCCGGCCAGCCGAGGGTCGAAAAAGGCCAGAGTGCACTGCTGAACCATGTATCGAGAACATCCTCTTCCTGGCGAATGTTCGCGCTTTTGCAAACTTCGCACTCGTCGGGGTCCTGTTCGGAAACCATCACAGCACCGCAGTCGCCGCACGTCCAGGCCGGAATCCTGTGTCCCCACCAGAGCTGTCTCGAAATGCACCAGTCCCGGATGTTTTCCATCCACTGGAAATAGGTTGTCTCCCATTGCTCCGGAACAATCTCGATATCTTTCTTTCTGACGGCCTTCATGGCCTCTTCGGCCAGGGGTGCGGTTTTCACGAACCACTGTTCCGAAAGGAAGGGTTCGATCATCGTGCCGCATCGGTAACAACGGCCGACGCCATGCTCATGGCGTGCCTTCTTCACCATCCGGCCCTTTTCCTCCAGCATGGCCACGATTTTCTTCCTGGCATCAAAACGGTCCATCCCGACGAAGGGCGATCCGGCCTCCTGATTCATCCTCCCCGTTTCGTCGATAACCTGAATCGGCTCGAGCTCATGTCTTTCCCCCACGAGAAAGTCATTCGGGTCATGGGCGGGGGTGATCTTTACCAGTCCGGTCCCGAATTCGGGATCCACCATGTTGTCCTCGATAACGGGTATTTCGCGGTCACAAAGGGGAACGCGCACGTTTTTACCGATAAAACGGGCGTTCTTTTCGTCTCTCGGGTGTACGGCCACGGCGACATCGCCCAGGATTGTTTCAGGCCGTGTCGTCGCCACGGTAATGCTTCCACTTTCACCCACGAAGGGATAGCTTACGTAGTACAGCATGCCCTCTGTCGGCTCATGCTCGACTTCCAGGTCCGACAGCGCCGTGTGACATCTGGGACACCAATTGATGATGTATTTCCCCTTGTATATGAGTCCCTCTTTATACAGCCTTACGAATACGGCCCGGACGGCCCGTGACAGGCCCTCGTCCATGGTAAAGCGTTCCCTGCTCCAATCGCAGGAAGCCCCAAGCTTTTTCAACTGGTTGATAATCCGGTTTCCGTACTCTTCCTTCCACTCCCAGACTTTTTCGACAAAGGCCTCTCTCCCAACATCGTGCCGGGATTTGCCCTCCTCGTGAAGCCTTCGTTCTACGACGTTCTGCGTCGCTATCCCCGCATGGTCCGTTCCGGGAAGCCACATGACGTTTTTCCCCTTCATCCGCATATACCGGCAGGTAATATCCTGGAGGGTGTTGTTCAGGGCATGTCCCATATGCAATGAACCTGTGACATTCGGCGGGGGGATGACGATGCTGAAAGGTTCTTTCCCCTCATCGGGTTCCGAGTGGAAAAGTCCCGTTTCAAGCCACCAGGCGTACCACTTGTCCTCTATCGGGGCAGGGTCGTAGGCTTTTCCGATTTCAAGGCCTTTGTCGGTCATTGTCGTGCGTCCTCCTTTGCAACCTGTCATTTCTGTGTCAGATTGCCGCCTTCACGGGAATTTCGAAAATCCTCGGGCAGTCCGGCCAGAAAATCGTCGATCGTTTTCCTGAGTTCATCGACAGCAATGTTCTTTTCCGTCGAAACATAGAGGGGAGCCCCCATCGTTTCCGGAAGATCCCGGATATGCTTTTGATACATCCCGGCGCGTTTTGTCGGCGGTATTTTGTCGGCCTTGGTAAAGACGATCAGAAGGGGAATCCCGTTAGCCAAAATCCAGTGCTGGAGTTGCCTGTCATTCTCCAGCATTCCGTGACGAAAATCAACGAGATGGACCACAAGCGCAAGGGATCCCCGTTGCGCAATGTACCTTTCGATAAGCCCGGCCCAATGTGCCCGCTCTTTTTCCCCTCTTTTGGCGAATCCAAAGCCGGGGAGGTCGACCAGGTGGAATGGTCTTTCGGACCGGACCATGTAAAAATTGATACTCCGTGTTTTCCCTGGCGCCCGACTCACTTTCGCGATCCGCCTCTTCAGGAGAGCGTTGATGAGCGAAGATTTTCCGACGTTCGACCTTCCCGCAAAGGCAATTTCCGGCAACACGCCTTCGGGAAGTTGATCAGCATTGTAGGCTGTCGCAACGAGCGTCCCCGTCCACATCGATTCAGTCATTTTCACGCATCCATGGCGTTACGCAACACTTCCAGGACATTGCTCCTGAAGTTCAGAGTTATGCCTTTCGTGATCCACGTGGGCATCTCTTCAAATTCCGGCTCGTTCGCCGCCGGAAAAATCACTTCCGCCAGACCATACCTCTTTGCCGCAAGCAGTTTTTCCCTGACGCCCCCGACGGGGAGAATCTCGCCCCGAAGGGTAATTTCGCCGCTCATGGCGATGTCGCTCCTCACCGGTTTTCCTGACAGGGCCGAATACATCACCGTCGCCAAGGCAATTCCGGCGGAAGGACCATCCTTGGGTATGGCTCCCTGGGGGACGTGCACGTGAAGGTCTGTCTTGTCCCACTTGATGTTTTTCAAACCGAGGTCCAGGGCATGCGCCTTGATGTATCCCAGGGCAGTCTGTGCCGATTCCTGCATGATCTCTCCCAGGTTGCCCGTAAGAACGACCTTCCCCGTGCCTTCCATGATGGCCGACTCTATGACAAGGACATCTCCCCCGAATTCCGTCCAAGCAAGACCAATGACGGCACCTTTCTGCGGCTTCTGCGGCAGGCGGGCATCATAATGTTTGGGGGTTCCGAGATAGTTCCGAAGATCCTTTACGGTCACCTTCACGGCCGGGACGGAGGATTTTTTTCTGTGCCCCTTGTCCTCGACCAGGCGACGGGTCACTTTCCTCGCGATTCTCGCCAGTTGTCTTTCTAACTCCCTGACTCCCGCCTCGCGGGTGTAGTCTTTGATAATTTTCTTGACGGCATTGGGGGAAAAGCTCAGAAAATCCTTCTCCAGGCCATGTTCCGAAACCACTTTCGGAACAAGATGGCGCATGGCAATCTGATATTTTTCCTCGGCAACGTACCCAGGAAGGCGGATGATTTCCATCCGATCCTGCAACGGTCTCGGTATTGTATGCGTCACATTTGCCGTGGTGATAAACAACACATGGTTCAAATCAAAGGGGACCTCGAGAAAGTGGTCAGTAAAGCTGTAGTTCTGCTCCGGGTCCAGGACCTCGAGCAAAGCCGCCGAGGGGTCCCCCCTGAAGTCGGCCCCGATCTTGTCGACCTCGTCAAGGAGCAAAACTGGATTCTTCGTCCCGGCCTGCCTGATCTTCTGGATGATCCTGCCCGGCAGCGCCCCGATATAGGTCCTCCTGTGCCCCCGTATTTCCGCCTCGTCGCGAATACCACCAAGTGACATGTTGACAAAGTTTCTTCCAAGGGCCCTGGCAATCGATCTCCCCAGGGATGTTTTTCCCACGCCTGGTGGGCCGACAAAGCAGAGAACCTGCGACTTCGTCTTGCTTCCCGCCTGTTTCCTGACCGCCAGAAATTCCAGAATGCGTTCCTTGGCTTCCTCAAGTCCCCAGTGGTCTGCGTCAAGGATCTTCCCGGCGTATCGGATGTCAACGGTATCCCTCGAGCGTTTTTTCCACGGGAGGTTGACAAGCCAGTCCACATAAGTTCGCACCACCGTCGCTTCCGCTGAAAGGGACGGCATCTTCGAAAGGCGTTCAATCTCGTATAGAGCCTTCTCGCGGACCTCAGAAGGCATCCCCGCTTTCTTCACCTGCTCCTTTAGTTTTTCAACCTCGGAGCGTTCGTCAGTCTGTCCGAGTTCATCCTGAATGACTTTGAGTTGTTCCCTGAGGTAAAACTCCTTCTGGCCTTTTTCAAGCTCCTGACGGACCCGTTCGTGAATGGATTGTTCCACTTCGAGAATCTCTATTTCCCGCAAAAGGATTTTCAGGATTTTTTCAAGCCGTTCCGCGATATCGGCTGTCTCGAGCAGGTCTTGCCTGGCTGGAATCCTGATCAAAAGATGAGACGCGACAAGATCAGCCAGAAAGCCTGGGTCATCCACATTTGCGAGAGTCATCATGACTTCCGCAGGTATTCTTGGATGAAGGGACACATACCTCTCAAATTGCGCCAGGACGGAACGTTTGATCGGTTCCAGTTCATCCTTTGCCGCCCCGGTCCGGGAAGCCACCCTCGAATACCTGCATTCGAAATGGTCCTCCTCTACGTACAGACTCTCTATCAGGAGCCGATCGAGCCCCTCGACAAGGACCTTCGTCGATCCGTCCGGGAGCCTGACCATCTGCAGGATCGACGCTTCCGTGCCTACACTATAGAGATCCTCAGGTTCAGGGTCGTCCTGGTTCATGTCTTTCTGGGTGACGATACAGACCTTCCGGTCACGTTCAGCCGCTTCTTCGAGGGCTCTCCTGGATCGCGGCCTTCCGACGAAAAGGGGGGCCACTACACCCGGGAAAAGCACGAGGTCCCGGACAGGCAGAACAGGGAGTGTCCCAGGGCTTCCGTCATTCCCGGTAGTTGTCAAATCAGGCGACCTCCTCGTCTTTCTTGTAGAATTCCATTTCGGGCGCTGCCCTTCCAAGGACAAAATCCTCGTTAAGGACGACCCTCGAAAGGTTACCCACCTGGGAAGGAAGTTCGTACATGAGATCCAGCATGATGGATTCCATAATAGACCTCAAGCCCCTCGCCCCTGTTTCCCTGGTCGCAGCTTTTCTGGCGATGGCCCTGAGGGCTCCCTCAGTAACATCCAGAGAAACGCCTTCCATCATGAACAATTTCTTGTACTGTCGGATCAGCGCATTCTTGGGTTCCGTCAGGATGCGAACCAAGGCGTCTTCATCAAGACCCTCAAGGGCCGTAATCACCGGCAGCCTTCCGATAAATTCCGGGATAAACCCGAAAGTCATCAGGTCATCCGGCTGGACTTCCTTGAACAGCGCCGATTTCTGGCGCTTGCCCTCTTCGATGATCCTTCCACCGAATCCTATCGTTTTCTTGTTCACCCTTCTGGCGATGATGTTCTCCAGGCCGTCAAAAGCGCCCCCGCAAATGAAAAGGATATTCTTTGTGTTGATATGGATAAACTCCTGGTATGGATGTTTTCTGCCGCCCTTGGGCGGAACATTTGCGATGGTCCCCTCAATGATCCTGAGAAGAGCCTGCTGGACACCTTCGCCGGAAACATCCCTGGTTATGGAGGTGGATTCCGACTTTCGTGCGATCTTGTCGATTTCATCGACGTAAATAATGCCTTTTTCGGCTCGCGCGACGTCGTAGTCGGCAGCCTGGAGAAGCCGGACGAGAATGTTTTCCACATCCTCCCCGACGTAGCCGGCTTCCGTAAGAGTGGTTGCATCAGCGATGGCAAAGGGAACCTTGAGCTGTTTCGCCAGTGTTTCGGCAATAAGGGTCTTCCCGGAACCCGTCGGACCGATAAGCAGGATGTTGCTTTTCTGCATTTCCGCGTCGGTTCCGCCCTCAATGGCTTCTACCTTTTCCCTGATCCGTTTGTAATGGTTGTAAACGGCCACGGACATGACTTTTTTCGCATGTTCCTGCCCGATAACATACTGATCCAGAAAGGCCTTGAGCTCTTTCGGCCTGGGCGGGTTCTCGATAACACCCTGGATTTCATCGAGACCCGAGAAATCGGGATCGGTTCCTTCAGCCATCTGCAAGGCGAGGGAGCCCGCGCCCGAAAGGGAATCTCCATTCTCCTGAAGGATAAGATTGCACAGATTGATGCATTCGTTGCATATATACACACCAGGGCCCGCTACCAGCTTCAGGACTTCATCCTGGCTTTTCCCGCAGAATGAACACCGCGCATCCCGATACTCGTCATCTGAATAGGACATGCAGGACACCCTTTCTTAAAGAGATTTCCGGCCGGTTGACCTCTGTTTCGGTCCCCTGCACACCGGCCGGTTTGCCTTGTACCCGTTTTGCAATTTCCGGCGTTTTCCCGGACAAAGCGGCTGACTACCGCTTCTCGATGACCTTGTCTACTATCCCGTACTGCACAGCTTCTTCGGCGGACATGAAAAAGTCCCTGTCGGTATCTTTTTCGATACGTTCTCGAGGCTGCCCCGTGTGATGCGCCAGAATATCGTGGAGACGGTCTTTCAGACGCATGATTTCCTTGGCGTGGATCTGGATATCCGCCGCCTGTCCCTGTGTTCCGCCGAGGGGCTGGTGCAGCATGATTCGTGCACTTGGAAGGGCGACGCGTTTTCCATCACTTCCGCCCGCGAGAAGGACAGCCGCCATACTCGCGGCCTGGCCAACGCATATTGTGGCCACAGGGCACTTTACGTACTGCATGGTGTCATAAATCGCCAGTCCGGAGGTAATGACGCCGCCGGGGCTGTTGATATAGATGTGTATGTCCTTTTCAGGGTCTTCACTTTCCAGAAAAAGCATCTGCGCCACAACGAGATTGGCAAGGTGGTCGTCTATGGCCTCTCCGATGAAAATGATCCTGTCCTTGAGCAGACGGCTGTAAATATCATAGGCACGTTCTCCTCTTCCGGTTTGCTCGATAACCATGGGAACAAGCATCAGGCGTCACTCTCCTGTTCATCCTTTTTCGTCTCTTTGGTTTCCTCCGTGGCTTTTTCCTCATTGACTTGCACGGTCTCGTAAAGACGATCGACGGTTTTTCTGTAACGGATTTTACTGAAAAGCTGACCAAGCCGATCCTTGTCGCTTGCCAGCATCTGATGGACCTTTTCGGCTTCAACGCCGACGGACCGGGCTAGCTCATGGATTTCCCGCTGGAGGTCCTGCTGTTCCACCTGGATTTTTTCCCTGTCGGCAAAGGACTCCAGAACCAGCGAGCGTTTTACAAGATTCTCGGCGTACTGTCTCAGTTCCTTTTCGTGCTCTTCTTCATTTACACCGATATCCTTGAAATATTCCGAGCGGGACATGCCAGTCTGCTGCTGTATTCGCCGCTCCTCATCCTTTTTGAGGCTCTCTATCTGTCTTTCGATAAGTTTTTCGGGGACCTCCACGGAAGACGCCTCGCAGAGCCTGGCGACCGCTTCCTCCCTGCTGTTTTCAAGACTCTCGGCTTCAAGTCTCGACTCAAGGGCTTCACGGACCTTTTCCCTGAAAGTTTCCTCTGTCTCGACGCCTTTCCCGAAGACCTTCGCGTAGAAATCCGGACCCAGCTCAGGAAGCCTTTTTTCCATGATCGAGAGAATTTTCAGGTTATACCGAATGATTTTGGCAGGTTTATCCGGGTCTTCGGGATCTTCGAGAGATATCTCCACCGTGGCTTCTTCTCCCACGTTTTTCCCGATCAACGCCTCACGGAACTCTTCCCTGACATGGCCTTCGGAAAGATCGATATCGGTTTTCCGTGGTTCCTGCCTTTCTTCGGATTCTTCATCCTGGGTATATTCCACCTGGACCACGTCACCATCACCGACGGGCCGTTCCGACACCGGTTCCTTCCCGGCAAAGGACTGTCGAATCTGGGCTATTGCCTCATCTATCATATCGTAACTCACATTGACGACAGTTTTTTTCACCTCGAGCTCCGCCGCGTTCCCCAGCTCGACCTCGGGCCACGTCTCGAAGGTGAAAGTCATGACCAGGGGTTCATTGTCCCCAAGAGTCTCTATATCAACTTTCGGCCGGTCAATCAGCTCGAGTTCATATTCCTCGATCAGAGTGTCGATCGTTTTTGGCAACAATTTTTCAAGGGCTTCGAACCGGATCGTCTCCCTCCCGAGGTGCAACTCGAGAATGTTTCTCGGTACCTTGCCCTTCCGAAACCCCTTGATGTCCGCTTTTTGTCTCAGTTCCGCAATTGCCTTCTCGACGGATTCCCTGAATTCCCCCTCAGGCACTTCCGCCCTGATTTTCACAATATTCTTTTCCTGGGAAACAAATTCCGAACGCACACGCGACAACTCCCTCCGAACCTCATTTTCCTTTCTTCGAAGATAGCGCAGCACCGAAGAAGGGATCCAGAATAGTCTTCTTTCTCGGTAAACTCCAAAATACTAGCATAAGGTGCAAAAAGGTCAAACCTTTTCCGCGTCAATAACTCTTCTGCTCCGGCAACAAAAACCGCCCCTCGCACAACAGTATACCCCCCGTGCTGTTGAAATCGGGGGGTATCGGGAATCCATCAGCAGGTGTCGACCTTCTGGTTCATGCTGGTGCGAGAGAGGGGATTCGAACCCCTAAAGCCTTGCGGCTACTGGATT
>JBNGDE010000030.1:0-14288 GCA_049974925.1 Thermovirgaceae bacterium | reverse complement strand
CGGGGGAACCTCCAGATGTTACCCGTTCCCACGGCCATACCGATTGCCGAGAAAACAAGGCCCCACCTGCTGACCCACTGGTCGGCCTTCTTGATCTCTGCCATTCTCTTGATCCCTCCTGTCAATTCGGAAATTTCGGCCCGTGAAAAAAATAATAAAACCCGCGATGTCCAGGATTTTCTTTTTTCCCGCCCTTGCCTCACCGTCCTTTCCGGCCTCGTTTCCGATGCGGCAAAAAAGAAGAGAATAAAATAATGATTCTGCGAAGATCTGAAAGTTATAGAAACAGAGCAGCACCGCGCATTATCACAAATATGGCATTGCGTCGTTGTAAAACGGATGCGAAATCGGCCTTTGTGCAAATTCCACGGTTATTATAAGGGCACTGTGAAAGTTTTTCTAGTCGAGATCTGAAAATAAATTACACTTCAAGGCTCTGAAGGAAAATATTCTTTCCTGGTCGAATCACTCCAGTTTTAGGCAGTGTTCCAGCGACTCGCGACATTTGCTGTGTTACAATGCAGGAATAGCAAAATCTGGATAGTTCGTGTTTTGATACGGCCATTTCCAGGCACGAAAACCAGGAGGCGATAAACATGCCGAAACTGACAGGCCCGGAGGGACGGGTTCTTGAATCTGACGCACCGGTAACAGTAAAAGAGGTTTTCAGGAAATGGAAAACGGCAAAGGGTGCCGTGGCGGCCCTGGTAAACGGAGTCGCTGTTGATCTGGATTCACAGCTTGTGGAAGAGGCCGAAGTCGTTCCCATAGAAGGGGATTCACCAGGCGGACTCGAGATACTTCGACATTCCGCATCGCATTTGATGGCCCAGGCGGTAAAGCGGCTGTATCCAGGGACGCGGCTCGGGATCGGGCCGGCCATTGAGGACGGGTTTTATTACGACATGGATATCCCCGCGCAAATCGGTGAGGATGACCTGGAAGCCATAGAAAAGGAAATGCGCAGGATATCAAAGGAGAATCTTCCTGTGACCCGTGAGGTCCTGTCCAGGCAGGAAGCCGAAGGACTTTTCCGCGAAAGGGACGAGACCTACAAGTTGGAACTGATTTCAGAACTCGAAGGTGATACCGTCACCGTCTACAGGCAGGGCGAGTTCGTGGACCTCTGTCGCGGGCCCCATGTGCCCAACACTTCAGTCCTCAAGCACTTCAGGCTCCTGTCCCTGGCGGGCGCCTACTGGCGGGGCAATGAAAAGAACAAGATGCTGACGCGGATCTACGGAACCGCCTTTGCCTCAAAAGAGGCCCTTGAAGCCCATATAACCCGGATCGAAGAAGCCAGAAAACGGGATCACCGGAAGCTAGGCAGGGAGCTGGACCTTTTCAGCATCCAGTCAGAAGCGCCTGGTTTCCCCTTTTTCCATCCAAAGGGAATGGTGGTCATCAACAAACTCGTGGATTTCTGGAGGAAGGAACACCTCCGGCGTGGATATTGCGAAATCAGGACCCCCCTGATCCTCGACCGTGACCTCTGGATCCGGTCGGGTCATTGGGACCACTATCGCGAAAACATGTATTTTACCGAAATCGATGAACGCCCCTTTGCCATCAAGCCCATGAACTGTCCCGGAGGGATGCTCGTCTACAAGAGCCAGATCAGAAGCTACAGGGATCTTCCTCTGCGGATGGCCGAGCTCGGGACCGTCCACAGGCATGAACGTTCGGGCGTGCTTCACGGCCTCATGCGGGTCAGGAGCTTTACCCAGGATGACGCCCACCTGTACGTGACGCCGGAACAGATCAAAGCGGAGATTCTTGGAATCATGGATCTTGTCAGGTACATCTACACCGATGTTTTCGGCTTCAGCTACAGGGTGGAACTCTCCACTCGACCCGAAAAGGCCATGGGCGATCCCGAAATTTGGGAAATCGCAGAACGGGACCTACAGCAGGCCCTGGAGGAGGCGGGTGTCCCCTACAAGGTCAATCCCGGCGACGGGGCCTTTTACGGGCCCAAAATCGACTTTCATCTGGAGGACTGCATCGGCCGGACCTGGCAATGCGGCACGATCCAGCTTGATTTCCAGATGCCCGAAAAATTTGATATCAGCTATATAGGTCCAGATGGTGCGCAACACAGGCCCGTCATGTTGCACAGGACGGTTTACGGGAGCCTCGAACGGTTTTTAGGGATCCTCATCGAACATTTCGCCGGCGCTTTCCCTTACTGGCTCGCTCCGGTTCAGGTGAGGCTGGTACCCGTCTCGGAGGATCATAATGAGTATGTAAAGACCGTCGCAGCGCGGCTGAAAGACAGGGATGTCCGGGTGGACATCGACCTCAGGGATGAAAAGCTGGGCAAACGCATCAGGGATGCCCAGCTTCAGAAGGTCCCCTTCATGATTGTCGCCGGTGACAGGGAAGTCGAAACCCAGACGGTGGCTGTGAGGGACAGGGCAAAAGGGGATCTTGGCTCGATGTCACTTGAGGGTTTTCTCGAACACCTCAAGACCTGTTTCGACCCGATGAGGTGAACTTGCGCAGGCGGGAAGTCTGTGTTATATTCCTGTTTCAGCGGTATCGACGGAAAGAAAAATCTATAACAACAAGAGGGGGATACCCCCCCACCTGCTGACGCCCAGAGCTGTTTCCAGGTTGAGTTCAATTCGAGAAGAGCGGAAAACCATCTTGTCGAATCAGCTGTTTTTGCCGGGCGTAAAAAAGCCCGGCATTTTTATTTACCAGCACAGATTGTGGAGGTGACGGACAATAGCTAAACGGAATGACGAACCGAGAGTGAATGAGGAAATCAGGGCCAAAGAGGTGCTTCTTATCGACAGCCAGGGAGTGAAAGTCGGAGTTATCCCTGTCAGCAGGGCACTTTCTATGGCTGAGGAGCAGGAGCTTGATCTGGTCGAAGTTGCACCCCAGGCAAGCCCCCCGGTATGCCGCATTCTGGATTACGGAAAGTACAAGTACCAGCAACAGAAGCGGGAGAAGGATGCCCGGAAAAAGACAAAGAGCCAGACCGTGAAGGAAATGAAAATGCGGCCCAAGATCGACCAGCATGATTACGACTTCAAGACCAAGGCCATAAAGAATTTCCTCGAGGCGGGCCATCGCGTGAAAGTCGCCATCTTCTTCAGGGGCAGGGAAATGGCTTTCCTTGACAGGGGGCGTGAGGTCCTCGACAAGGTGATGAAAGACTGCGAAGGACTGGGGAAAGTCGAAGTGCCGCCGCGGATGGAAGGACGGTACATGCGAATGATGTTGTCCCCGGTCCCGCAAAAGAAGAAAACCGCCAAAGCCCCCGAGGACTCTCCGAAGGAGGATTCTCCGGAGGAAAAGGAATGAAGGGGCGCCAATCTGACGATAAATGCCTATTTTGACCGTGTCCTGACACACGGGACAGCAGGAGGTTTTTGACATGCCGAAAATGAAGACGCACTCGGGAGCGAAGAAACGGTTCCACAGGACCGGTTCCGGAAAAATCGCCTATAAAAAGAGCGGACGGGGACACCTGCTGCGCAAGAAAAATGCTGCCAGGCTGAGAAGGCTCAGGAAAAAGGGGTACCTTCATCCGACGCTGGAATCCAGGATGGACGTGCTTCTCCCCAACGACTAGGTACGGTTTGTGCCGGAACAGCCGGCATGTATTTTTGACGAGACGAAAAAGAAATTCTGACCGAAAGAGGTGAACGCTCATGCCGCGAGTCAAAGGCGGAGGCGCGAGCGACAGGAAGCGCAAAAAACTGTTCCAGACGACCAAGGGGTTTTACGGCAGAAAGAAAAACACTTACAGGAGAGCCAAGGAGGCGTCCCTCCACGCTCTTTCAAGCGCCTACAAGGACCGCAGGAACAAAAAGCGCGATTTCAGGCGTCTCTGGGTTACCAGGATCAGCGCGGCCGCACGGATGAACGACATGTCCTACAGCAATTTCATCAACGGGCTGAGAAAGGCTGATATCCAGATCAACCGGAAGATGCTCTCGGAACTGGCTATCCAGGACATGCCTGCCTTCCGCAAGCTCGTTGACCAGGCGAAGGAGGCGCTGGGACAATAAATTTCAGGTCGTACAGCGCGCTGCGCCCAGAAAGGACGATCGTCGGAGGGTTCCTGATGCTCGTAGCCTCGGGAACCTTTCTTCTATGGCTCGGGAATCTTTTTTTTCAGCCCCTTCGGGTAATTGACGCCCTTTTTACGGCGACCTCGGCGGTCTGTGTCACAGGGCTGATTGTGGTCGACACGGGGCGCGACCTGTCTCTTTTCTCTCAAGGGATCGTCCTCCTTTTGATTCAGTTGGGGGGAGTGGGTGTCATAACGGCTTTTACGGCCCTGCCGCTTTTGCGGGGAGCAAAAATCGGCATCCGGCAACGGCTTCTTTTCACCGGCGGCCTCGGACTCGACACGCCAGCCGGAGCGGTGAGGCTGCTCGTCAGGATTCTCCAGATGACCCTGGTCATAGAGCTCTTTGGTGCGCTGCTGCTTTTCGGGGCGTTTCTGGAGTCCTTCGAACCTGCCCGGGGTATGTATTACGCCGTTTTTCATAGTGTCAGCGCCTTTTGCAATGCGGGGTTCTCAACCTTTTCCGACAGCCTCGAAGGTTTTGCAAAGACCGGTATCGTCCCGGCCACGGTAATGGGTCTGATCGTGTTGGGTGGCTTTGGTTTCATTCCACTTGCCGAATTGGCCTCCTACCAGCAGCGGAAGAGACTTTCCCCCTACTGTCGGCTTGTTTTGGCAGTCTCGATTGTGTTGATCGTTGCGGGTACATTGATGATTCTGGCGACGGAATGGAGCGGATCGCTTGAAAGCCTTCCATTTCATCTGAAGGTGTGGAACGCACTGTTCCAGTCCGTGACAGCCCGGACGGCGGGGTTCAACACCATTTCCATCCCGGCCATGTCCACCACGGGTCTTTTCGTTATCTGCATCCTCATGATCATCGGTGCGTCCCCCGGTTCGACCGGAGGGGGAATCAAGACCACCACCTTCGGCATCCTCACCCTTTCGAGCGTGACGGATATCACGGGCAGAAAAGAAGTCCTTCTTTGCCGGCATCGGCTGCCGCCGCAAATTATCAGGAAAGCCCTCACGTTGACGTACCTGTATGTTGGCACTATTTTCGGAAGCGCTTTTCTTCTGATGATCTTTGAGCCCTTCGCTTTCAGGGATGTTTTTTTTGAGGTCGTTTCGGCTCTCGGGACGGTGGGTCTGTCCACGGGAATCACCGGGGACCTTTCCGATTCGGGGAAGTTTCTTCTCGTGGTGCTCATGTTTTGGGGTCGCGTCGGGATTGTGACCTTCGTGTATGGTTTGATTGAGACCGAGGAAAAGACGAAAATCTCCTTCGCCGACACAAACGTTCCCATCGGATAAAAGGGGCGGTGCAGATGATAGGGAAAACGGGTAACAACAAGACGAAAAAAACCTGTATTGTCGTTGGACTTGGTCGTTTCGGCAAGGCGGTGTGCGAACGTCTCACCGAGCTCGGTGAAAGCGTCATCGGTGTTGACAGGGTTCGTGCGCGGGTTGAGGAAATGTCCGAAGTGATCGACCTTGCGGCCCAACTTGACGCGACCGATGAGGACGCGCTCGTCAAGGCGGGTGCCAGAGAGGCTGACATCGCTGTCGTGGCCATCGGTGAGAGCATCGAGGCAAGCATCCTGGCGACGACAATCCTCATCGGACTGGATGTGCCGGTGGTTACTGCACGAGCCCAGAACGCTCTTCACGCAAGGGTGCTTGCGAAGATAGGGGCTTCTCGGGTGTTTTTCCCGGAGCGCGACCTCGGGAAACGGGTGGCCGACCAGATATCCCATCCGGTATTGGAGCAGTTCACGGAATTGCCTGGAAGTGACTTTCTCGTGGGAGAGATCGCCCCACTTGAGGAAATGGCAGGCAAAAGCCTCGTGGAGCTTGAGTTCCGGAGCCGCTATAATGCTGTTGTCCTGCTCGTTAAACGGGGAGAAAGCAGCTTTCTCCCCAAGGCGGATACGGTGATTGAGAAATCCGACAGAATTGTCGTTGCGGCAAGGCGGCAAAACCTCAGGGACCTCGCGGCGGCAGTGGAAAAGCCGGAGGGAAACTCCTGACACGTGAAAAGACTTGAGGAAAATGGGGTGCAATTGTGTTGACGGACATTCTGGACGAAGTTCCCAAGCTGAAAGATGACTTTCTCAAAAGACTGAAAGGGGCCGAAACGCCGGAAGATCTTCAGGCTTTGCGCGTCGGATTTTTGGGAAAAAAGGGCGAAATCACCCGGCTACTCAAATCCATTGGGACCCTTCCCTCCGACAGGCGGCCCGAGGCGGGACAGAGACTGAACGCCCTCAGGGAGGAGATGGAAAGCTTCCTCCAGGAGCGGAGGCAGTCCCTTGAAACGAAGGCGTTCCAAGAGAAGGAGCGGCGCGAGGGTATTGACGTAACCCTGCCGTCGCGGGGGCGTCCCTGGGGAGGATGCCACCCGGTGGAGCAGGTCACCCAGGAGATTGTCGAAATATTTGCCTCCCTCGGTTTTACTGTGGCTTACGGACCGGAAATGGAAAACGATTTCTACAATTTCGAAGGTCTGAATATCCCCCCACATCATCCGGCAAGGGACATGCAGGACACCTTCTATATGGAAAACGGTCTTCTGCTGAGAACCCACACCTCCCCGGTGGAAGTCCGGGCCATGAGGAGGTGGGGGGCGCCCCTCCGGATCATTGTTCCGGGAAAGGTGTACAGGCGGGATAATGACCCCACCCATTCCCCCATGTTTCACCAACTGGAAGGATTGCTCGTCGACGAGGACATTTCCGTCGCCGACCTGAAGGGCTGCATGGAGGCGTTCATAAAGAAGATGTTCGAAAAGCCACTTAAGGTACGGTACCGGGCGAGCTATTTCCCTTTCACGGAACCCTCTCTCGAGATGGATGTGGAATGTGTCGCCTGCCGCGGCAACAATCCCCGTTGCAGGGTGTGCAAGGGAACAGGATGGCTGGAAATATCGGGTATGGGGATGACTCACCCTAACGTGCTCCGGGCCGGGGGAATCGATCCGGAAAAGTACAACGGTTTCGCCTGGGGCATGGGACTGGACAGGATCGCCATGCTGAAGTATGGACTCGACGACCTGAGGGTGTTTTTCGAAGGGGACCTTTCATTTCTTGGCGGAGGAGGCCGGATCTGACGATGAAGATATGCCTGAACTGGTTGCGTGAATTCGTCGATTTCGATCTGGAGCCCGAACAGCTTGCCCGGCGCCTGACTGAAACGGGGACCGAAGTCGAAGCCGTGGAAAAGCCCTGCGAAGGCTTCAGGGGTGCCGTGAGCGCCAGGATAGAAAAACTCGAAAAACATCACAAGAGGAACGACCTTTTCGTTGCGGAGGTTGACATCGGGACGAAACGGGCGGTGTGTGTTTCGGCTGCGCCGAACCTTGAAGAAGGCGCCTGTGTCCCCTATGGGCCGCCCGGATGTGTGCTGGCGGACGGGACGGTTCTGGGAAAACGCGATTTTGACGGTGTCGAAAGCGTCGGAATGATGCTGTCTGCCGAGGAAATCGGACTTCCCGAAATCGCCGAGGAGTACGGAATCCTGAAGCTTGATCCCGGAACGCTTCCGGGACAGGATGTCCGGAAGGTGCTTGGGCTGGATGATCTTGTCTTCGACCTGTCGGTTACGCCCAACCGGGGAGATCTGTTGAGTGTGGCCGGATTGGCTGCGGAAGTCGCGGGGATTGTTGAGGGAGCGAGGCTGGTCGAAAGAGAGAAACTTCCCGCCCCGGAGCAAACCCGGCTTGGGGAATTCAAGGGTATCCGTCTTGAGGACCCCGACTGTCCACTCTATGTCCTGGGATTTGCCGATTCTGTTTCCATGGGCCCTTCGCCGCTTTTGGCCCGGGTCCGTCTTTGCCTTTCGGGGATGCGTCCGGTGAGTAACATCGTCGATGCGACCAACCTCGTTATGCTCTCCACGGGCCAGCCTCTCCATGCCTTTGATGCCGAACTCCTGCCCGGTGCGGAAATAACCGTCAGATCAGCGCGGCCGGGAGAAACCCTTGCGACACTGGACGGGAAGGAACGCACCCTTACAGAGGAGGATCTGCTGATTACCAGCGGCGGGGTTCCCATCGCCCTCGCAGGGGTCATGGGCGGGCTCGAAACGGAAATCAACGAAAAAACAACAAAGATCCTCATCGAGTCAGCCAACTTCAACGCCATCAGGATCAGCAGAACCAGCAGGCGCCTGGGATTGCCCAGCGAGGCGTCCTATCGGTATGCACGCATCGTGGATCCCTGGAAGGCCGAAGCCGCCGTGCAAGAAATCTTCCGTCTGCTGTCTTCCTGGAAGGCAGCGAGACCGCTGGGCATGTTGGTCGAGGGTCATCCGGGCGAAAAGGACCGGGGAACTGTCACACTGAGAAAGAAGACCCTGAAAAAGGTGCTTCTCACCGAGGACATGGACATGGCCACGAGGATCCTGGAGGGCCTGGGATTCAGCGAAACCGAAAGGGATGACTTCAGGTGCGTTTACCGTGTTCCGACCTACAGGCCCGACGTATCCATCGAGGAAGATCTCATAGAAGAAGTGGCAAGGGTCTGGGGCTATGATCAGATTCCGCCGAGGCTTCCAGCGGTTACCCGAGGTCCGGGAGACCGGACGGACCAGATGCGGTGCAGGCAGGTTCTCCGGGATACCGCCATGGCCAGGGGGTACATGGAAGCGATCACCTACAGTTTTATCTCGCCGGAGATTTTGAAGTCCATGGGAATATCCGGCGATGACCCAAGGGCGAAGGCCATGGCCATCGCAAACCCCATCAGCAGGGAACAGTCGGTCATGAGAACCTTTCTTGGCCCCGGCCTCCTCAAGGCGGTTGCCTCGAACCTCCGGTCCGGATGGAGGTGGCCGATACGGCTTTTCGAGGTAGGTACTGTCTTTCGGGAAGATGCCGCCAATGAGCTCGGTGTGGCAGAAAGGCTTTTCTTCGGGGGAGCCGTGTGTCCCGGAAGGGATCCCCGTTCTCCATGGAAAGCCGAGGCGGTTGACGACTTTTACTCCGTCAAGGGAGACGTGGAAGTTCTTGCAGCGAGTCGTGGCGTGGATGTCACTTTCGTTTCCGGTGATGAACCTTTCGGCCACGGGGGACAGACCGCGACGATCCTGTGTGGCGGGGAAGCGATAGGTTACCTGTGCAGGATAAAGCCCTCACTCCAGGAAGAAATGTCCATTCCCGAACCGGTCTACCTTTACGAAATGGATCTCGAGCCCTTCATCAAGGGCGAGTCGGCACGTTTCGGAGAGCCTTGCAGGTACCCGGGAGTCTACAGGGATATTTCCCTGATCGTGGACAAGGATGTTCCGGCTGACGCCGTCATGCAGGATATCCGGGAAAGGGCGCCGGAAACGCTTGCCGAACTCCGTCTTTTTGACATGTATGAAGGTAAAGGTATACCGTTGGGGAAAAAGAGTCTTGCCTTTTCCCTTGCCTATCGTTCCGGCGAGAGGACCTTGAGAGACAACGAGGTGGATGAAGCTCACGAACGCCTGCGGGAGAGTCTTTCCCAAAAGGGCTATATCTTGCGTTAAGGAGGAGTTTCCCATGCAGGAGCATCTTGTCGGTATCGAGCGCCTGGTGGACGAGTTGACGGCCAGAATGCGGAACCTGCGCCAGGAAAACAGCAGCCTGAAAGAGGAGATCGCAACGCAGCAGGAATTGCTCCAGGAAAACGAGGAAGCCCTGAACAACTTGAGACAGGAGCACCAGCGGATTCTGGCGGAGCGGGACAGGGTCATCGAGGAACTCCGGAAGGAACAGAGGGAAACGGAAGACCGACTCAGGTCACTGCTCGGAAAGCTTCAGAGCCTTGCTGCCGGGCAGTCCCACGCAGAAGAGGGACAGCATCATGGCGACACATACCAGCAGGGAGAACTGATAGACAGGTCATAGACAGGGAAAAGGGAGGCGACCTCATCATGGCCGAGGAAACCCGGCGTGTCAGTGTTCTTGTCGGGAAAAAGACCTACCCCGTACTGACCCGTCTCGATGAAGAGCGCTTCGAGTCGGTTGTTGGAATTGTCAGGGAAAATCTCGGGAAGATCGACAGCTCTGTCGACCAGGAAGAGCGTCTCCTCCTGACATGTTTCAAGTTGGCCTATGAACTGGACAATGCAACCCGGAAGCTGTCGAAAGCACTGAAAGAATGCGGAAGCGATGGATCTGGCAGCGGCTGTTGACATCTTCGCCGCGCTGCTTCTGGTGACGTTTCTCCTCAGGGGGGCTGCGCGAGGGCTATCCGGTGAAATCATCTCACTTGCAGCCACGGTCGGGGGATTTTTCCTTGCCTGGAAACTTTCCCTTCCGGTTTCGGCGGTTGTACGGCAGTTTTTCGAAATCGACCCCTCTGTAGCGAGAATCATCACACTTGTGGCGATATATACCCTCTGCCTCCTTGTCGGGGCGTACATCCAGAAAGGTGTGAAGGCCTTTCTCCGCCTGACAAACCTTTCAATGATAGACAGGGCGCTCGGAGCAGTTGCGGGCGCCGCGAAGACATTTATCCTGGTTGTGCTCGCCTATATGCTGTTTCTTGCCCTTTCCCCGCTCATATCAACGTACTGGATGAAGGAATCCGTTGCCATGTCATCTGTAGAGTATACATGGCCCCACATCCAGTCCTTTTTCAAAAAGGTCCACCTAGGTGAATTTGATCTTTTCCCCTTCGAGAAAGGGGAGGAACCTCCTGCCCCGACGGGTCTTTTCGGGAGCGGGTCCGCCGAAGGTGAAGCAGTTTCCCCGGGAGGTGACGGAAACAGGCAGTGAAGACCGATGCACGCACACTCGACGCCATAGAGATGGGAAAGATCCTCGTCCTTTTTGAAAGATCCTGCAGAAGCGATCTGGGCCGGCGAATCCTGGCCCAAACCGGTCCTTTAGAAAGGATCGAAGAAGTCCTGCGCAGGCAGAATCTGCAGAGGGCCTACAACCGATACCGGGACACTCGCGGGGACCTTCCCTGGGACGACAGGGCAAAACCGGTCGGGCCCCTGCTCAATGAGGCGAAAAGGACAGGGCTGCTGACTGGTGAGGAAATTCTCTCCGTCCGGGTTCTCCTGGGAATCTGCCTTCGCCTGAAGTCTCTGGCTTCTGAAGTGAAGGAAGACTTTCCCGAATTCCTCGACCTGACGAAAAAGCTTCGGGATTTCAAGGACCTCTTCGAGGATCTTCAGGTTGTTGCCGATGACGGCAGACTCTACGACGGGGCTTCAGCCAGGCTGAGGGAATTGCGGAACGCTCTTCGGGTGGTGACGTCCTCCGCTAGAAGGAAAGCCCAGTCCCTGATGGAAAGCCAGTCCTTTTCCCCTATGCTTCAGGATCGGGCCCTGCATTTCAGGGATGGGCGGATAACCTTTCTGGTCAGGCTGGAAGATATGTCCCGTTTCGACGGAATGGCGGTGGACAGGTCCGGAACGGGTAACAGCGTCTATATGGAACCCAGGGGGCTTATAGAGCTGAACAACCGGACAGTCCTGCTGCACCGGGATGTGGAAAAGGAGGAGA
The DNA here is from genome assembly GCA_049974925.1 of Thermovirgaceae bacterium. Lineage (GTDB taxonomy): Bacteria > Synergistota > Synergistia > Synergistales > Thermovirgaceae > UBA1876. The sequence goes on along the minus strand of JBNGDE010000030.1, from coordinate 2,778 downwards.
ACCGGATCCTGAGGGATCTGACGGGGAAAATCCTTGACCGCCATGGAGCGCTTCTCGAAGCCGAACGTGTCCTCGGCGAGCTGGACCTTCTTTATGCGGCTTCGTCGCTTCAGAAGGAAAAATCCTGGGTGCTCCCCGAAATGGACGGACGGTCCAGGTTTTCGCTGAGGCATGCGGTCAATCCTCTTCTGGGCGATGATTGCGTTCCTGTGGATATCCATTGTGGAGACCGGTTCAGACAGCTGGTGATTACGGGACCGAACACGGGAGGAAAGACGGTGGTTCTCAAGACGACGGCTGCTGCTGTCTACCTCGCATGGTGTGGTTTGCCCGCCCCCGTCGGAGAAGGTTCGGTGGTGGGAGACATTGACTGGATGTCAGCCGACATCGGCGACGAGCAAAGCATCGAGCAAAGCCTTTCGACCTTCAGTGCCCACGTGCTGAACATCATCGAGATGCTCGAACGGGCAGGCCATAAAAGCCTGCTGCTCCTGGATGAGCTGGGGGCGGGAACAGATCCGCAGGAAGGTGCCGCACTGGGAGTGGCGATTCTGGAGAGCCTCAACGAACGGGGCTCTTTGGTCCTTGCCACGACCCATCACAATGCCATCAAACGGTACGCCTTGACCCGAAGCGGCGTGGAAACGGCCGGAATGGAATTCGATGACGAGAAACTCGCCCCGACGTACCGTCTCAGGATGGGTATCCCCGGGGAAAGCAATGCCCTGCGGATAGCCGGACGCCTGGGGATGTCCGGGGAGATCATAGAAAAGGCGAAGGAAGTTCTACATGAAGGGCACGCCGACGCGGAAAGGCTCCTTGAAGAGCTTCTGAGAAAACAGCAGCATCTGGAAGACGAAGAAGAACGGCTCTACCAAGAGCGAAGGGAAGTCGCCGGACTGAAGGAGACCCTGCTGAATCAGAGGCGGTCTATCGAATCGAAACGTGAAAAGATTCTGGAAGATGCGGAAAGAAAAGCCAGAGCCGTCCTCGAGGAGTCGGAGAAAAAGGCGAAAGCCATGCTCAGGAAAATGGAGAGAGCTGATGTCCCCTTCGGCCGGGAACAGCAGGAGATCGCAGAGATGAAGAAATCTTTAAGAAAACGTGAGGAGGAACGGGAAGACAGGCGGCTCGACCGGGAAAAAACGCCGGGCGACTGGGAACCGGCGCGGGGGGAAACCGTCCGCATTGCCGGAACGTCCACACGCGGAACCATAGAAGCCCTTGATGGAAAGAAGGCACTTCTTTTGAGCGGCTCCATGAAGTTCGAGGTTCCGGTGAAAAAGCTTGTTCCAGACGACGGGAACAAGCTCCAGGAGGAACCTTTACCCGTGAAGAAATCCCTTTCGCCGCCGGGGCATGTCCCTTCGTCCATCATGGTCCGCGGGATGACCGTGGACGAGGCGCTGCCGGAAGTCGAACGCTACCTCGACAGGGCCTTTCGGGCCGGTTACGGCGAGGTGACGGTCATTCACGGAAGGGGAGAGGGGATCCTGCGGCGCGAGGTGCAGGCCCTCTGCAAAACCCTTCCCTTCGTCGTCGACTACCGGCTCGGCGGCCCGGGTGAAGGAGGATACGGGGTCACAATCGTCAGGTTCAGGCAGTGACAGAGCGGGGAAAGGCCAAACTCTTGACAACCGGACGCGGCCGGGGTACCCTAATCGCCGCATACAGGTGTCCGTAGCTCAGCTGGATAGAGCGTTGGCCTCCGGAGCCAAAGGTCTCGGGTTCAAATCCCGACGGGCACGCCAGGAAATTCCAGCCCGGCAGGCATAGCCTTGCCGGGCTTTCCTTTATGATAGAGTCATGCCTTGGAAAGGATCGCTTAAATTGAACGCAAAAAATAGGGGGCCTCGATGATGGCGGTTTACAGCATCCGGAGCAAAAGCCCTTCCTGGGACGGAGAATCCATTGGGATCCTGATTCTCGACGCTGCCTATCCCCGTATTCCCGGAAACGTGGGGAACGCGAGCACCTTTGATTTTCCCGTTCGTTACAGGGAAATTCCCGGTGCGTCGATCGAAAGGCTTATCAACAGGATGGACCCCGGGCTTCTCGAACCCTTCATTGAAGCTGCCAGAAAGCTTGAAAGAGAAGGTGTAAAGGCCGTTACGGGAGCATGCGGCTTCATGGCCCTTTTCCAGCGTGAGGTTGCGGCAGCCCTGGAGATCCCGGTTTTCCTCTCGAGCCTTCTCCAGGTCCCCTTCATCTGGAGAACCCTTCCACCAGGGAGGAAAATCGGCATCATTACGGCAAATTCCGCATATCTTACGGACAGGCACTTCGATGCGGTGGGGATTACCGGCGATATCCCCCTTGTCATTCGGGGCATGGAAGACCAGGAGGAATTCAGGAGCGCAGTGCTCGAGGAAAAAGGGACTCTCGATTCCGGAAAAATCGAAGAGGAAGTCATCGGCGTCGCCAGGGCGATGACTGATGACAATCCGGACACGGCGGCGATCCTCCTGGAGTGCAGCGACCTCCCTCCCTATGCGAGGGCCGTCCAGGAAGCGACAGGCCGCCCCGTATTTGACTTTATCACCATGATCAGGCATGTTCACATGGCGGTGGTCCAGAAGAGGTACGAGGGCTTCATGTGAAGCCCCCCGCAGAAGCGCGCAGAATCCTGAAGACAAGCTGCAGGTGAAGGAACCGGGGCCGGAGGTGCCCGGAAAGGGGTCAAACCGGTCAGGATGGAGGGTGTAACCAGGTGCAGTGGGGCAATTCCTTTCTGGAACGATCTGTGGCAAGAATGCTCGACCGGGTGGTGATTCCCGA
>JBNGDE010000029.1:0-14623 GCA_049974925.1 Thermovirgaceae bacterium | reverse complement strand
GACCCGGGCAGTCGATGTGCGCGTAGTGACGCTTTTCCGTCTGGTACTCCACGTGTGCGATGTTGATCGTGATCCCGCGCTCCCGCTCCTCCGGCGCCTTGTCGATCATGTCAAAGGGCGTGAAGTCCGCCAATCCCTGCGAACCCAGTACCTTCGTGATCGCCGCCGTCAGCGTCGTCTTCCCGTGGTCAATGTGACCTATCGTCCCAATGTTCAAGTGAGGCTTCGATCTGTCAAAATGTGCCTTCGCCATTTCTGGAGAACCTCCCCGTTACGTTTTCCCTTTCGGGTTCCTTTAGTTGCGCTGGATGATTGTATCACAGCTTCAAACAGACCAAAAGAGACCCGGTCAGGCGCGTCTCACGTCCCGGATCTCTTTATAAACATGGAGCCGACTTCCGGACTCGAACCGGAGACCCCATCCTTACCATGGATGTGCTCTACCTGCTGAGCTAAGTCGGCTTGTCGTGTTTGATTGGTGGGGGGAGGAGGATTCGAACCTCCGTAGACGTATGTCGGCAGATTTACAGTCTGCTGCCTTTGACCGCTCGGCCATCCCCCCCACAAAGGTGCCCTGCGGGGCCTTCCACGTTCAGTTTTTGCACCTGAAGTATCTTATCAACTTCATCCAAGTTGTCAAGATAGACCTCGATCTGACGAAGACACAGAAAGGCTGTTTCCTCCATTGGATTCATTGAGTTTTCTTATTTCCTCTTCGATATAATCAACGAGGATGCTGTTGTGACGGGACATGGCCCTTACGGCTGTCCTTGTTTTTCTGCTCTCCAGTCCCTTGATGATGTCAATATGGTGACCGTAACGTTCACGGGCGGGAAACGGAGTTGTCGAAAGGGCCTTGAAAGTCTTTTTCCAAAGGGTTTCGACTCTTTTGTGCAAGTCGTAAATCACAGGGTTTGCCATCATTTCCGTTATCGCCAGTTCGAAATTCATGTTTGGAAGCTCATACTTTGAACCTTCCTCCACTTGCCCTTCTTCGAGGGCAGATAACTGCTCTTCTTCCATCTCGTAAAGTTTCCTCAGCTGTTCTTCGGTAATTTTCGGCGTCATTTCTTTTACGACGCGCTCTTCTATCATTCTTCGCGCATCGATGAGATGTCTCAACAGGATGAAATAGTCTTTTTCTGCCTTTTTATAGGTGTACAAGGGAATGGGGGCCAGGGAACGAATGAAAGCGCCTCCGCCATGTCTTATCTCAAGCAGGCCGTTGGATTCGAGGGCTTTGAGGCCCTCACGAACAGAGCTCCTGCTCACTTTCATATGTGCGGCGAGTTTTCTTTCTGAGGGAATCTTGTCTCCTACTTGAAGGTTGTTTTCACGAATGTATCTCAGGATATTTTCGATAATGGCGTCGCGAACGATAACCTTTTTGATTTGTTGGAGTGGCACTTTGTCTCTCTCCAGTCCTTTTAAATTGCCACGGTTCCACGGTTTTCCCGGAGGTTCTTTTATTTGAGTCCGACAACCATGGCATAGGGTTTTTATTCAGACTCATACCGCAATTAGAAAAGACTCCCATCTTTTCGACATCACCCTGGCGATTATAATCGCCACATAGGTACTACGCTGGTGAATGAAAGACAAATTCGGAGACTGACATGGTTTGCAGGCTGTCTTGCAATGCAGGCTCCTCCTAAAGCAAGTTTAAATCCCGACCTCGGCGATCGTACTCCCGAACGGAGACGTTCCATTCATCAAGGTGGTTTCAGTTCTCAGCGGATATCCTGATTTAAAACCGGTACCGTCAGGCTTCCCTGGGGCATAACGATGTACTTTAAATCGCTCCCTTTTTCCTCCTCAATTCGTCGGACAGCATCTTCTACTGAAGGGACCTTCACGGCGAAAAGCTTCTTCACCTTTTGCTCATCCAGCGAAGTCACCAGGTAGACGTTCTTTTCCATGGCGACCTTGGCAATGCCGAATGCCTTATGCCCTCCCATCTTGAAATCCGTTTTTATACGTTCCACTATATCATCAGGACATCTGGCAGCATTCATCCATTCTTCAAAGACCGCTTCACCATAACCCATGGGACATTCTGCCACGACTATGATGGCTCCGCCTTTTTTGGTTGCCTTGTCCGCATGATCCAGAGCCTTTTGCATCTGGTACACGTTTATGTCCCTCGGATGGCCGCAGGCACTGGCTATGGTCACATCAGCGAGACCTCTGATGGGTACTTCGTAAATCCCCGATGCCACTGAAACTGCTTCTTTCCAGGCATCTACAACGTCTCCGGCGACGACCTTGACCACGTCCTTGTTCTCGTTAACGACTACGTTAAGAATAAAGTCGAGCCCTGCCATCCTCGCGGCCTCAATCATCTCCAGGTTTACGGGATTGTGATCCAGATCAGGAAGATTATCCATCAGTTCGACCATGCGGGAGTGGTTTTTTTCAACTGTCTTTTTCCATGCAACTCCGGGGAGGATCGATTTCCTCCCTCCTGAATAGCCGGCAAAGTAATGGGGCATCACCACGCCCAGCGCAACAACGAAATCAGCTTCGTAGACAAGCCTGTTTATGCGAAGTTCCGAGCCTGTCGAAAGATTACCCACCGAAACCAGCGAGTCAAGGTCGTCACAGACATGGGAGACCACCCGGAACCTGCGAACTATCTCTTCTCCATAGATCTGCAAATTCTGTTCTTCGCTATGGGGGTCGTGTATCCCCGTCGCAACTACGAAAGTTACCTGTTCGTCGGTGATCCCGGCCTTTTCAAATCTATCCAGAAGGGGGGGTAGAAGAAGGTCATAGGGTGTTGGGCGGGTAATGTCGTTCACGATAACCACGACTCTCATAGGTTTCTTCTTTTGAAGCATTTCAAGCAGAGCGTCCGTGCCAATGGGATTATCTAATATGTTTTCTACGTCTTTTTTGGTGCAAACCTTCCCACTTGCTTCAGGAGGCACCACGACCTGAAGGATTTTAGAATCATCCAGTTCGAAATCCATCGCATTCTTTCCGTAACTCAGTTTAAACTTCATGGCAGTCAACTCCCTCAAGTCTGAGCTTCAAACAGTACTTACATCAGTGCTCCCGTAGGGAATGAGACATTCAAAAGTTTGCCGAAAACAAGATACACCAAACCGATCTCTACAGCAGCCAACATTGCACAAAAGAACATATTACGAAATGTGAAGCTCCTCCTAAAGATCAGAAGCAAAAAGGTCATGATCAAAAACCCACTCAAGATAAAACCAATCCTTGTCATTAAAAAAACCCAAGCGAAACCCGAAAGCAGGGTAAATATCATTATGTGGTTCGTCCGTAAGACTTCCGGCGAAATAAAATGAGGTTTCACCAACCCCTTGATGAGAATCGCTACTCCAAGGGCACCGACTGCCGGTATGACCGCATTCGGGAACATGGCGGCAAGCCTGGTAAACTCTTCCTTCGAAATTTGAAAAAAGAGCGCCGCGCAAATGACGATAACCCCTCCGATGATGTCGCTGTTAAGTCTTTTCATGACGACACCTCCTGATTCACCGATATTCGTTTCTCGAAACGTTCCCTGAAGAGGGGCCACAAAGCCGAAATGAGCGAAAGAATTATGAGGGCAATGCAAATGGGTCTCGTGAAAAATATAATCCATGGCGCCGTTGTGGAAACCATTTTCCCCATAAGCAATCCCTGGACGAGCCCTTTCTCGGCGATAGGACCCAAAATGAGTCCTAAAACTATCGGCGCTGGATTGAAATCTAGTTCCCTGAGGACAAATCCTGCTACGCCGCTTACAAGCATTACCGTTATGTCCATAACATTGCCACGTATGGAATAGGACCCCACTATAGTTAACAGGAGAATACCTGGAGCAAGAACCCGCGTAGGGATTTTTAGAACCGTCCTGTAAATTGCCTTACCGGCCAAAAAACCTGTCAAAACCATGAGAATATTGGAAACAAAAAAGGACAACATGAAGGCATAGGTTATGTGGGCGCCCTTCGAGAAAAGATCAGGACCCGGAGTCATGCCCTGAAGAAGTAGAGCCCCATATATGATGGCAGCGGGAGGCGAACCTGGAATCCCCAAGGCGAGAAGCGGAACCATGGCGCCTTCTACCACTGCGTTGTTCGAAGCCTCAGTAGCTACTACGCCCTGGGCGTTGCCTTTTCCGAAACTTTCCGGGTCCTTGGCTACCCTTTTTGCCTCGTTATAGGCTATCAGGTTGGCTATATTACCACCCGCTCCAGGCAAAATGCCGACAAGAGCTCCTATAACAGACGAACGTATGGTATTACCGATATGACCAAAGACATTCCTCATCGCTATTCTTATCACGGATTTGATGTTACCATCGGAGGGATTCACTTCCGTGTATGACACATCGGGTGCCAGAGCCATTTTGAGAACTTCCGGAAGACAGAAGAAGCCGATAAGGACCGAAATGAGCTCCACTCCTCCCTGAAAAGAAGCAAGCCCAAGATTAAAACGAACATCACCACCGACCGGGGCAATTCCGATCATGCTGATCATTATCCCCATGGCGCCTCCAGCGAGTCCTTTCAACAGTGATTTTGAGGAAAGGCTGGCAATTATGGTGAGACCAAACAAACTGGTCCAAAAGTACTCAGGAGGTCCGAACCGCAATGAGACTCTCGCGAGAGGAATAACGAACGCTATAAGGATAAAGGTCCCGATAAAACCGCCTACCCCTGAGGCAATAGTGGCCGTGTATATAGCTTCTTCCCCTCTTCCCTGCTTGGCCATGGGATAACCGTCGAAGGTAGTCCCTATCGACGATGGAGTTCCTGGTGTATTTAGCAGGATTGCGGAGAAAGACCCTCCGAATATGGTGGCGCAGTAAAGTGCGCCGATGGTTACCAAGCCGGATATAGGCTCCATCGTAAACGTGAAAGGAACCATGAGAGCTACGGCCATGGTAGCCGTGAATCCGGGAAGCGCACCTGCCATTACACCGATGGGTACTGCTATTGACATAAAAATAAGGTTTTTCAGAGTCAGGACGCTCATCAGGGAATCAAAGATCATTTCCAAATTGGCCACCTCATTTACTAAGCTCTAAAAGAAAGGGGAACCGAAAAATTTACAGGCTCCCCTTTCCGCTTATTATTCTTAATTCTGCCCCAAATCCTTCACAACGTCTTCGTACTCTTCAATTTTTGCCTTTACCAAGGCCACCGATTCCTCAGGTGTGAGATTGTGAAGAGCAAACCCAAGTGCTTTCATCTTTTTCTGAAATTCAGGTTCATTGTTAACTTTGACAAACGCATCGGAAAGAAAATTCACAATCTCGTCAGGAGTTCCTGGAGGAACGCAAGCCCCCTGTAGGCTCCGTCCGAATAGTTATATCCCAATTCCTGGAAGGTGGGGACATCGGGCAAAGCATCGATACGCTCATCTGCAGCGACCGCCAAAACACGGATATCGTTTTTGTATTGCACTCCCATTGTGGTGTAGGTCATGAGGCCGCTGACGTGACCGCCGATAAGTGCGGGGACAGCCTCACCGGATCCAGTGAAAGGAACATAGACTATATCGGTCCCGGCAATTTTGTTAAAGATAACGGTGCCAAGATGGTTGGCCGAATTGCTTCCACTTCCCCCCAATGTCACTGCACCCGGATTCTCTTTGGCGTATTTCACAAAATCCTCAAGGGTCTTGAAGGGGCTATCGGCTTTTACGGCGAGAACACATGGCGTTGACATGAAGAAAGTAACAGGCTTGAGGTCTTCCGTTCTGTACCCGGGGTTTTTGCGGATCATTGGTTGAAGGATGATATGAGGGATATTGAAACCGGCGAAAGTGTAACCGTCCGGTTTGGCCTTTACGATTTCCGACCAGCCTACGGCTCCGCCACCGCCTACCTTATAGGAAATAATGACATCCTGGCCAAGGTATTTCTTTAGCAAGGGCTGCTGAGCCCTGGCAAAAATGTCTGATTCTCCGCCAGGGTTAAACGTTATAATGTAGTTAAGAGGTTTTTCCGGATAAGCGGCGAAGGCAGAGCCGGCGAAAAATATCCCCGTAACAAGCAACACCGAAATCAAGACAGTTATTCTTCTCATTCCCATCACATGTACCTCCTTCGTTTTTCAGAAATACCAAATTTCCACTAAAAGGAGTGCGCCTTTTTATCCGAAAGCTTTCACCCCCTTTTCCCGGAAGAGGCTGAAAATCCCACCCGCCTCGATAATCGCAAGTATATGTTCCGGGAGCGGTTGAAAGAACACGGTTTGTCCGCCTGTAATGAACACCCCCTTAACTACATCCAGAACTCCCTTGTCACCGGCAGTGAACTTTAAAGTTTCGAGGGTCGGAACCTCAACCACGACAAGCCCCTGGTTTATAGCGTTGCGAAAAAAGATCCTTGCGAAAGACCTGGCGACCACAGCCCCCACACCCGCGTTTTTAAGCGTTATAACGGCATGTTCCCTGCTCGAACCACAACCGAAGTTCGTACCAGCCACAACGATATCGCCGGGCTTCACCGATGAGGCAAAAGTCGGGTCGGCGCCTTCCATGGCATGGGTGGCTATCTCTTCATGATCCGTCAGCTCCAGGTACCTCCCTGGATATATCTGGTCGGTATCGATGTTGTTCCCGAAAACAAAGATGTTGCCCTTTATGACATGCATTATCTTTTCCTCCTCATAAAGAATCGGCGCCGCAAAGATGGCCTTTAAGCGCTGTTACCGCGGCCGTTGCAGGAGAAGCTATGTACACTTGTGCTTCGGTGCTGCCCATCCTGCCCGGAAAGTTTCTGCTTGACGTGGAAACACACTTTTCGTCTGGCGCAAGAACCCCTTCGTGCGCACCCAAACAGGGACCGCATCCAGGCGTTGAAAGAACGGCTCCGGCATCTACAAGAGTTTCAATGTATCCGGCTTTCATGGCGTCCTGAAATACGAGTCTGGAAGCCGGTATTACCACGAACCGAGTTCCCGGTGCGACCTTTTTGCCCTTAAGGATCTCGGCCGCTACCCGGATATCGTTGAGACGACCACCTGTACAGGTCCCCAAAAAAACCTGGTCGATCCTGATTTTCTCGCCTGGGATGGGTGACACGTTATCGACACTGCCGGGCAACGCCACGCAAGGCGTGATTTTGGAAACGTCATATGTCACAATCGATTCGTACTCATAGTCTTCGTCAGTGACAGGCACGTCGCCCTTTTCCCAGCCGTACCTTGCGAGATACTCGTAAGTGATATCGTCTGGTGCGATATAGGCTGTTTTGGCTCCCATCTCGACAGCCATGTTGCAAAGGACCATCCGTTCTTCCTGCGGCATTTTTCTTACGGCTTCACCTGCAAATTCGACAGCCTTATATATCGCCGCATCCTGTTTGAGATCACCAATGACATGCAGGATCAGGTCCTTGGCCATTACGCTGTCATTCAAATCACCCTTTAACACAACCTTCATTACACTCGGGACCTTGAACCACAGCTTCCCTGTTATTAGAATCACTGCCATATCTGTCGCACCTACACCAGTACCGAAAGCGCCCAGCGCCCCCATTGTGGTCGTGTGGGAATCTGTTTCCACCACTATCTTCCCGGGCCCGACCATTCCGCTTTCTACAAGAACCTGGTGGCAAACGCCATCTCCGATATCGAACAGGTGCCTGATCCCTCTTTTCGAGCAAAACTCTCGCATGCTTTTATGGTTACAGGCGGCTTTTATAGTCGGCGCTGGCGAATAATGATCAAAAACAAACGTGGTTTTCTCCGGGTTTGCTACTTCGGTCCCGCCGAGTTCATAAAAAGATTTCACTACCTGCAGGTAGAGGTCGTTCACTTCGGCGACATCCACCTCAGCTATAACGATCTCGCCGGCCGTTACCTTTTTTCTGCCGGACGCGCGAGCCAGTATCTTTTCAATGGCATGCATGGGGCAATCTCTCCTTAACTTGGATTGGTAAAAATAGATATATACGCAAAAATGGATCTTATATGCTACAAGTTTGCGATCATGATGACTTGAAATATTGGTACGTGGTCCGACCTGTTCCTCGAAAAAACTCTATTAGAACTCCCGTCATCGGTAAAGGAGAAGTTCCACATGATATGAGTCTGAAGAGGGGTTTGATTTCCAGAAAGGAATGAGTCTGACGAAGTGGTTTTGGTTGATCATGGAAGACTCTGGATCAGATCAAGGGGTTCATGGTCGTAACGGAAGGAGTGGAGCTTTCTCACCGGCCGGACCACGAAACCTGATACCAGCACATTGCGGATATCCTCTGCTGCCTCCTCTATGGCTCTGGGCAAAACCGACAGGGGACTCGTGCTGAAGTACTTCAAGCGGACAACGGGATATTCCCGGCAACAGGTGACCCGGGTCGTCAGACGATACCTTACAAGCCTACCATGAACGGTTCCCTCGGAATTACACCTCCGAGGATGTGGCTTTCCCGACGGAGACGGACACTCTCCACGAAGACCTCTCGGGCCCGGCCACGGTGCACCTCATGTAGAGACAGTATCACCTGTACAACCTAAAGGAAGGGCCCACTACCGGAACATGCGCCAGAATTGCGAAAAGACCAAAAAGAAGCACCGTGCCCATTGGAGAACGGAGAGCTCCCGTGTCGGACGGAAGGCCCGGGTTCGCCCGCATCGATTCAGTCATGAACTTCCACAGACCTTGCCTTGTTCCAGAAAGGATTCGTCAACGCAAAAGACAAGGTTCGAAAACGCTGTCCCCAAAACATGGTGATGACACCTCTTGAGAAGATGCTTTCCCTAAAACGACTGCGAAAGGTATCTCAAAAAAGACGTGACGCAAAAGTCGCTGCTGGAAAAAACAAATGGATTGCTCCGAATAATGAAGCTGCGGCCAGGATGGCCGCAGCGAAAAGAAAGCTCTTCGAATCCGTTCCCAGGCAGCCAAAAACCACCGGGTAAGATCAGGCTCAAAAGCTTCGTTCAGACTCATACCTCAAAAAACTGAGAAGGCCGGGCCTTTTTGCCGTGCTCTCCTCACGACCGGACTTCACGCCGCATGAAAACCACGTAGGAGACGCCGAAACAGACGAGGGAAAGTGCCGCCAGAACCGTCAGCTGGGGCCAGACAACCATCAGGCTCTGCTGCAGTGAAAGGGGCGACGGGATGAATCCCTGGAGTCGTTCCGGCGACAGGGGGCCCATGATCCGGACAGCGGGGTTCAGAACTGCCAGGGACACCTCCTGGAGAAGGTACGCCGGCGACAGCCTCATGATGGCGATACGGAGCTCTTCGTGCCGGATGATTTCCTGCGGTGAGGAACTGGCCCCTACGGGGACAACCTGGTCCGCTACGATGCCTGCAATCATGTGGAGAAAAAAGACGAGGACGATCCACACTCCAAGGGCCGCCAAGGCTGATGTGGATGTCTTGTCGAAGAGCACGGAAAAAAGGATGGACAGGCTCAGCCAAAAGCCGATGTAGAGCATGGAGGCCACAAAGAACACGGCGGTCCTTGCGATTTCGGCACCCCCCGGGACGATTCCGAGTTTCGCGATGGAGACGCCCCCGATGAGGGAAAGGATGGCCGCTGTCATGATGCCCGCAGTGGACAAGCCGGCCAGGAACTTTCCGTTAATGACGCTGTCGCGATAAATCGGCTGCGACACAAGCAGGCTCAGCGTTCCGCGCTGGCGTTCCGCGTTGATGGCGTCAAAACCGAGTATGATGCCAAGCAGCGGGGCCAGGAAGGTGATGAAATACAAAAACGAGGGGATCGGCCCACCGCTTTCCGTCAGGAGGGAGAGGAACAGATACTCCCGGTCCGCTTCGGAAATGGCGGGGCTTTCAACAGCCGCCAGCGAGGCCGCCAGGCTGGCGAGAACAACGATCGTTGCGATGACGGCGAACCGCCTGCTGCCGAGGTGATCGGCCATTTCCTTTCGGAACACGGCCCGGATGCCCGTCATGGTTCACACCTCCTGAAAGTACCGCATGTAGATTTCCTCAAGGCTGTATTCCTCCCCCCGGACCTCCATGGGGAGATACCCCTTCTCGAGGATTTGTCGGATGATTTCCTTCTGCCTGGTCTCGTCGAAATCGGCCACCACGGCTTCACCGGCTTTACGGAACCCCGAAAGCCCGTCGATGGCCGAAAGAATTTCCTCTTTAACGGGGCCGTCTTTCCCGGATACGATCTTTATCGTCCTGCGGCGGTCTCCAAGGATTTTTTTGCCGATCTCCTCGATGGTCCCCGAGGCGATCATGGAACTCCGGAACATGATTCCGACGCGGTCACAGACCTTCTGCACCTGATAGAGCATGTGGGAGCAGAGCATGACCGTCACGCCGGAATCTTTTGCCAGGTACCTGATCAAGGCCAGGATCTTTTCCACCCCTTCCGGGTCAATGCCGGTGGTGGGCTCGTCAAGTATGGCCAGGCGGGGTTCCTTCAAAAGGACCGACGCAAGCCCCAGGCGCTGCCTCATGCCCTTCGAGAAAGTCCCCACCGGCGCATCGATCACGTGCGCCAGATCGACCTTTTCGAGTGACTGTTCAATCGATTCACGTGCCTTCTTCCCGAAAATCCCGTTCAGGTCCGCGAGATACAACAGGTTCTCCCGGGCTGTCAGGTCCTCGTAGAATCCGACATTTTCCGGCAGGTAGCCCGTTTCCCTCTTGACCCGCAGCGGTTCGCTTACGGGGTCCATGCCGAGGACCCTGGCGCTCCCCGAAGTGGGTTCCGTCAAACCCAGAAGCATCAGTATCGTTGTGGTCTTTCCCGCACCGTTCGGACCGAGAAGCCCGAAGATCTCACCCCGGCCGATCTCCAGATCCAGGCTGTCAACGGCCGTAAAGGCTCCGTATTTTTTTGTGAGCTGTCTCGTCTCGACGGCCTTCTCCATGCCTACCGCCTCTTCAGCTTCCAGAAGATCCCAAAGAGCAGCACAAGAACCGCCGCTATGATGCCGATGCCGAACCATCCCCAAGTGGTAGGGACTTTCACCGTCGCCCTCAGGGCGATCGAGTCCCGGCTCTGGTCGCCGGCGGCGGTGACGGATATCTGGTAGTCACCTGGTATGGTCCGTTCTGGTGCCTTGACGGTCATCTTCACCTGATCGGGCTTGCCCTTTGAGGAATAGGAATCGAGTTCCGGAATATTTTCCGGCTCGAAGGACACTTCCCAACCGTCGGGCTTCTGCGAATAGATTTCGATGTTCTCGATCGGCGCCGTACCGTCATTCCACAGGTAAAGGACCAGTGTCTTTTCCGTTCCTGCAACGGTTTCGAAGCTGAGCCGCTGGGTCTGGGGAAGGAGCTTCAGGTCATAGGTGCCCGTTACCACGGCCTCGAGTTGCAGTTGTGCCTTTTCTTCCCCGGACGTGGCTGTGAAGACAACGGGATAGCGGCCCTTTTCGACCCCGGGCGGGGGGGTGACAGAAATATTCAGTTTTTCAGTAGATTCCGCATCGATTTTCATTGACTGGATCTTCCTGTCCGATTCCCATCTGGGCGAAACGGAACCTGCCCATCCGGCCGGAACGGACAGGCTGAGGTCGGTGGTGATGTTTTCTGCGCCCTTGTTCTCCAGGCTGACCTCGTAGGTGAACTTCTCTCCGGCAGGATTTTCTATAACCGGATAGGAACATTCGAGGCCCAAAATGTCTTCCACGAGTGTAACCTTTTCAGCGACAAGCTCCACGGACAGGGGGATGATCTTCATGACACCGGTCTGCGACGATGCGGCAAGTTCAAACTCGTAGACGCCGGGAGACGTGTCCTTTTTCGGGGAGATGGTGAGAGTCACTTTTACTTCGTCAAAAGGGTCTTCCGTCCCCAGCCTGACCCTGGAGACCCCGTGGCCCTGCCATTTCGAACTGGTCAAACTGACGTCCCACAGCTCTTTCTTGACTCCTTCGAGGGCAAGGTCAATCTCGGCAGGGTCCTTTTCGGTATTCTTGAAGGTTACCTCGATCTCGGCCTTTTCCTCCCGACCGATAACAACCCCAGTATAGGGAACATGCACAGAAAACGCCTCGGCCGGATGAAGAGGTAAAAGCCCTGCAGCAAGAATCATCGCGAGAAACAAAATCAAAAAACCGGACTTTTTCGTCATCGTTTTCGCCTCCTTTTGCTGGAAAGCCTTTCAAACTGCGTCCTCTTTTTCCTCGCTGAGTTCGCCCAACGCAGAGGAGGACACCCCTGATGGCATGTCCTCCCTGTTTTTTCCTATGGAGCCGGCGATCCGATTCGAACGGACGACCTGCTGATTACAAGTCAGCTGCTCTGCCAGCTGAGCTACGCCGGCCTGGCGACATTGATTATAGAATGCCTTTTGTTGTTGTCAACTTCCTTGACTATCTGGCAGTGCTTCTTCCGCAACCTGGACAAGGGCCTTGAGTCCGGCCTGGCGGACGTAGTTCTGCTTTTTCAGTTCCTTGAGCCGTTCGATGATTTCATCGACACATCCGCAGTCATCGCAGATCATAAAGGCCCAGTTTTTCCCCGGAAAGACGGAGGTCCCCCAGTGGGTCTTGTCGCCTTCGTTGTCCTTCCCCAGTACATCGGTCCAGACAGTATAGGACCGTGCCCCGGCGGAATCGAGGAGTTCCGAAACATCTTCTCCGATACTCTCGTTGCAGAGTATCCATAGCATTTTCACTCTTCGACCACCTCCCGTGCCTCAAAAAAGCGAGGTCGACGCCGGATCTTCTCCTCTACGATGCTGTACAAGACCGGGACCAGCACAAGTGTAACCAGCATTGAAACCACAAGACCTCCCATGACGGAAACAGCCAGTGGCCTCCACAATTCTGCGCCCTGCCCCTGGCTCACTGCCATGGGAGACATCCCGAAAAAGGTGGTGAAAGTCGTCATAAGAGCGGGCCTGAGTCTTCTTACTCCGGCCTCGACCAAGGCATCCCTCAGGGGGGTCCCCCTGGCTCTCGTCAGGTTGATGTAATCCACGAGCACAATAGCGATATTGACGACGATGCCCACCAGCATGATGATCCCCAAAACACCCTGCAAGGAGAGGTAAAGGCCCGTCAGAAGATAAGCGGCTACGACACCGGTCAGTGCGAAGGGAACGCTGAACATGATTACCAATGGATCGAGATAAGCTTCGTACTGCCCCGCCATTACCATGTAAACCAGAAGGATTCCCAAAAGCACCAGGTATCCCATTTGGGTAAAGGCTTTTCTCTGTTCCTCCACCTCTCCCCCGAATTCGGTCCTCACACCGGGAGGGATTTTGAGTTGATCCATCAGGCTCATTACATCCGCGGTAACTTCGCTCAGAGAACGAGCCTGCAAGTTGGCATCGACGGTTATGTACCGCTGACGGTTTTTCCTGTCTATCTGGGGAGGCCCTTCGTCCTCGCGAACGCTGGCAACGTTGGAAAGCCGCACAGGCCGCCCCGTGACCGAAGGAACAAGTAGCCTGCTGAAAATTTCGATGTCGTCTTTCTGTGACTCTTCGAGGCGTACCCTTATGGGGTAATTATCCTCTCCTTCCCAGTAATCCTGGTCAGTGAGATAACCATAGAAGTACGTTCTCATCGCCTCTCCGACGGAAGCCGTCCTGACCCCCATGAGAGCCGCCTTTTCACGATCTACGTCAACGTGTATTTCAGGCCTAGGCTCCTTCTGGCTTACGGCTACATCTACCGCCCCCCGAACAGAATTTATCCGTTCCGCGATCGCATCCGCTACAGAGCGCACCTCTTCAAGGTTCTCGCCGTATACCTCGACGCTCAATGGTTTCGAGCCCAAAAACATTGCCTTTATAGGAGAAGTGACAAGAACTGTCATTTTTTCTATTCTCGGGATATTTCTTATCCACCGGCGGATCCCATCGGCTATCTCGAAGGCGGAACGGTCCCGTTCGTTTTTGTCCACAAGCCTCAAACCCACTGTCCCAATGTTCGGCCCTGCTTCCTGCCCCACTGCAACGGTGAAACCCTCTTCTTCACGACCGTCAAAACCAAAGACATATTTGGCTTCCGTTACGTTTTGCTCGCAGTAGGCTATGATTTCACGCACAACTCTGTCGGTTTCCTCGATGCGTGTGCCTTCAGGCATGTGAAATGTGATTACGATGTCCCCGGTATCGGGTTCCGGGGTTAGCTCCGTCCCGACAAACCTGAAACTCAAAAGGGTCATGGCCATCAAAAACAGCGCCAGAGCGAGGATTTTCTTCCGGCTGGATAAACTCCAAAGGAGAATATCCTTGTATGTGTTTTCGAGGGCGGAGAAAAACTTTTCGGTCCATCGATGAACAAAAAGTTTATCCGCCTCTGCGTGGAAAAACTGACCACCCATCATGGGGATGAAGGTGAGGCTCACAAAAAGGGATGACGACACGGCAAGTACCATGACCACCGTCAGTGACTCGAAAAAAACACCCACAAGGCCGGTTATGAAGGCAAGGGGAAGAAGCACCACAACTGTGGTCAAGGTGGATGCGAACATGGCTGCTCCTACTTCCCCTGCTCCGAGAATGGCCGCCGTTTTCTTGCGTTCGCCTTTCTCGATGTGGAAAATAATCTGATCTGCGGCGACAATCGCATTGTCCACCACCATGCCGCTGGCCATTGCGAGGGCGGAGAGGGTAAAGATGTTTATTGTATATTCCAGCCCCCCCATGGCGATGAAAGTCAGTATCAGCGAAAAGGGAATGGCCCCGCAAACTACC
>JBNGDE010000028.1:0-15202 GCA_049974925.1 Thermovirgaceae bacterium | reverse complement strand
GATCGGTGAGAAATGGGTATCCCGTTTTTTTCGTATATGGACAGCTTATCCGGGGAAGGTGTTTGAAATGTCGTTTCAGATCTCCAGGTATTACAAAGTCTTGAAAGCGGTACTTTGGGTTTTCTTGCTTGTGGTTGTTTTCTTTGTCAGTGTCTCGGTACTTGTCGAGCACTACACTGAAACATCTGTTGATGCGCAGATAAAAGAAATGGAGAAATTGCCTGATGCCGATTATATCAGCGAAATCAAGAAACTCCGTGAAGAGGACAAGCTGGGCGAAGCCCTTGAATTGGCAAGGTTTGTCGGTGAACAACCTGACATGCCCGGAAATCTGGAGGCAAAGCGTCTTGAAAAGGAAATCGAGGCCGAGCTTGATTCGAAATTCAATAAGATTCTGCGATTTACGCGCGGGACAGTGACGGGGAATCCCAAGACAGGAATGGATGCGGCCGGCGCGGTGTTTTCTGATCTCTTCCTTTTTGGGGACCTCCGGGATCTTGCTGTACAGGGGTGGAAGTTCATCTCCAGGCAAGAAACAGACAAATTGGTTGTTGCCCTTTCCGGCATTGGGGTGTTGACAGAAACCATAAAAACCATCGACGGCGTTCCGGCGGCGTTGAAACTCTTCAGAAAAATTGGAAGCATTACACCGAAATTCGGCAACAGCATTTTGAAGGCATCGCAAAAGGCGCTCAAACAGAGGAAAGTGACCAGCGGGTTGAAGAAAATGTTTGTCGATTTCAAGGACGTGACAAAGAATATGGGGTTTACGAAATCCGCACTGGCTTTACAGTCTGTTGATTCGGCCGAAGATCTTTCGGCTTTGGCCAGGGTTTCGGCAAAAGTTCCAGGGGAAACCTTTGTTCTTCTAAAAAACGGCGGCAAGGAAGCCTTCGATGCCATCAAAAAAATTGATCCCGAAGGTAAAGGGGAAACATTGCTTGAAATCGCGGCGAGGAAAGGAAAAGCAGGAGTGAAATTCCTGGCGAAACGTGATTCGACTTTTTCAAACAAGGTTTTAGGAAAAATCCAGATCGTTACGAGGGTGACAAAAGACGTCAGGCTCGGGAGGGTGCAGTCGATGTTTAAAGCAGCCATTCAATCTTTCCCGCCCTTGATCATTGGTGTCTGGGTGATTGTCCTCGGCAGTGCCTGGGGGTTGTTTCTTTACGCAAGACGCTTTTTGAAGGTAATGGTCGGGAAAATACGTCGGCCCCGTGAAACAGAAGCCTAGTCCTGTGTGCTGCACAAGAGAGGAACCTTTCCCGGGAGGTCAGGAATGCCGAAAGACAGTTCTTCGGTAAGAATTGAGAGGATCCTTGGGCTGATCGAAGAATTCGTAACGCGTGAAAAGGTCAGGAAGGTGGATCTGGAGAGCGAATTTGGATACAAAAGCAGGAAAACCCTTCAGCGTGACCTGGACCTTCTCAGAACCAGCCAGGGATTTGACATTACCTACAACCGAAAGGGCGATTTCTATCAACTTCAGGGTTGTGACTCGAATTTTGTTGTGCGGTACCCGCTTTCAGAAGATGAAGTTCTGGTACTTCTTGTCGGGATGGGGCTCGCCGGACATTTTCTCCCGTTCCTGAAGGAACCTGCAAACATACTGCAAACGAAACTAAAAAAGATTTTACCTTCCCAAAGCCGCCCCAAGGGGGAGTCTCTGGCCAAAGCAACGATCCTTGCGTATCCCATGTCGAAGATGGATAAGGATGTGTTTAAGAAGGTCGTGGAGGCAATCCATTCAGAAAAGGTCCTGAAACTTCAATACCGTTCACCTTACGAGGAAAGACCCGTGGACAGGGTCCACCGATTGTCGCCCTGGTTCATTTATTTCAAGCACAGAGCCTGGTATGTCTGGGGAAAGAGCGACCAGTACGAAAAAAGCGGGTCTTTCCGAATCAGCAGGTTCCGGTACGCGGAGATACTGCAGGGCGCGGTTTACGAGAAACCAGAAGAGGGCGTTTCACTTGAAAGTTTTGTCCATTGTGAGGATCCATTTTGTACTAAGACCTATACCCTGAAACTGATAATCCACGAGCCTTTTGCCACCTCCGTTAAGGAAGTGGACGATTGGTATCCCGAGCAGGAGATACGCAGGAACGAAGACGGGTCGATTCTTTTTTCGGCGAAAGTGGGTAATCTGGAGGAAGTCGGCAGGTGGGTCCTGGCTTCAGCGGATTGTGTCGAGATACTTGAGCCTGCAGAACTGAAGCATATCGTGAGGGAAAAGGCGTCAAGGCTTTTGGCGTCACTCAAAAGAAAGGACCCCGAACCCCAGCGATTCTTCCTTTCCGATGATTCCGCCCAATCAGAGGCACAAGGGAGGCAAGGAAATTGAGAAAGATCATAACAACCGTCGGCACGTCGCTCCTCACAAACAGGGAAAGGCCCTGGGAGGGATGGAAAGCGAAAGCCGGTATGCCGCTCCCGGAGGTCTCAATTGTTCGGGAGTGGCTCGCTGAAGCGGATATGGCCGTGGCAAGTGCAGAGTCGAACACGCTTCAGGCCCTTGAGGTATCCGACCGGGATGAAATTGTTTTCCTTCATTCAGACACCGAAGAGGGGGCTTTCTGCGCAGAGGGGCTGGCTGAGTACTTCGGAAACCTTGCAAAAGCAACCAGCCTTGAAAAGATCGGAAGGCTCGGCTACGGCGCTTCGGTTTTTTCAAGCGGGCTCAAGTCCCTTGTGGATCTGGTGATCAAACACGTCAGGCAGGGGGCCGGGAAGGGGCAGGTCCCGGTCCTTTGTGCCACGGGGGGATTCAAGGCTGAGATCGCTTTTTTGAACCTTATGGGGGCGTTGTTGGAAATCGAGGTTGTCTATATCCACGAATTGCACCGCCAGCTCGTCAGGCTGCCCCGGCTTCCCTTGTCGTGGGATGCTGCGTTTGTCGAGAAAAATCTGGACTTCTTCAAATGGGTGGAACAGGAACCCAGGAGGAGTCTCGAGGTAGAAAGCTGGTTGAAAGGGCGCCCCCACTTGCGTTCTCTTGTAGAGGATGATCGTGACGGGTACACGTACCTTACCGCCGCAGGAAACCTTCTTTTCAGGGTGGCCATGGAAAAACTGGAGGCAGGACCACGGGTGCAATGGCCTGCCCCTGACCCCAAACCACCCTCTGAGAAAAACAAGATGTCTTCCATCGAACATCATCGCCCGCCTGGTTGGGAACGGTTTGTCGAGAGGCTTTGTGCGATCGATTGTGTAAGCGCGGTGCGTTTTGAAAAACGTTCCTGGAAAGGGCCAAAAGTCAAATTGCTGGACACCTGTGGAGGCGACATAGCCCTCAGGTATGGCGATGAGGACAAGGGGCTGACCTTGGCCGTTTCGACGACTGCGAAAGGAGAGGCCCAGACAGGCCTGGTGGCGGAATATCTTGCAACCCTGGTTTGAAAGTCTTTTCATGGTTTCTACGGCATTCTCCGGTTCCGGACAACGAGCCGACAAACGGCAGCGGAGCGTCTTGCCAAGAGGAGAAATTTTAATACGATTTCAAATAGGCTTTTTAAGTTGTGCATTTTATCAATAAATAATACAATTGTTAGAAATGTTGCTTTGCCTGGATTTTAGGAGGGCTGCTCATGATGAATGCCAATGTCATTGTATCCACGTCCGGTACAAGCGTGTTGAGTAACAAGTCATCCCCAGAAGAGAGGAAATTCCTGACCGAGACGGCAAACCTGAGAGAACCAGACCTCACGCCATCGCAAAAAGGGCGGATAGACGAAATAGCAGAAAAGAAAAAAAAGGGTTTGCTTCAAAGCACCATACCGGAAGTCCGTGGGTTGAGTGCAGAATTAAACGGATTGCTCGGGTTTTACGACGAAAACCCTTCAAAAGGCAAAAATACCCTTCATTTTTTCATTCAGACAGACACCTACCAGGGCAGGAAATCCCTCGAACTGGTCCAGGCATGGATGCAAAGTCGGGATCTTCAGACGCAACTGGTCCATATCCCCGGTTTGAACACCGCCAGCCTGGGTGATTTCGCATCGGCGATGTCGGATATCGTGAAATGGTGTGATGAAACGCTGCCTGGCTATCGCGATCGGGGGAACCGTGTCATTTTCAGTCTTGTCGGCGGGTTCAAGAGCGTGCAGGGTTTCATGCAATCCCTCGGTATGTTCTACGCAGATGAAAGCGTATACATCTTCGAGGGAAGCCGTGAAATCATCCGCCTGCCCAGACTCCCGGTTGACCTCGATCATGGTTTTACCTCTACAGTCGCAGAAAACATCGATGTTATCCGCACCTTGCTCTACAAAGACCTGCCTTCCGGTGAGTGCGCCGGCGTCCCTGATGTCATGCTCTTTGAGGTCGAAGGGACTTGTTCCCTTTCCCCGTGGGGTGAACTGGTCTTCAACAGGTACAAGCAAAAGGAATACGGCAAGAGTATTCTTCCCCCACCTTCCGAGAAAATCCGGGTCGAAAAGAAGGCAACCGAGGCCTTGACCGGAGACAGGGCACGAATCCGGGATTTCAACGAGCGCATGGACGACCTGGCCAGGTTTCTCGAATCAGGGCAGAATATTCGGCGTCTTGATTTCAAGAAGCTTGCAGGAGTCCCCTGTCCGCCCTGCACACACGAAATAGACCTCAGTGCGGACAAGGGGGCATGGCGGATTTTCGGGTACTACGAAGGCGAAAGATTCCTTATCCATCACGTGGGCCCTTCCCCCCTTCATTAAAAAAAGAGCCTGGACACCGAGAAAGGAGGAGTGTCTGTGAATGACGAAGAAAAAGTGACTTTCTACAACGACCTTGCCATGGGCGGATTGTTGCATGATATCGGTAAACTGGTGCAGAGGGCGACGAAGGATCGAAGGAATCACATGGATATCGGGGCCGACTGGTTGAAGGGACTCGGGCCTCCCTGGGAACAGTACTGCTGGGCGGCACGTTTCCACCACACGGACCCGAGGGCAGTTGTACGGCTTGAACACCTTGACGAAGAACCGAAAGCAATGGTGGCCGCGATTATCAGCCATGCTGACAGCCTGTCCGCCTCAGAACGTGAAGAAACCACCGGCAAATGGAACGCCGACATCCCCCTCTGGAACGTTTTCGACAGGGTCGCATTGAACGACCTCCCCGCCAAGGAGACTCCGCAGACCTTTTTCCCGGTATCACCGCTTGATGACGAAGGACTCATTCTGCCCCGGGAAAAGACGGGCCGATCCATGGAGTTTTCCTACACCGCCCTTGAGAGCGGACTCAGGGACTTGATGGAAAAGAACAACGAGGGGCTGTCCCGCGGACCTGGTTGGCTGCTCCGGGCTCTTGAACGGTACACCGCCCTCGTGCCAAGCGAAACCGCGGTCGGCGAAGAACGGTACCCGGACATTTCGCTTTTCGATCACCTCAGGACCACGGCCATGATCGCTGTTTGCATTGGCGGCGTTGTGGAAGAACGGCACCCGGATCTCCTGTCCGGGAAGGATCCGATGAAAATTTTTTCCGACCTCTCAAAAAAGCTCCGGAACAAGGATGAACCCCCCTTTCTCCTTGTCGAGGGAGACATGCGGGGAATCCAGCAGTACATCTACGACATCGGCGGGAAAAAGGCCTTGCGTGGCCTTCGCGCGAGGTCGTTTTACCTTGAGGCCGTGCAGGAATCGATCCTTTCGGATCTTCTCGAGACGCTCCGTTTGCCGAGGACCCAGGTTTTGTTTGTCGGCGGCGGTCACTGGATAGTTGTGGTACCGAACACGCACGAGGTCACCACCAGGCTCGCGGTGTTCCGTGATGACCTCAACCGCAGGCTCTTTCACCAGGAAGACGGCAGACTCTCCCTTACCCTTGCCTGGCTCCCGTTCGGGTGGGAGAACCTCGGACAAAACAGCGTCAACGAAGTATTCCGCGAAATGGCGGAACACATTGCAGCCGAACGGTGCCAGCCGATGAAAGCCCTTCTGGGTGAGATTCTCGGCAGCCGGAATGACGATTATCTCGGGAAAAGCTGTGCCGTATGCGGGAAAAGGACGGACACCCTGAAACCTCTCGATCCTGAGGAGGAAGAGGAAGGGACGGCCTGTGAGCATTGCTGGTCTCTGGTAAGGCTTGCGCGGCGTATTACCGATCCGTCCGCCCGGTACCTGTATGCCTGCAGCAAGGAGAAGGTGACCGACGGCCTTGTTTCCATCCTTGGGGTACCTCACAACGTTGCCGGGGATGTAAAGGACATCCCTCAAGACGCTTTGCGGGTGCTGGTACTCAAGCAACCCCACGGCGGTATCGGCAAGGAGGACGACCGCTTCATTCCCATGCCATGGGCGGGGTATGCCTGGGACAACGAGATAGAAAAGGTGCTGCAGGATGGGTGCATCGGAGCCCACAAGTTGGGTGCCCTCAGGATGGATGTGGATAATCTGGGAAGGATCTTCGCCGAAGGATTTTCAGTCGGCGGAAGCAAAAACCTGTACAGCCTTTCCAGGGTGGCTACACTCTCCCGGTTGCTGACACACTTTTTCAAGGTAAACGTTCCCCTGATCGCCGCAAAACCGGACAAGCGGTTCGTGAAGGGCTCCCTCGAAGGACCCCGCCGGATTATTATCGTTTATTCAGGAGGAGATGACCTTTTTGCCATCGGTGCCTGGAACGAGGTCGCCGAGTTCGCCATCGACATCGCAGGACGTTTCCGGCAGTTTACCGGGGACAATCCCTCCGTCAGCATCTCGGGGGGGATGGTCATGGCCGATGACAAGTCGCCCGTTTATCACCTGGCGGAACTGGCAGGACTTGCCGAAGGAGATGCAAAAGGACACGAAGTTGGCGGGTGCAAAAAAGACAGCCTCAGCTTCTTTTACGGGGAAGAATCACTCTTAAGGAATGCTCCTGGTCGGGTGTTCAACACGAGGCTGGAACTGGACAAGCTGACCGACAGGCTGAATCGCTTTCTCGAAGGATCAAAAGTCCGCCGCTTCAAGTCTGCAGATGGTGAGAAGCTTTCAGTAGAACTGGACATAGAGCGGGCATTTTTCAGGAGGATCATGGAGCTTGAGGAAATGGCCCGCAGAGGAGAGCCTTTTTGGAAAGTCCACGCTGCGTACGCTGCAGGGCGCATCACGAAAGGCAGGGAAGGTCTCCAGAAAGAAACCTATGCCGAGATGGAATCCGCAGCTGACGAGACATTGCGCACCCTTCGCATCGTTGCGGAATGGCTGGATTATCTGATTCGCTAGTTTTGGAGGTGGTTTTTACATGCCGGAAATGAGAACAGGCGAGAGGAAAGGTTTTGATTTCCCCGAAGCGAAAAAAAGACTGAAAGATCTTGAAAACCTTGGTGACCTCGACGGCCATGAGCTCGTCGCCATGGCTCGGGCCATAGGGCAAAAGATTGTCCGCTCAGTCAGCGCCAGCCAGATCTACAAATTCCACGAACACATCGTCCGGTATGCCACAAGCGTTGAGGCAAAAAGGGCGGAAGTAAGAAATGTCAAGCTGTTGAGCTACCATCTCGCTTACGCTGCCGCACGGATCAGGAAAAATGAAGAGCGTGACCTTATGAAGGAACTTGCGGAATTTCTGGACGTCGCCCTTGACAAGGTAAAAACGATGCAAGATCTCGCGAGGTTGAGACAATTGTCAGAGGCTATCGTGGCGTACCATAAATTCTTCGGGGGCCGTTGATTCGAGAAGTTTTTTCAGCGAAGGAGGCATTGGCATGGAAAAGAAAAAGCCCATACATGGGAAAGTCATTATCAAGGGTGGATTCGTATGCAGGACGGGACTTCATATCGGCGCATCCGAAGCCGGCCTTTCGATCGGCGGGATGGATAATCCCGTTGTCAGGGACCCTTTGACCAGACAGCCCTACATCCCGGGAAGTTCCCTGAAAGGCAAGCTTCGCTCCCTTCTCGAACGTTCCCTTGACATGGAGTTCAACAAAAAGGGAGGAAACGAAATCTGGAGGCACGAATGCAACGAGAAAAGTTGTCCCGTCTGCAGGCTCTTTGGAGCCAGCACGGACGGAAGAGGCGGACAAAATATCCCGTCACGGCTTCAGTTCCGGGATGCGTTTTTGACCGAAGAAAGCCTGTTGAAACTTTCGGAGCTCGAGGAAGGGTTGCCCTTCACGGAATGGAAAACCGAGAACAGCCTTGACCGGGTCACTTGCGCAGCGAATCCGCGACCAATCGAGAGGGTTCCGGCCGGGTCGGTGTTCGAATTCGAAATCGTTTACACCATCGAAGAAGATGACGACGTGAAACAAGATCTCGACAACCTCCACGCTATGCTGAAGCTTTTGGAAGATGATGCCCTTGGCGGAGGTGGAAGCCGGGGCAGCGGGCGTGTCGAGGTCTCAATAGACAGCGTTATTCTGAGACCGGTGACTCATTATCTGTCCGGAGAAAGCGAACTCCCGGTCGAATTCAGCGGGGACGGCCTGGGAGCGTCTGTTGAAAGCGCCTTTCAAACCTCATGAAGAACGTTGCTACAGTCTTTCACCTTCGCTTCAGGAGCGGATTGAGGCAGGGAGCACTGACGGGGGATGTGAACAGGCAAACACCGGTTGTGACGGCATCGACCCTTTGGGGTGGGGTGGGCTGGGCGGCCGTTTCCCTGTTCGGTCCTGATATCACGGAAAACCTCGTAACAAGTTGCCGGATGTCGTCCCTTCTCTGGAAGCGAGGGTCTGATTATTTCGTTCCCATGCCGGTTTTCCCCGCAAAAGGCATGGACCTGAACAAGAAAAAACTGGTGAAAAAGGCCCGCTGGATTCCTGTTGGCTCTGTTGCTGAAGTGTTGTCAGGGGATTTCGAATTCCCGGATGACCCGCATCTTTTTGTTGAGGAAACCGCAGTCTCGGCGGCGCTGGACCGCAGCACCCAGGCGGCTGTGCCGTTTTTCAGAAGAAGGTTACGGCCCGCCCAAGGGGTTGAAGGCGTGGTCATCGCTGAAGGGCCGGAGGACCTGATGGACTATCTCAACGCCTCCTTCCGGCTCCTGAAGGATACGGGGCTGGGTGGCGAAAGAAGCAGCGGTTGGGGCGTCTTCGATCTAAAAGCCCTCCCTGCGAATGAAACGGCTTTCGGCGCTCTTCTCACTACTGAAGCTGACAGGTACCTGGTTTTGGGAGCGTTCATCCCCGCGCCCGGCGAGGTGAAGCACTTCTGGTATGAACAGGAGTACACAGGGTATGACCTCTGGAGACTCCGGGGGTACGTCGGAGCTTCGGATGTGGTAAAACCGACCGTTCTCTGCATCGGCCACGGGGCTCTGCTGCCTTTCCGGCCCCAGGGACAGGTTATAGATATCACGCCGGCGAAAACGGAGCACCCTGTATTGTTCAACGGTTCACCGCCTTCGCTTGCGGTTCGTTTGCCTGAATACGGGGAGGCGGTTTCATGAACAGGAAACTGTCCTGGAAAACCAAAAGGTACCGGGCAAAATTGGAGGCCCTTTCGCCAATCCACATCGGGACCGGCGAACCAGTGCCTGCCTGCCGTTATGTCGTCCCGAGCGGGAACGAAGGCCTTGGTTGCTGCCTCAAAGAATCTTTCGTCGCAAAGCTTTTGGTGGAAGGGAAAATTTCGACAAAGCAGTACATGGAAAACCCTTTTCGTAAGGACGACTTGGTCTTCGGAAAGAACTTTGACCCAAAGAACAGGTTTTACGACCTGGATTTCACGAAAGCGGCCCGAGACCTGAACAAAGAGGCTCAGCCCTTTATTCGCGATGCTTTTGGAAGGGCCTACCTTCCCGGTTCATCCATAAAGGGTATGATGCGGACGAGCCTTGCGTTTTCTCTCCTTTTGGAAGACCCGGATCAAAAAAGGGACCTTATCAAAAGCCTCGAAAAATTTCCCCCTTCCGGCCTTCTTGAGAAAATGCGGAGGGTAAATAAAACAAATATCGGGGTCATCCGCAGAAAAAGCCACAAAAGAGCCGATATCGTCGAATCCCTCTTCCGCGCATCTTCCGGCTCAAGGGAACGCCCGAATCCCCAAAACGACATCCTGAAAGCTTTGAAGGTCAGTGACTCGGCGCCTGCTGACCGTCCACTGGTTATGGCGGCGACCAATATTTTCACCTCAAGGGATGGTGCTCTCGAACCCCTTTCCAGCAAAACGCCCACTTCGTTTTGCGAGGTGGCTGAACCGGGAACCGTCTTTTCTTTCGATATCACCATCGATGAAGCGCTTTTGGAAACAATACAACAGACATTCAAACCTGCCGTCAGGATTCGGAACCACATTGATCTTTTGTCGGCGATGCAGGACCATGCCGCGGTCATGAACCGTTTTGAAAAGGCTTTCCTTGAACAAAACGATGCGGAAGAATCTCTTTGGGATGAAGAGTATGAAAAAGAAAGCGATGGTGCCGTTGTCCGGATAGGCTGGGGAAGCGGATGGATAGGTGCGTCGCTGTTTCCGGTGCTCGCATATGGTCCGGAAAAAGAGACAGCAGCCAGGCCGCTTTCAAGGAAAACGGTTGTTTCAAGTGAAGGAAATCCTCAAATGTTGCTCGGTTGGGGGCGCCTCGTTATAGAAGAAGCCCCCGGAAAATGAACAGGGTTGGAAGCATAGCCCTGTATTTTGAGGCGTCAGCTCCTCATCTTTGGAAACAGCCCGAAATCCGTGCGGATTTCGCGGAGCGTCTTGGCGGGAGGGTTCCCGAAGATCTTCGTGCAGGCCAGCTTTTGCCGTCTCGAAAAGGCTACGTTGGTTTCTTGCTTTGCGCCTTTACACCGCAAGGCTACGCGAGGCTACTTGTAGCGGCTTCCGAAGCATACAGGAAAGAAATCGAGGGGCCCTGGGGGAGCGCAAAGTGCATCCGGATACTCGCCGATAGCCGTTCTCACCCCTGGGTCCGAGTCCTTGATCTGGAGCGGCCGCCTGTCGCAGCGCCTGTGGAGCAGCCCGTCAAACTGCGGACCTTGTCCCCGCTCAAGAGTCCATATTCGATCCTCGGGGAACTCAGACAAGCACAGGCAGTTCTTGCGGATTACTCGGCAAATCGAGGTTTAAAAGAGCATGATGAACTGCCGCACTGGCAGATGACGCAGGTTCGATTGCGTGCTGCAGCCGAAGATCCTTTGGCGAAAACCGGATCATTTTCTCTTTGGAGCCCCCACAGGTTGGCGTGGTTTATCTTGCAGTTCTCTCTACTCCTGGGTTTTGGGGCACTTCGGGAAAAAGGTTACGGCAGTCTGGATGTGCCGCTTAAAGAAAGGGTGTGAACTTCCTGCGTCTTCGTATACGTTTTGGCATTGAGCCTGGATCACTGTTCGACTTCAACTACCAATGGCACCTGACAGCCATGGTGTATCAGGTCTTGTCCTTGACGGCCCCCGATTTTACCAAACGCCTTCACGACTCCGGGTATCCGCACCTTGCGGGCCCTGGTTTCAAATTTTTTACCTTCAGTTCCCTCTGGGCAGGCAAAGGCAAGACGAAAGTACAAAAGGGCATGCTGAAGTTCTTGACCGACTCGCTGCTCTGGAGGTTCGATACTCCCGTGCCCGTTGTAGCGACCCTGCTGGCGGAAGGCCTCCTCGCGAAGGGGAATGTGCACGTTGGACCGCTCGATATGAGCGTTGAAGAGGTGAGTGATGAACCTTCTCCTGATTTCTCTTCCGGGACGGCTTGTTTTACCTGCATTTCACCACTTGTGGCGAGTGTGGCTGATGAAAAACTCGGACACAGGTACCTGTCGCCTGGGGAAAACCGTTTTTGGCAAGTGGTGGCGGAAAACCTCAAAAAGAAATGGCAAACGCTTCATGGGCAACCCGCGACCGGTCATGTCGAATTCTGCCCTGATTATGACTACCTGGCATCAAGGAATACGGGGAAACTCATCACATTGAAGGGGAACAATGTTATTAAAGGGCACCTGGTGCCATTCAAGCTGAAGGCTACGCCCCAAATGATACAGCTTGGATATAGTGCAGGTTTCGGAAGCAGAAACAGCCTTGGCTTTGGAATGGTAGAGATGCGAAAGGTGCATTGAATCACCCATTTGAAAGGGGCAATCGTGGATGCCGAACCAGGTTTTTCTTGTGAAAAATGTTCGGATCCGAAGACGAAAGAATACCCTTGAGATTGAGGATACAGGATCAGAAAACCGCACATTGATCCCGATACTGCAACTCTCAGAGATTTTTGCCCTTCAAAGTGCCGAATGTGAAGACCCCGCTTTGGCTCTCCTTTCTGAAAAGGCTGTCCCTTTGCATCTTTTCGAGGACGGAAACTACAAAGGCTCCTGGATGCCCTTTAGTTCCATATTGTCAGGGCAAGTAAGCGTTGCCCAGTACATGGTCCTGTTTGACGCTGATTTGAGGATACAAATCGCTCAGGAAATCATAAGAGGAGGGTGCAGGCTTCGTTCCGCTGTTTCAAGGAAATGGTTCAAAGGGAATTCCGAAAGTTGGGAAAGCAAATATCTTGATGTGCTGAGCGGGGTTTACGCAAATCCTGGCAAAAATATGTCGAAGGTACTGCAAACGATTCGCGAGCTCGATCTTTTGCGACGCAAGGAATACGAGAATCGAAAGGGAATTGACTTTCCGACCGAAAAGCTGAGGCTCGCCGAGGGATTGGCAAAGGCCTCGATATTGGGAGCCTTCACAGGTCTTTCCCTCGATCCCCTGGTGAACATCCTGCGTGAGGAAACAGCATCCTTCATGTCGCTTTGCGACGATTTTTTCTTCCTTTTCGAGCCTCTCTTTGTCGACCTGTGGTTACCTGAGTTTTCACAGTGGTCCGGCAAAATAGATCAAATCTCCGAGTGCTACAGGAACCATTTTACAAGAATCTGCGCACGGGACGGGAAAAGGGCGTGGAGCCTCAGGACTCTTCCTTTGCGGGAGGGGTATGCGCTCATTTCGCATTTTATGGGCCGAACACGATATCGAGCTGCAAGAAAGGTTGAGGTGCCTTCATTTGCTGGTACATGACGCACTTTCCTTTGGATGGGCTTTGTGGTGTCCTCTTGCCGGAGGATTCTGGCAATGGGGGATTGATCCTGATGAAGAAAACGTCGGTTCGGCCCTTGATCATGGTTGGTGTGCAAACCTACTGGAGCAAGACGAGGAACCAGGAAGGATTATTGATTGGTATCCGGGTTTTCATTTAGTCAATTCAGACACACTGCTGATCCTGCCGGCCTCGTGGCCGCCTTTCCACGTTTGGGTTGGTGCAGCTTTGTATCTGTTGGCTTTCTCAGCATTACCCGTTCGATATGCTTTCGTCCGCTTGAAAAGTGACCGGATTTCAGTTCATTTACCTGAAAGGGCCAAATATTATATAGCCGAAAAGTTAGAAGAATTGAATCATGCTGTGTTATTTGCCGGGAAGCAAAAATGTAATAGATGCCAATTCCAAAATATATGTCACTTTCTTCAGGAGATGTGAGAATGAACAGGACGAACGGGGAAATTGAGGTGAAGCACGGTTTTAAGGGCCCACATGTTTCTCTTTTTTGGCCATCGGGCAATGGTGCAAATTCCTTCCGGCCTTTAAGGAAAGCACAGATGCGAATTTTTATTTTCCCGGACAAACGTCAAAAAGCAGTAAGGTCTTTGTTGCATGGAGTTCTTCAGACATACCGGCTTTGTCTTGGTTCATTTTCCGGGAGTATCTCTTCCGAGGTCCAGGCGATTTTGAGAGGTACTGAGGCGCGTATAGAAAATTCAGGCACTATCGAGGATGCTCTTGGAATTGAGGGCGTGTTCCACCGCGAATTATTTTCGTTATGGGCAAAGGGATTGCCCACAAAATGGGGTTTTACGGGAAGAAACAGACGGCCTCCAATGGATCCAATCAACGCCTTTTTATCTTATGGCAACAGCATAATATACGGATTATGTGTCCCTCCATTGCAAAAGGAGGGCTTCAATACGACCATTGGTTTTCTCCATCAACCAAGAAGGGGCCGACACACGTTGGCTTTAGATATGGCTGAGCTCTTCAAACCGGTTCTCGTGGAAACCGTGTGCTGGGAACTTATTCAGGCAGACCGTTTCAAACCGGAAATGGCCCAGTTGGGGAATAATGGTTGTTTTCTTGAAAAGGAGGGAAGGAAAGCACTTCGAGCAGGGATGTTCGAAATGATCGAACGCATGTTTGGGAACACAGACAATTTCAGATTTGGTTGGCCGGTCGTTCTTTGGGTTGCTCTGGAAAAAATGGCTCAACGCTGGAAAAAGGATATCTTGAACGAGTATATCCCTGAAATATGGGAGATTCCGGGGAGGGTAGAGTGAATGTTTCGGATCCTGGTGTACGATGTGGCGCAAAAGCGTGTTTCAAAAGTGCGACGATATCTCTCTGATAAAATGTATTGGGTTCAGAACAGTACCTTTGAGGGCGAATTGACTCCGGAGCAGAAAAGGGTAGTCTTCGAGAACCTGGGTACCTTTCTGCATCCTGAAGAGGACAGTCTCCTTCTTTTTTCCACAGAAGCAGAATTTGCCTGGAACCGTAAGATAATTGGAATTGACAAGGGGTCTCTCGAACACTTGCTACGCTGAACGGGGTGCTGAAAGTGAGCCGAACACCAATAAACACGGTAATCGTGTATGATATCGGGGCTAAACGGGTGGCCAAGGTCCATGATTTTCTTTCAGGCCGTATGTTTTGGGAGCAAAATAGTGTATTTTCAGGTAACCTGTCACGAGGCTCTTTGAAGAAAGTGCTATTTCAACTGGAATGCCTGATAGATCCTGGACATGACTGCATTTGCTGTTATTCCCTGAAATATCCCTTTTCTCTTGATGTGGAACGTTGGGGCAAGAATACGGGGAAACATAGTGAAATAGTACGCATATAGTCAGGGGCTGTATCGACGGGAACACAAAATCCCTCAAACTTAGTGACGAAATTATCTTGCCGGGAAGCCTTGTAAATACTACAATCTTGAGAAGGGATTCAATCGAACCGATACGGAATGGAAACAAAATACCCGCCCTATTTTATCTTGGAAGTACCGATTCAATCGAACCGATACGGAATGGAAACATAAATGTAGAAAGTAATTGCATTTTAGAATCAATGATTCAATCGAACCGATACGGAATGGAAACTTCATACTCGCTAGAAGTTCTTCCATCTTGCCCACGATTCAATCGAACCGATACGGAATGGAAACATCATCTGTTGCCCGCAATATACGCATTGCTCGGTTTCGATTCAATCGAACCGATACGGAATGGAAACCAGGGCCTTGAGACGGTACCATTCGTTCCACGCACCGG
>JBNGDE010000027.1:0-15308 GCA_049974925.1 Thermovirgaceae bacterium | reverse complement strand
TTTCATCCGATTCGGTGCGGACAATGATTTTCGCCATGGTTTTGACGGCCTCGACAGGATAGGCCCCGTTTGCTGTCTCGCCGGACAACATCACCGCATCGGCGCCGTCGAGAACAGCATTCGCCACGTCACTTGCCTCCGCCCTGGTTGCCCTGGGATTGCGGATCATGGAATCAAGCATCTGGGTCGCCACGATCACGGGTTTCCCCTGGCTGCGGCAAAGGTCCACGATGCGCTTTTGTACGAGGGGCACATCTTCAAGGGGGATCTCCACGCCCAGGTCCCCTCTGGCAACCATCATCCCGTCAACCACTTCCGCGATAGATTCCAGGTTTTCCACGGCCTTCTGCGTTTCTATCTTGGCGATGATCCTCAACTGCCCGCCCAGATCCTCGATGACACGCCTGGCCTCCATGACATCGTCCCTGTCCCTCACAAAGGAAAGGGCGATGTACTCGAGATCGTTCTCAACGGCCCACCGGACGTCGTCTTTGTCCTTTTCGGTCAGAATAGGCAGCAGGCTCAACGAACCCGGTATCGAAACACCCTTGCGTTCGCCGAGCTCTCCTCCCACGACAACCCGGCAAAGGAGGTCCCGTTTTTCCACTTTCTCCGCCTTCAGGTGTATCGTGCCGTCATCGATGAAGATCGACTGCCCGCGATCGATTTCCGTCAGAAGCGGTTCGTACCCTACATGGATTCTCCGATCGGACCCTTCGACATCGTCGGGGCTCAGACGGATTTCGTCGCCGGCATCAATGTGTACGGGTTTTCCTTCGGAAAGCCTTCCTGTCCTGATCTCGGGCCCCTTCGTGTCAAGCATGGCGGCAATGGGCCGGCCCAGTTCATTTTCAAGGGCCCTGACATTCTCGAGATGCAGACCGTGGCTTTCCTGCGTTCCATGGCTGAAATTCAGACGGGCCACATCCATGCCGGCCGTGACCATTTCCCTGAGCGTTTCCTTCGCCTGACAGGCAGGACCAAGGGTACAGACGATCTTAACTCTTTTCATCGATATCCTTTCCGCTCACTATCCTTCCATGAGCCGTCAGTATTTCGGCCTTTCCCCTGATTTTGATGGCCGAGGTATATTCCGTAAACTGCGATATCCAGACCTCTCCCTCATCGAGCTTTTCGCTGTGGGAAAAACGTGTTTCCTGCCCACGGGTCAACCCGATGACGGAAACACCGTTTTCCATCGCCTTGACGACAACGAAATCGGCAATTACCGAGGAATTTCCCTTCTCCTCTGCTTTCACGTGGTCTTCCTCCTTCCCTCCGATTCCATTCTACCGGCTTGTTACTCCACTTCTACAGCGCCTCCGGAAATCCGGTATATTTCATCGCAGAAGGGCTTTGCGGGATCGACCTTGAGGCGTCTCGCAAGCAAAACCGCCCTACAGGAATCTGAAATGTATTCAATCAAGACGGCCGCATCACCAGGGTATCCCTTGAGTTCCCGATACACGTCCTTGAGACAGCCGTTCAACCTGCCGCCGGTTCCATCTATCCTCAACCTGACGACGGGCGGTGCGGCTTCCCCGGCTTCGTCAACGGGAAAGACGGAGTCCACGATCAGGTTGAGACCGTCGCGTTCCTGCAGGGTTCCCGTGACGATGCACACCTCTCCCTTTTCGGGGACATGTTCCAGGCTGTTCCATGTCCTGGGAAAACATAGGGCCTCGATTTTGCCCTCCGTGTCCTCTAATTCGAGAATCGCCATTTTGTCGCCTTTTTTGGTGAATTTTTCCTGCAGGTCCACGACGACACCGGCCACAACGGGTTTGCAGTTTGACGAACGCCAAAGGGGGAGCTCGCCGATGGAGCAGGTAACGATATTCCTGTAGAGCCCTTCGTACTGCTCGCATGGATGGCCAGAGATGTAAAGTCCCGTGGCCTCCTTTTCCATGGTCATTCTCGTGTGAAAGTCGAAATCCTCGGTCTCGACAAGTTCCGGGCCGTCAGGGTCTTCCTCCTGCACAAGGGACAGAAGCGACTGTTGGCGGCCGTCGGCACAGCGCCTCTGGACGATGTCCATCATGGAAGGCAGGCTCTCCAGAAGCTGTTTCCTGTTTGACGTGATCGAATCGAAGGCTCCGGCACGGATAAGGTTTTCGACGACGGATTTCCCGACAACCTTCAGATCTATCCTGTTCAGGAAGTCCCACAGGGATTCGAAAGGCCCCTCTCCCCTGGCCTCGAGGATAGCCTGGACGGCTCCTTCTCCGACCTTTGAGACGGCACTGAGGCCGAAGAGGATCTCCTCTTTGTCCACGGTGAAAAGGGAGCCCGATTTGTTGATGTCAGGCGGTCGCACGCTGATGCCCGAATTTTTGACGGCCCTTACGTACCGCGCCAGGATGTCCAGTTTCGAATGGATGTGGCTCGAGAGGAAAGCGGCCATGAATTCCACCGGGAAATGGGCCTTTAGGTAGGCCGTCTGGTAGCTGATCATCGCATAGGCCGTACTGTGGGACTTGTTGAAACCGTATCCCGCGAACTCCTGGATAATGTCGAAGATCTGCTCGGCCTTTTTCCGGTCAATGCCCTTTTCTCCGCAGCCCTCAACAAAATGGGCCCGCTCTTTTTCCATCACCCCCACTTTTTTCTTGCCCATGGCACGCCTCAAAAGGTCCGCCTGTCCCAGGGTGTATCCGCCCAGCGTTGCTGCGCATTGCATGACCTGCTCCTGGTAGAGCATGACACCGTGGGTTTCCTTCAGGATTTCTTCAAGCAGCGGGTGCAGGTAGGAGGCTTCCTGGCGTCCGTGCTTGCATTCGACATACTGGTCGACCATACCACTTCCGAGAGGCCCCGGCCTGTAGAGGGCAAGGGCGGCGATGAGATCCTCGAAACAGTCCGGGGCAAGCCGTTTCAGAAGCTGCCGCATCCCCGCCGATTCAAGCTGGAACACCCCCAGGGTATCTGCGCTGGAAAGCAGTTCGTAGGTTTTTTTGTCGTCCAGGGGCAGGTTGTAAATGTCCGGTGCTTCCTTCCCGTTTTCCTTGATGTTGTCCAGGGTTTCCTCCACCATTGAAAGGGTCCGAAGCCCCAGAAAGTCCATCTTGACCAGGCCGAGCTTTTCCACGGGCTCCATGGCATACTGGGTGACGATCTGCCCGTCACCTATCCTTCGGACAGGCAGGTAATCCGTGAGCGGCCCCGGAGTGATGACGACCCCCGCAGCATGCTGCGAACAGTGTCGGGCAAGCCCTTCCACTTTCGACGCATAGTCGAGAAGCTTGCGCACCGTTGCGTCATCGTGGTGCAATTGTTTCAGCTCGGGGTTCTGTTCCATGGCCTCGTCAATGCAGGTGACTCCGGCCGGAATCATCTTCGCCACCCTGTCCACCTCGGGATAGCTCAAATCCATTGCCCGTCCTACGTCCCTGACGGCGGCCTTGCTTTTCATCCGGTCAAAGGTGATGATCTGCCCCACATTGTCCCGACCGTATTTTTCGACGATGTGCTCGAGAACCTTTTCCCGCCTCTTGTCGGAAATGTCCGTGTCAATGTCGGGCATGCTGATCCTGTCTGGATTGAGGAACCGTTCGAAGAGGAGATCGTATTTCAGCGGATCCACCTCGGTAATTTTCAGGCTGTAAGCCACAAGGGAACCTGCGGCGGAGCCCCGTCCCGGACCGACGGGGATGCCGTCCTTTTTGGCCGCCTGTATGATATCCGCAACGATCAGGAAATAGCCCGCGAAGCCCATCTGCCTGATGACGCCGAGTTCATACTCCAGGCGCGAAAGATATTCCTGTGGAACCTTTCCCTTGAACCTCGCCGCGAGACCCGCCCGGGCCCTCTCGTTCAGCGTTTCCTCAAGGCTTTTCCCTTCCGGGACATCCACTTCGGGAAGCATGTGACCCTCAAAGGAAAATCTGACGTTGCACCGCTCTGCAATAGCAACGGTATTTTCAAGGGCCCGAGGAATCTCGTCCCCGAAAAGTCTCCACATTTCCTCGGGCGACCGGAGGTAAAAATCATTGGAGCCGAAGCGGTACCTGTTCGGCGAATTCACCGTCGAGTTCGTCTGGACGCAGAGCAGCACGTCGTGCCAGGCCGCATCAGCGGCCTCAAGGTAATGGGCATCGTTGGTCGCAACCAGCTGGATTCCCGTCTCCTTCGAAAGCCTGATCAGCTCCTTGTTGACAAAGGCCTGTTCCGGCACGCTGTTATGCATGATTTCAAGGAAAAAATTCTCCGACCCGAAAATGTCCCTGTACATCTCCGCCCGTTCGAGGGCACCCTGGGGGTCTTTTTCCAAAATCAGCGCCGGGATCTCTCCCGAAAGACAGGCCGAGGAGGCAACGAGCCCCTTGCTGTAGGTAGCAAGCAGGTCATGGTCGACCCTGGGTTTGTAATAGAAGCCCTCGGTGTTCGCAATGGACACGAGCTTCACCAGGTTGTTGTAGCCTTCCTGGGTCTCCGCCAAAAGCAGAAGATGGGCGTTCCGGCCCATCCTGTCCCGGCACGTGTGGCCCCTGGGATCCACGTAGACCTCGCAGCCGATAATGGGTTTCACGCCTCTTTCCGTGCAGTTTTCATAGTGCTCGATCACGCCGTACATGGTCCCGTGATCCGTTATGGCCGCAGCGGGACAGCCCCATCTCGAAGTTCTCTCCGCCAGCTCACGGCACCGAATGGCACCGTCGAGGAGGCTGT
The DNA here is from genome assembly GCA_049974925.1 of Thermovirgaceae bacterium. Lineage (GTDB taxonomy): Bacteria > Synergistota > Synergistia > Synergistales > Thermovirgaceae > UBA1876. Next base: position 10,640 of record JBNGDE010000027.1, on the reverse strand, counting down.
ACTCGGTGTGAACATGAAGATGAACGAAAGGTTTATTCAACAGTGTCTCCCCCGCTTTCATCGGTCTCGGAGAGTTCTTCCTTGACAAAAAGCAGTTCCGCGTCAAAAAGGCTCATGACGGTATCGAGTTCCGGCGCTTTCCGGTTCCCGCGGCCCGTTTCCCCTTCTCTTGTCTTCCCCAGCGGTTTCCCCGCCGTTTCCCCTGCGGTTTTCCCGGCACTTCTTTTCTGTCCCGTATCTTCTTTTACCCCGGCTTCTTCCGCAGGTGCTTCCTCCGGGACGGTGAGGTCGAAGAAGGATCGGGACTCAACGTCAATCTCGTCTTCCCCGCAACAAAGCAGCATCTTTTCATATTTTCCGAGAAGTTCCCGTTTCCCGGCGATTTTCGCCAGGTTTCGACCCGTTTTCGCCATTTCAAAACAGAGGCGGTCATCTTCCCCGAAGACAACTCGCAAGGTCGCGTCCGTTACGTCGGGAGTCCCGGACAAGAGGGCGCAGTGGAGGCCTATATCGTCGGGAAGAAAGCTTTCCAGAAAATCGTTCCACAGCTTCGGGTCGACCCTTTTCCCTTCCCCCGCCGCAACGGCTCCGCTTGCCGCCGTTTCTTCCGGCACTTTTGTTCCGGCGGGTTCCTCCCTTGGGACGGACTCTTTTGTCGGGGTCTCTTTTTTCTTCCGGCCCTGCTTGCCGGGATCCGACCCGGCTTTTGTTTCGCCGCCCGGGCCCCCGTTTTCCCCCTGTGACCCGGATCCGCGTCCTTCGCCCGGCGTTTTCGGTTCGGCCTTTTCAGTCCCGGCCTTGCCCGGCTTGCGTGTTCCTTCGAAAGCGGGGACCTTTTCAAAAAAACCGAAGACAAGTCCCCCGAGGACATCGGAGCGTAGGCCCCATCGCGCGCGGGGCATCAGCGAGGCGAAAAATTCCATGCCTTCCCACAGGATGTCCTCGGGCCAGAAGGCGCTCTCAGCCACGACGTAGCGGCGCTCCTCTTCGGCCAGCGGGAGATTTGTCGCCATCTGGTCCCCCCATTTTTTCACGATCCACAGGTCCCTGAATATCGCAAACAGGCCTTCCAGGAGTCGAGGACCCGTCAGCCCCCTCCTGAAAGACCCTTCCAGGTCCATGAAGGCTTCCTTGCGGTCGGTTCTCAAAAGTCTCACGAATTGCTCGAGGTCTTTCCTGCTTCCTCCGCCGAAGAGGCTCCTGAGCTTCTCCGTGGACACCCCGGTACCGAGGGACAATGCCTGCTCAAGAAGGGACAGGGCATCCCGCAGCGAGCCGTCCGCCTCCCTGGCGATGTCCCAGAGCGCCCTTTCATCGAAGTCGGCACCTTCCTTCAGCGCCACGTCTCGGATGCATGGAACAATAAGGGCGGCGTCTATCCTGTGAAAGGGTATGTGCTGGCATCTCGACCGGATCGTCGCCGGTACCTTCGCGGGTTCCGTCGTCGCAAAAATGAAGACAACCGACGAGGGCGGCTCCTCGAGGGTCTTGAGCAACGCATTGAAGGCGGCATCAGTGAGCATGTGCACTTCATCGATGATGTACACCTTAAACCGCGCGGAGAAAGGGGAAAGGGAAACATGTTCCTTAAGGTCACGCACCTCGTCGATGCCCCGGTTTGAGGCTCCGTCAATCTCCACCACGTCAAGGCTGCTCCCGGCGGTGATATTCCTGCAGCTTTCGCAGGTTCCGCAGGGTTCTCCGTCGTCACCGGGTTCAAGGCAATTGACGGCCTTCGCCAGAAGCCTTGCGACGGTCGTCTTGCCGCATCCTCTCGGTCCCGAGAAAAGATAGGCATGTCCGATCTTTCCCGTTGAGACCTCCCTTTTCAAGACCGCCACGGCTTCCTCCTGTCCGGCGACCAGGCTGAAGGACTGGGGCCTGTACTTTCTATAAAGCGTCACATGGGACACCGGTTGAAGGACCTCCTTTCCAGCCGTCGAACTATTGGTAATATTCGGCAACGGGGTGAATGCTCTTTGCTCTTTGCAGGGCCTCGACCAAGGCATCCCGCAATGCCTCGAGGGAGCCCGTGTCCGGAGATACCCCGGCAGCGTCTACGGCCACCTTTCGCCCGATCAGAAGCTTTTCGGTTCCCTCCCGCTTCATGATGTGGATGTCATAAGGAGGCGTTTCGAGCTGGAGACTTTCGCGGACGGCTTGTTCCAGCTTTTCGAGAACATCCCGGGTCCCGGCTTCCCGCGGGCCCCGCCAGAGTTCATACCCGTCAAGGCGGAAAAGGCATTCCTCTTCGCCGCACAGGACTTCCGGAACCAGAAGCCGGAGAGGTTCTTTCCTCCTGAGGGGCCAGCCCTGGTCACGGATGAAGGAAATGATATCCCTGATTCGCTCTTCAGTTCTCGGGTGAGTCCTGTAGACTCCGGGATCCACATAGGGCGTTTTGATCTCTTCCTCCTTCAGCCTTTCGAGGATGGTCACCGCAGCCGATGGGCTATAACCGGCGGCATAAAGGATCTGCACCGAACCCCGGTCCGCTTCGCTTTCGAAATCACGGCCGTAATCGTTCTGCACCGCCACGGCCAGGAGGTTCGAGAGAATCGCCACCGTGGCAGCCCCTCCTGAAGCCACCGTCACAAGAAGGGACGCGACGGAGAGTTTCTGGTTTCTGGCCACCTGTTTCATCACGTGGTCCCTGTCCGCGTGGACCAGCTCGTGGGACAGGACCGCCGCCAGTTCATCATCGCTTCGCACGAAATCAAGCATGCCAGTGGTTACGTAGATGACGCCGCCGGGGATGGTAAAGGCGTTGGGACGATCGTCGGCCACCAACCTGAAGGAATAGGTCAAATTCCTTTCGGTGAAGACGGCGCAACGGCTCCCGATCATCTCGACCAGCGCCGACCGTGATGGGTCCTTGACAACTTCCCAATGTTCCTCGACCTGATTGATGGTCCTGTCACGGAGCTTCCTTTCCCGCTCGGAAAGGTTTTCTTCAGCCGCCGAAACGCCGCAGCCTGCAATCAGAAGGAGAAACACGAAAAAAAGCAGGAATGAAAAAAGCCTTGTTTTCAGCATATGCGTAAAACCTCCCATGCCTCCATCCTGCATGGTACGGTAAAAATTGTAATCCATCGCGGGTTTTTTTGGAAAAAAGAAGGTGTTTTCGCGAGAGGAACCGAAATCGCCCAATGCCCTGATTTTACGAGCAGGCTTCAAGCCTTTTGACCAGTTCTTTTGCGTACATGGCAAGAGTCCGGGCAACGTCCCGGTAGGCCGCCGGATCAAGGCCGAAAGGGTCCGGGATATCGCCGAAAAAGAGGGAAAACCCGTTGCCCGGGCCCTCGATTCCAGATACCAGGTAATCTGAAAACCTGAAGATGGCACCTTTTTTTTCGGGGTACCGGTCATGCAGGAAATCGACATGTTCTTTCGTCATGCCGAGGATGAGCGCCACATCTTGCAGGGATATTTCATCGATACTCCTTGACCTGTGCACGGAAATGTCGAGCCCATATTCTTTCAGGGCCTCGACGGCCCCTGCTGCCGCGGGGAGGCGGTGCCATACCGCAATACCCGCGGAGGTAGCAAACCAGGAATGTTCCATGCCCGCCTCCTGAAGATAAAGATTCGTCAGGGCTTCGGCCATGGGACTCCTGCACGTATTGCCCGTGCACACGAAAAGGATGTGCCCCGCAGGGGCGGAAACCTTGTTTCCCCTTCCCATGGGTTTCATTCGAGTTTTTCAATCCGGATGTCTTCGAGGAGCCTTTCCACCGTTTCCCTGTCCCTGATCCCTTTCTCGAAATGAAGGGTATCCTCCCAGGCACAGGCCGTCGCGAATCGAACGGTCTCTTCCACGTTCATGCCCTCTTCCCGTGCGACGACAAGTCCGGCTATCAGGGCATCATCGGCACCGAAGAGCGACACAAGCCCTTTCCGCTCGTATTCCGCGAGGTAAATGCCGCCAGGCGTGGAAAAGACCTCTCCGTAGGTTCTGTAAGAGGTTACGGCCCACTCGATCCCTTGATCGTGAACCTTCGAGACAACTTCGATCACATTGTCCAGCGACGTCAAGGCCACTCCGGCCATCCTCGACGTGAAGCGATGGTCGATCTTGGCCACCGTCGGTCCCGCTTCCAGGGCTTCCATAAAGGGAGGACCGGCAGCATCGACAATGGTCGGGATCTCCCTGCTTTTGGCCCGAGCAACGAGCTCCCTGTAAAAATCAAGGGGCACACCGGGGGGAAGGGACCCCCCGATGACGATGAGGCGAGCCCTCGCAAGCATCCTGTCATAATTCAGGAGAAACCGGGAAACCGCGCCTTCGGGGATGTACGGTCCGCTTTCGGCGATCCCCGTTTCTACATGGCCGATTTCATCGACAATGTAGACGCTCGTTCTCGTCTCCCCACGCACATGGACGAAGTTGGTCGTGATTCCTTTGCGCCTGAGGAAATCCCGGATGTACTCGCCGTTAAAGCCCGCAAGAAAGCCCATGGCGGTCGATGGGTAGCCCAATTGTGTCAGAAGCAGCGAGACGTTGATCCCCTTGCCCCCCGGCGACCGGTCTGTGCTGCTGGACCGGAACCAGCCTCCCGGCCTGAATTCGGGCACGACATATTCTTCATCGACGGCGGGGTTGAGCGTGACTGTAATGATCACCTGTGGTTTCCCCCTCTTTGTTTCACAAAACGGGCCTTTCCTTGTTTCCTGTCATTCCTCACGGAGACACGGACAAAGTCGGCTATCCTTCAAGAAAAACACTGACCGAAGCCAGGCTCTCAGGGGTTGCGCTGCGGACGATTTTACCGTTTTTCATCTCCAGCAGCGCAGGCAGTTCGGAAATGCCCAGTTTCTCCGTCATTCTGGCGTTCTTGTACCCATCCAGAATCACCAGATCATCCCTCTTTTCGGAAAGACCCTCTACCTCTCCTGACAAACGTACCTGCTCCCTGTCAATGCTCGAGTACAAAAAGACAAAAACGTGCTCCGGGTCAAGGACCTTGCGCTTCAGGTGCAGCTGTTCCGAAATATAGGCGTAGGCAGCCATGGCGGCTGTCGCGCCGTCTCCGGCCGCGGTGATGACCTGCCGCAGGAACTTGTCCCTCACATCGCCGGCCGCGAATATTCCTTCAACGCTGGTTTCCATCTTGTCGTTTGTCTTGAGCCATCCACCCCTGGCGGCTTCAACCATGCCTTTCATAAAACCGGCGTTGGGCTCCATACCGACAAATACGAAAACGCCCGCAACGGGCAGTTCGCTCCGTTCGCCCGTCTTGACGTTCTGGAGGACGACTTTCTCGACCATTTCGTCGCCGGCGATTTCCTCAACCACGCTGTTCCAGATGACCTCTATCTTTTCATTGGTCAGGGCCCGCTCGGTGGCTACGCGGTCAGCCCGGAAGGTATCCCTTCTGTGAATGATGTATACCTTCGACGCAAACTGCGTCAGGTAAACCGCTTCCTCGACGGCGGTGTTTCCGCCCCCGATGACGGCCACCGCCTCGTCTTCAAAAAATGCGCCATCGCAGACGGCACAATAGCTCACGCCCCGACCGGTGAATTCTTCCTCCCCCTTGACGCCGACCCTGCGGAAACTGGCCCCCGTGGCAACGATAACCGCTTCGGCTTCTATTTCGCCCGAATCGGTCCTTATGATCTTGCTGCCGTCACGAAGCTCGATCCCCTCAACGGTGGCCTCACGGAACTCGGCCCGGAAATGTTCCGCATGTTTCCTGAAAGTTTCGGCGAGCTCGGGCCCGCTTGTGTGTATCGTCCCCGTCCAGTTCTCGATCTCGTCGGTCACATTGATCTGTCCGCCGGGTGTCCCTTTTTCGAGGACGAGGACATCAAGCCCCGACCTTTTCCCGTAAATGGCGGCCGTAAGTCCCGCCGGTCCTGCTCCGATAATGACCAGTTCCCTTTTTTCCATACTCATATTTTTCAACCCTCCTGCACGGTTGTCCCTGGTTGTTTATGAAAGTTTCCTTTATTGTATCAAACTCGCTCTTTCTTCAAAACAAGGACACGGGGGTGTCCCTGATAATCGCGACGGATTTCCTCGAACCGGAAAGACCCCGCCAGGTTTCGAACCTCTCGCTCCTGCTCTTGTCCTCCGATCTCGAGAACCAGGGCTCCACCGCTTTTGAGCACATGAAAAGCCCAGGGCAGGAGGGCCCTGTAGGCGTCAAGACCGTCGCTTCCCCCCGAAAGGGCTTTCCTGGGGTCATACAGCCTGACTTCCGGCATCAGCGAAAGGATCCGGGAATCTGGTATATAGGGAGGGTTGCTGACCACAAGGTCCGCCGACCCGGGCTTGACCGGCACCTTCCAGGGCTCTTTGCCGTGCCAGAGCAACGCCCGTGAAAGCAATCCGTGTTTTTTCAGATTTCGCCATGCGATCTGCAGGGCCGCAGGGGAACATTCGACAGCGAAGCAAAAGGCCCGGGGCCTGTTCACAAGTATGGCTGCGGCGATGCAACCGCTTCCGGTACCCCAGTCGATGAAAAAACCGCCGTGTAAGTTTTCCAGAGCGGCCTCGACGAGGATTTCCGTTTCCGGTCTCGGAACAAGTGCACCCCGTGATGATTCCAGGGAAAGGCCGAAAAAAACGGCCTCTCCGGTGATGTGCTGGAAAGGCTCTCTCCTGCACCGTCGTTCAATGGCCCCTTGAAATCGTGCACAGACCTCGGCGGAAAGGTCGGTTTCCGGGTGGGAGTGAAGAAAGGCCCTCGAAAGTCCGGAGGCCCATTCGAGCAAAAGGTCCGCCTCAAAGCCGGGACTTTCGACATGAGCCTTCCGGAGGTGTTCCGTGGCGAGATTCCTGGCTCTGCCTACCTTCATGACTCAGGCATCCAGATGTTTCAGCTTCTCCGACTGATCTGCAAAGGCAAGGGCGGAGAGGATTTCTTCGAGGTCCCCTTCAAGCATGGCTTCGAGTTTGTGAAGGGTCAATCCGATCCGGTGGTCGGTCACCCTGTTTTGGGGGAAATTATAGGTCCGTATCCGTTCCGAACGATCACCGCTTCCGACCTGCCCCTTCCGTTCCGCCGCCTGCGCCGCTTCCTGACGCCGGATTTCCTCGTCAAGGAGTTTCGAGCGAAGGAGCTTCATCGCCTTGATTCTGTTTTTTATCTGCGATCGTTCATCCTGGCATGTCACAACAATGCCGGTCGGCAGGTGAGTGATGCGCACCGCCGAATCGGTCATGTTGACATGTTGACCTCCAGCTCCGCTGGCACGATAGGTATCGATCTTCAGGTCTTCCTGGCGGACCTCCACATCCACATCTTCGGCTTCAGGCAATACAGCCACAGTGGCCGTCGACGTATGAATGCGCCCTCCCGATTCCGTCACGGGAACCCGCTGGACCCTGTGGACACCGCTTTCATACTTGAGTTCACTGTAGGCCCCCCTGCCGTCGATCCGGAAAACGATCTCCTTGTAGCCCCCGATGCCGGTTTCATTGCTGGTCAGAATTTCCACGTTCCAGTTTTTTCGCTCGGCGTAACGGGAATACATGCGGTACAAATCTCCCGCGAAAAGCGCCGCCTCATCACCTCCGGCCCCGGCACGGATTTCCATGATGACGCTTTTTTCGTCGTTCGGGTCTTTGGGGAGAAGAAGAATCTTGAGTTTTTCCTCGAGGGCTTCGCGTTCCGGCTCCAGGCTCCTCACTTCCTCGTGAGCCATGTCGGCCAGTTCCTTGTCAGAGGCATGCAAAAGCTCACGCGCCTCCTCAATGCGCCGTGATACGTCCCTGTATTCCCTGTAAGCCTGTACCACCGGCTCAAGCCCGGCGTGTTTTTTTGCGAACTCCTGAAGCTTCTGGGGATCCCGGGCCACCTCTGGCTCGGCCATCCTTTTTTCAAGATCCTCGTAGGCTTCCTCGACTTCGTCAAGTTTCTTTTCAATTTCCATCGGTGTCACCACCTGTTGTCTCCTCCACCGAGGGGTCATTCCCCAAGGCCGTCCACAGCGCGTCAACGGCCACCTCGATCTGTGACTCGTCGGGTTCGCGCGTCGTGAGGTACTGCAGCCACAGCGCCGGCTGCATGAGGATCCGTCCCGCCCTTTGGTTTTTCCCGCACCACTTGATGATTTCGTAGGAGATTCCGATGACAAGGGGCAAAAGCAGAACCCTTGTTCCGATTCTCCAGAGAATACCGCCCTCGCCGATCAGGGAAAAGACCACGACGCTGACGGCCACGACCACCAGCAGGAAAGATGTCCCGCACCGGGTGTGGATCCGGGAGAAGTTCGCGACTGCAGCCGGTTCCATTTTCTCACCTGACTCGAAGGCATTGATGGTCTTGTGTTCCGCGCCGTGATACTCGAAGACCCTGGTGATTTCTTTCCACAAGCCGATGACGGCGACGTAGCCAATGAACACGCCAGCCCTCACCAGGCCTTCCACAAGGTGTCTCGACCCTCCGGAAAGACCCAGATATTTTTCCGCCAAGTCGGCCGCAAAAAGCGGCAGGGCGACGAAAAGCCCCACCACGGCAACTATCGCCGTCCCGATGGAAAGCGCAAGCCCCAAAGCTCCCAGGCTTTCTTCTTCCCCCAGGGAGATCTCTGCTGAAAGCGAAAGGGCTTTTGTCCCCGTGTACAACATTTCCGCCATGGTCGCGAGACCCCTGAAAACAGGAAGGCTCCAGGGCCTCTTCCGGGACCAGGGGCGGTTCTTCCAGGTATGCCGCCGGATATCTCCTTGGGAGGTCCTCACCGAGAGTCCCCACCGTTCGGGACCCCTCATCAGAACGCCCTCTATTACGGCCTGTCCCCCGACAGGCACCTCCCGCCTTTCCCAAGCGGCAAGACAGAAAAAGGCAAGCCCCCTCAGGGCGACGCTAAAAATGCGTCTCATCCGCCAGAAGTTCCTCGATTGAGATGTAGGGACTCCCACAGGGGCGTGCTTCGCTGCACTCCCCTTCTACCAGGCAATCCGGGCCGGCGACATCGAAAAGAAGCGGTGCCTGTCGGCGCGCAAGCACAAGCATTCTCCTGGCAAGCTCGCGGATCTCCCATTGGGCCCTCCTGCAAAGGCGAAGGCGGAAAAAGTGATGCAATTCCCTCGCGTTCATGGTCAGTACGAGCCGTGTCTGCCATCCATGGGGTAAAAGATACCGTGCATCTTCCCGAGGGATGCCCTTTTCTATGAAATCCCTGTAGGCCTCGTGGCTCGACGCCACGAGATCCGCGTATCGTTCATTCAGTGCAGGATCAGCCTGTATTGAAGGAGGGACGACCACGTCGGCTTCGGTCATCGCCACATACCGCTGGCTCTGCTGTGAGTAACTCGCCAGGCGGTGACGTACCAGCTGATGGGAGCAAATGCGACTGATCCCGTCAATCCCGAAGGTGAACGAAGCGTGCTCGAATGGCGACAGGTGGCCCGACTTTCTGAGATGCTTCAGAAAACCCGTGACTTTCTTTTGTCCGATTTCAGCGAGGAGGTCTTCCGCAGAAGCATCGCTGTAACACAAACGTGCCGAGGCCGCCACGGTCCTGTCAGGTTCCGGAGTGCAGGAAAGCAGGTACACCGCGAGTTTCATGATAAAAGACGCCGGGAAGGGAAAACTATTCCCGCGCTTCCTTTTCTTCGTCGTCCTGCTTTTTCCCGAACCTTGTTCCGGCGTACTTCTGCTGGAATTTCTCGACCCTGCCGGCTTCTGTGACCATCGAACCCCGTTTCCCCGTGTAGAAGGGGTGGCAGGAGGAACAGACAGCGACCTTGATCTCTTCCGTGGTGGAACGGGTTTCAAAGGTGTTTCCGCAGGCACAGGTCACGCGGCATTTCTTGTATTCCGGGTGTATGTCCTTTTTCACTTGAACGGGCACCTCCTGGCGCTTTTGAATATTCACAATGTGTGAATGTATCACACACGAAGCGGATGGACAAGTCCTCGCCCCGCCGTGTGGTCTGTAAATGCTATAAGTGCATCACGCCGAGGCCGCATCGTTCATGGTGCGCCACGGCATGATAAGCAGAATCACCGACAACGGCAACGCTTACCCAGAGGTGGTTTCGGACGATGCCGATTTTTGCACCGATGCTCGCTTCCAGAAAGCTCATGGAAATAAAGCTGTTCATGGCCTCCAAAGCGGCATGCATCAAAGCGTGCATTTCACCGCTTTTTTTCTCGACCACTCCTGAATTCAGGGCCGCCCCCACAACGGCTCGTGTAATCTTCTGGGGCAGGTCACCCGCAAGCCCTCCGACCTCAGTTGCCACGGCGCGCCATCCGGACTTCAGGATCTGTTTTTTCAAGGACGCTTCTTCCTCGGAGGTCGTTGTCGAGGCAAGAAGGAGCGCCGCCCTGCCAACCTGGCTTTCATCGGTAAGCCGCAAATGAACGGACAGCTGAAGGTCCACCCCTCCCCTGCCTCCCGTCACGTCGTCGCCGGCAAGTCCACGGTCTTCGCCAGCCGGAGGTTCAGGTATTTCCGGCATGATCTGTGGATCCCTTTCTGGAAGCTCTTTCCCGGTGAATATGTCTTTCCATTTCATCAAAACCATCCTCCTGGTTCCAGGGCCCCTGCGCAAAATGTTTTCAGGACCATTCGGTAGTATATACCAATTTCCCCGGCCAAGGCTATGGAAACAAGGTTCGCCGCAAAACTTGAAAGCCCGGCTTGTGGCCTCTATACTGTACTTGTCTGAAAATGTACAAGAA
>JBNGDE010000026.1:0-15415 GCA_049974925.1 Thermovirgaceae bacterium | reverse complement strand
GTCATGGATATCCGGGCGATAAAGGTGGTGTAGAGCCGATGGCCGACAAGCAGGAAGATATCATCATCTGCCGTTGTGAAGAGGTTACCCTGGGTGAGATCCGGGAATGGATCGCTAAGGGATACGATACCTTTGATGAACTGAAGCGGGTCCTTCGCGTGGGAATGGGGCCCTGCCAGGGACGGGGGTGCCGGGACCTGATCCTCAGGGAGATATCCAAAATGACGGGCAAACAGGTCTCCGAGATCCCGCCGGGACGGTTTCGTCCGCCATCCAAACCCGTCAAACTCGGCGTTCTCGCAAAAGGAGGAGACGACGAATGACTTTGCCGAAAACAGCGAATGCCGTCATCATCGGCGGCGGAATCCAGGGGTGTGCGATCGCTTACAACCTGGCCAAACTTGGCCTCAAAAAAGTCGTCGTCTTGGAAAAGAACACCGTTTGCTCCGGTTCCACCGGAAGATGCGGCGCCGGCATAAGGGCCCAGTGGGGAACCGAAATGAACTGCCGTTTCGGGCTGGCATGCGTGGAAAAATTCGAACAGCTCGAAGAAGAACTTGGGATGGATTGCGGCCTTCACCAAGGCGGATATCTTCTCGTAGCCTACCAGGAAAGCGAATTTGAGCAGCTTAAGCAAAACATGAAACTTCAAAACAGCTTGGGTGTTGATACTAGAGTGGTAACCTACGATGAAGCCCGAGAAATCTGCCCAGGCCTTTCCGCCGACGACGCCGTCGGCTTTACCTACCATGCAAGGGACGGTCATGCGGATCCCATGCTGACCACCTTTGCATATCAGGAGGCCGCCAAGAGGCTCGGAGTGGAATTTTACAAGTTCACAGAATGTACGGACGTAAGAACTGTAAACGGGAAAGTCGTCGGTGTTTCCACGAATCATGGGGACATTGATACTCCTGCAGTTGTAAATGCCGCCGGAGGATATGCGCAGCAAGTTGCCAAAATGGCCGGAGTCGATCTCCCGAACTTTTCGGAGCGGCACGAAATCATCATCACAGAACCTGTCGAGCAGGGTGTCTGCCCGCCGATGTTGATGAGTTTTTCCGGCAATTATTACATCCAGCAGCGGCCACACGGATCGATCATCGGAGGATGCAGCCCCGATGGGCATCCGGAGGATTATGAAACCGGAAACAGCTGGGGTTTCCTTGAAAAGATGTCGCGGACAATTACGAACCTCCTGCCAAGGACGAGGGGGGTTCGCGTCGTACGACAGTGGTCGGGGCTTTACAATATGACACCGGATCGTCAACCCATCATGTGTGAGGCCGACACCGTTAAAGGATTCTACCTGTCTGTGGGGTATTCCGGCCATGGTTTCATGTTCGGGCCCATATCTGGTGAATTGCTGGCTCAGAAGATTCTCGGCCAGGAACCATGGATACCCATCGAACAGCTGCACTACAACCGTTTTGAAAAAGGAGAGCTCATCATCGAACCCGCCGTCGTCTGAGCCAAGCACATCCGGACACGATCACGCTTGAAGAGAACCCGTCAGGGAAAGGGGATGGAGGAACTTTGTCTATCCCCTTTCCCGTTGTCTCTTGTCTCTAATTTTGTGAAATTATCGCAAATGTGCAGAGAGTATTATAATTTTCTGTTTTTATCAGCATTTATGCTTGTCCAATTGATAACAAAATGGCATAATGACCTTCGGGCAGAAACGATCGCTCATATATAGCTATCGGATCCTTCGAAAGGAAGGTGAGTGTGTTGCCGTCAAAATTCAAGGTCACAATCAACAAGACGTGGTGCAAGGGTTGCGAACTTTGCGTAGCCATTTGCCCAAAAAATGTTCTCGAACTGGATGAAAACCTCAAATCAGAACCCGTCCGAATGGAAGATTGTATCGGGTGCAGGCAGTGCGAGAACATATGCCCCGATTTGGCCATCACCATTGGAAAGGGAGACCAGGAATGAAAAAAGACATTATGTTCTGGCAGGGGAATGCGGCGATCGCGCATGGCGCACTTGCTGCAGGATGCATGTTTTTCGGCGGATATCCCATAACACCGTCTTCGGAAATTGCTGAAGTGATGTCCGAGGAACTGCCAAAAAGAAACGGCCGGTTCATCCAGATGGAGGATGAGATAGGCGGAATCGCTGCCGCCATCGGCGCGTCGCTGACAGGGAAGAAATCCATGACAGCGACTTCAGGACCGGGCTTTTCACTCAAACAGGAAAATCTCGGACTCGCATACATGGCCGAAGTCCCTCTCGTCGTTGTAGATGTCATGCGAGGAGGACCCTCCACAGGTCTGCCCACATCAATCTCACAGCAGGATGTCATGCAGGCCAGATGGGGAACCCACGGGGACCACGCCACTATTGCCTATGCCCCGGCTTCAGTCCAGGAATGCTATGAAACCGCCGTCAAGGCATTCAACATGGCTGAACGGTTCCGACAGCCTGTTTTGATCATGAGTGACGAAGTACTCGGTCACATGAGGGAACGGGTTGTCCTTGACGCAGACAAAAAGCCCCGGCTTATCGACAGGAAGAAGCCGACAGTGGACCCTGAAGAATTCATACCCTACAGGCCTGACCCGGAGGACAACCTTCCCCCGATGGCTTCTTTCGGAGATGGATACCGTTGGCACATTACCGGGCTGACGCACAATGAATGGGGATTTCCTACGAACTGCCCCGAGGAAATCGGGAAGAAAACCAGACGTCTCATGGAAAAGGTAAACGTCTACAGGGACGATATTGTGGAATTCGAAACGGAGAACACCGAGGATGTAGAAATCCTCGTCGTATCCTATGGAAGCGTTGCACGAACCGCCCTTTCCGCAGTCCGGCTTGGACGACAGAAAGGCCTCAAGACAGGATTTTTCAGAATTGTGACACTTTGGCCTTTCCCGGACAAGGAGATCGAAACAGTCGCCAAAAGGGCAAAAGTCATATTGGTACCGGAGCTCAATTACGGCCAGATGGTTCTCGAGGTGGAACGGTCGGTTCACGGAAAAGCGAGGGTTGTACCTTATAACCTTGTCAACGGTGAACTGTTCAAACCCGAAGAAATCCTTGAAAAAATCAAGGAGGTGGCATAGGTATGCCCCGCCCTGAAGTAATGGACTGGCTCAGGAAACAATTCTTTCCCCACCTGTGGTGTCCGGGTTGCGGCCATGGCATCATTCTCCACGCCATACTGCGGGCACTCAACGATTGCGGAAAGAAACGGGAAGAAACGGTGATAGCATCTGGAATTGGCTGTTCGAGCAGGATGCCCGGCTACATCGACGCCTGTACTGTTCATACAACCCACGGAAGATCTCTAGCATTCGCCACAGGCATCAAGCTTGCCAAACCGGAACTTACCATCGTCGATGTCATGGGTGACGGTGACTGCGCCGCCATCGGTGGCAATCATTTCATCCATGCATGCAGGAGAAATATCGATATAACCGCTGTCGTCATGAACAATAATATCTACGGCATGACAGGCGGCCAGGCTTCGCCGACAACTCCCCAGGGCGCCAAGGCTACGACTGCCCCTTACGGCGCGGTCGACCCCCCTTTCGACATCTGTCATCTCGCACAGGGAGCCGGGGCCACCTACGTTGCCCGTGCCACAATCGCCAACCCGATCCTCTGCGAAAAGTACATTAAAAACGGCATCCAACACAAGGGGTTTTCCGTCGTTGAAATCATCTCCAGCTGTCACACCCAGTTTGGCAGAAGAAACAAAAGGAGAACGCCTCTTGACAATTTGAATTATCTCCAGTCAGCGTCAATCCCGCTGGCAAAAGCTTCCTCCATGTCCGAGGAAGAACTGGAAGGGAAAATCATCGTTGGTGAGTTTGTCAAAAAGGATTTGCCTGAATACACGGAAAGCTATGACAAGCTCATCGACAGCCTCGGAGGGGAAAAGGCATGAGCGATCGGTATGAAATCCGTTTTGCCGGTTCGGGCGGACAGGGCGTTATCCTTGCCGCCGTTATCACCGGAGAGGCCGCAGTTATTTATGCAGACCTGAACGCCGTACAGACACAATCATACGGTCCTGAAGCCCGTGGTGGGAAATCCAAGTCGGAAGTCGTCATTTCAAGGGGCGAGATCGATTATCCAAAAACGTCCAGACCAAATCTCCAGGTTATTCTAAACCAGAAAGCCTGCGACGAATTCGTCGGTGATACGGTGCCCGGAGGAATAATCATCATCGATGACACCTATGTGACGGGAAAACCTGATGTTGACGCCAGGATTCACTCACTTCCCATCGTCAAGACGGCCCGTGATAAAGTCGGGCGGGAACTGGTCACGAACATGGTGGCACTTGGTGCAACGGCACATGTCCTCGAACAGGAAGGCCTCCTCAAGCCGGAACATTTCAAAAAGGCGATACTGGCCAGAGTTCCCCGTGGAACGGAAGGAATGAACGAACTCGCCTTCGATGAAGGCTATGCCCTGATGAGCTGAACCACCGGATCAAAAAAAGAGGAGAACAATCAACCGGAACACCAGTGACGCAGCAGGGGCTGAAACTCTGCTGCGTCACTGGTGTTCAACCCGGAGGTCATGAGAAAGATGCAAAACGGAAGGGCAACAAAACCTTCGACAGGAGAATCAGTCATCGTCGATGTAACTGCTGTGAACAGCCGCGGTGAAGGCGTTGCCAGGTACGGAAAAGATCACTTCGTGCTTTTCGCGGCGGAGACTCTTCCCGGAGAAAGGGTGCAAGGCCGTGTAACACTTGTGAAGAAAAATTACGGTATCCTGAAAGTAGAGAAGATCCTTGAACCCAGCCCCGACAGGCGGGACCCGAAATGTCCTTGGTTCGGGATCTGTGGAGGATGCTCTTTTCAGCATGCGGATTACGACCTCCAGTGTTCCCTGAAAAAACGTTCGGTCCAGGACGCGCTTATGAAAGAACTCGGTCCCGAGTTCCCTCTGCTGGTCGAAGACTGCATCAAAAGCCCCGCATTATGGAATTACAGGAACAAAGCATCTTTCCCCGTCAGAAGTGCCGGAAAAACCACACTTTTCGGCTTTTTCAGGCGCGACAGCCATTATCTTGTTCCCGTGGATACCTGCCCGGTACTTCAGAAGCCCCTGCAAGAAGCGTTGAAAGAGCTGCCCTTTATGATTGACCTTCTCGGCTGGCAAGGGTATGACGAAAGGAAACATGCAGGTTTTCTTCGTCACATCTCGCTGCGGGTAACAAAAGCAGAAGCACTCTCTCTTGTCTTTGTGGTGCGCGAACCTCTGAAAAATGAAAAAAGGAAAGACCTTGACAGATTATGCGACTTTTTGAGAGGCAGGAAGGGCTCAGGTTTACCCTCGGTTTTCGTCAACGTCAACAGCAAACCCGGAAACAGGATATTCGGCCATAAAACCTTTCATATCGCAGGTCCCGATTGCGTTGAGGAACGTGTCGGCAACCACAGGCTGAAGTTCGGGCCGACTTCATTTTTCCAGGTAAATCCATTTCTTGCCGAAAGACTTTTCGAAACAGCCTTGTCCGGATTCGACAGGGGGAAAAAGATTGTAGAACTCTACAGCGGCGTAGGTGCAATGACCCTCGGACTCGCGGAGAAAGCGTCCCATCTTTATGCATGCGAGTCATGGCCTGAAGCGGCATCGTATCTTGAAGCCAACCTTGGGGAAAACGGATTCCCAAAGGCCAGGGTAATCCCCCAAGCCGCCGAAGAAGCTCTTGAAGCGATAAAACCAGAGGATTGCGAAGCCCTGCTGATAGATCCACCTCGCACCGGATGCAGCGTGGAAGTTCGCAGGAAAATTCTTTCTTTGAGACCCGACCGGATTGTTTATGTTTCCTGCAACCCTGCTACCCTCGCCCGTGACCTGGGAACCTTTGTTGCGGGCAAGTACCGGATCCTGCGCGTTGTTCCACTGGATATGTTCCCCCAGACACCCCATGTTGAAACCATCACCTTCCTGAGCCTTTGAGGGTATTGTTATCCCTGTCCGGTCACAAACAAGCGTAAAATCCTTGCCAAAACGCTCGGACCCGAATATAATGTTCGATCGAAGAGCGGACATAGCTCAGCCGGTAGAGCATCGGCTTCCCAAGCCGAGGGTCGCGGGTTCGAATCCCGTTGTCCGCTCCATTTTTCTCCCAATCTGGTATCCTTTAGGGCAAGGTTTTACCTCCATGTTTATTACCGCCATTGGTATTTACGGAAAACCGCAATTTTGTCCCGGAAGATTCTCGGAAAAGTCTCGGAAATATTGTTAAAATTGACACAATAATGCACCGGTATTAGAATCTTTTTTCAGGGTTTTCTCCCAAAGGGCTTCTGTCTGAATGATGCAAGGTTTATTTATTCCGAAATACAAGATTCCCGACGAAAGGAGGTGCAGTTGGTGGCAAAAGATCTTGCCGAAGAAATCCGACAATCAGAAGATGCAGCTGAAGCCGTTGTCAAAGACGCCCGGTCACAGGCCTCCAGGATAGTCGCTGAAGCACGTTCGGAAGCCGAAAACGACCTGAAAGCATCAAAACAGGCAATGCACCGAAAATACCGAGAAACACTGGAAAAAACCGAAAAAGAAGCGGAGCAGGAGGCGGAGAAAATCGTCGCCCAGGGGAAAAAGGAAGCAAACGAACTTGTGCGGCGTCACCAGGAGAAGATAAAGGATGTAGCTGCCTGGGTTGTAAAAGAGGTGGTAGAAAAGCATGGCGGTCTTAAAGGTTAAAAAGGCAACGGTTTTTGTTCATAGTTCCGTTGCAGAAAAAATCGTCGCAGAACTTCAAAAGCTTGCAAGCTGTGAGGTTATGCCCTTCGAAGAAACGGGAGTAGACGGCAAAAAGGAAACCGTCGGCCGAAAACTCAGGGAAATTGAAGATATTTCCGTTGACGCCCGTTTTCTCCTCCGATTTCTCGAACCCTATTATGATGAGGAACGGGGAACTCTGGACAGGCTGCTTTCAGAGAAACCCGCCGTCAGCATAGACGAGCTCGAGAAGCTCGCCGCTGAAATCAAGCTTGGAGAAATCGCCGAACAGGCAAGAAAGATCGAACGAAGGCTCGTGGAACTGCGGAGTACCATATCGCATATCGATTCGAAGCAGACGATCCTGCAATCACTCGAAGGATTTCCCCATGATCTTTCCCTGCTTTCCGAGGGGACAAGAATTATCTCCTCCCTGTACGGAACCATTCCCTCAGACCAGGTGGAGAAGCTGAAAACCGCCTTTGAGAATGCCGTGGGGAACCAGGGTGAGATTTTCATCGGTTCCGTCGAAGGGAAATCTCCGCATGTTCCTGTCGTTTTACTCTACGACAGGTCACTTTCAGCGGCCGTTTCCGAAGCAAGCGTAGCGGTCACCTTCTCACGGATCGATTTCCCGAAAGATCTTCACGGCACAGTAAGGGAGGCATCAAAACATGCCCTCAAAGAACGGAGCAAACTCCTGGCGGAAGAAGAACAACTGAAAAGCCGTTCCAGTGAGCTAGCCCGTCAGCATGTCCCTTCAGTCCGGAAACTTTCCGACTATTACACAGTGCTTCGCAAACGGTACGAAGCTCTTCTCCAGGGAGAAAGGACCAGCGAAGTCAGCATCATCCGTTTGTGGATTCCCGAAATCAAAATCCCAAGCTTCCACGAGACCGTCAAACCCTTTGAAGGGCAAACGGAAGTCATTCTGGAAGATCCTGACCTTTCTGCGGGAGACGATCCGCCTACAATGCTGGTAAACCCGAAGTGGGCACTTCCATTCGAACCGTTGACGCGCCTTTACGGACTGCCTGTTTACGGAAGAATGGATCCGACCGTGCCGATGGCACCCTTTATGTTTATTTTCCTGGGAATGTGCCTTGGAGATGGGGGATACGGCATTTTCCTCGCCGGACTGATTCTGTGGCTTTTCTCACGTTACAGGATTACCGGAGAAAAAAGAAACTTCTTCAACCTTCTCCTCCTCGGAGCTGTTTCCACCATCTTTTTCGGGGCAATAACAGGAAGCTGGCTCGGGGACATGATTGATGCCTTCGGACCGCTGTCTTTCCTTAGGGGGGTCAAAAACAGCGTAGTCCTTCTGCAGCCCATGGAGAACCCGCTCAATTTCCTGGGAATATCCCTTGCCCTCGGAGTGATTCAGGTTCTTTTCGGCCTCTTTCTTGCGATGTGGGAAAACCTGCAAAAAGGCGACTACGTTGCCGCATTTGGTGACCAGGGTGGCTGGATAGCGCTCATAACGGGACTACTTGTATATGCAGGCAATGCAGCAGGGATCATGGGACCCGCCGCCGGGTTTTTCGGAAAGGTTCTTTCCTTCGCAGGCGTGGGGCTTTTAGTAGCAACCCAGGGAAGGGAGAAGACCGGTTTTGTAAGCAAGGCCCTTTCAGGCCTGCTGAGCCTGTACAACATCACCTCCTACCTCGGCGATGTCCTGAGCTACAGCAGGCTTCTAGCCCTTGGGCTCGCCACTTCGGCAGTAGCTATGATCATCAATACCTTAACAGGCCTTGTGGTCGACATCCCCTTCGTCGGAATAATTCTTGCGTTTATCTTGTTCATCGGCGGCCACCTGTTCAGTGTGACAGTCAATACACTCGGCGCGTTCATCCATGCCCTGCGCCTTCAGTATGTGGAGTTTTTCAGCAAATTCTACAGTGGCGGAGGAAGGTCTTTCAAACCCCTCGCCTATGACACGCAATACGTGCAGGTGAAGCCGATTGAAGCGGAAAAAGTGTGAGCATTTCTTTACTTTATTTGAA
Organism: Thermovirgaceae bacterium; assembly: GCA_049974925.1. Lineage (GTDB taxonomy): Bacteria > Synergistota > Synergistia > Synergistales > Thermovirgaceae > UBA1876. The sequence continues at coordinate 6,710 of JBNGDE010000026.1, read as the reverse complement.
GACATTACGCTTGAATGACCCAGTATGTTTTGAGAGGAGTGTCGTTTGACATGGAACTTCTTGGAATTATGTTGGCAGTTCTTGGTGCGGCTCTCGCCGCGGGTTTCGCAGGTTCCGGCTCGGCAATCGGTATTGGTATCGCAGGAGAGGCGGGAGCAGGGATCATGACGGAAGACCCGGGGAAATTCGGACTTGTGCTCTTGCTTCAGGCGCTTCCCGGAACCCAGGGAATCTATGGACTTTTGACGGCCTTTTTCGCGATCCTCAAGGTCGGGCTCATTGGTGGCGAGGCGGTCACCGTCAACGTCTGGCAGGGCCTCGGGGTCCTGTTTGCCTGCCTCCCGATTGCCATTGCGGGTTATTATTCCGGAATCGCTCAGGGAAAGACCTCTGCCGCTTGTATCCAGCTCATTTCGAAACGGCCCGAAGAAACGGGGAAAGCCGTCATTCTTCCGGCCATGGTCGAAACCTATGCCGTTTTCGCGCTCCTGATGAGCATCATCTTGTTGAACAGCATCCAGTTTTAGCCCTGGTGGCAAGGGGTGTGACCAGTATGGCTTTGGCTGATATCAAGAAACGGATAGAAGCGGACGCGAAAAAAGAGGTTGAGGAAATCCAGGAAAAGGCAAAAAAGCAGGCGGAGAACATCAGAAAGCATACTGAAGAGGAAAAACGAAAGCTTCAGGAAGAATATGACAGGAAACTGGAAAAGGAAAAACCGCAAATATTCGAAAGGCGAAAGATCGTCGCCCGACTTGATGTCCAGAAAATGAAGCTCGGCGCGAAAAGAAGCCTGATCGACCAGGTTTTCGATACCGCCCTCGGGAAACTGCAACAAATGGAAACCGAGGAATACGCGAAATTTATGAAAAGCCTTCTCAAGGAGGCATCCAAAGAAGGTAAGGGAGTTGTCATCCCAGGGAAGGACGATAAAGTCATAAATGCAGACTGGATCAGGCAATTTAACGAAGAAAACGGAACGGAAGCTGAACTTTCCGAAGAGCGGCTGCCGGAAAAAGGCGGATTCATCTACCGGAAGGGAGACATCGATATCAATTGCACTTTCCGAATGCTGCTCGATAGTATGCGAGAGGACCTTGAGGCGGGAATCGTCAAAAGCCTCTTTTCCGATTAGGGAACCGGAGGGCTTTGGCCAATGACGCAGGTAACGGGATACGGCTATGCCGTTTCAAGACTGCGGGCGATGGAAAGCCGCCTGCTCAGCAACTCCTTTTTCCAGAGGCTGCTTGACAGCGAGGGAATCTCCGATGCGCTGAAAACCATCGGGGAAACGCATTATGCCAGGTGGTTGACGGATGAGAAGGGGACACAGGATTTCGAACATGCCATATTCTCCGAGTTGCAGGAAGCCTACAAGGAAGTGACGCGCTTTTCTCCCGATCCGGAGCTGCCTCAGCTGTGCAGGCTTCCATACGATATCCACAACCTAAAGGTTCTGCTCAAGGGGCAAATACAGAAACAGCGGGGAGCGAAAAAGCGTAGGGACCTCTTGACAAATCTCGGGAACGTCTCCACGGATGACCTCGTTGTGGCTGTTGAGAGCGAGGATTATCGTCTTTTACCCTTCGGCTTCCACCGCATTGTGCCGGAGTGCATCATGCAATGGGAACAAACCCATGACATCCTTTCCGTCGAGACAATGCTGGATTCGCACCTTTTTTCCGTGATGCGTCAGCTTGCCGAAAAAACGGGTTCCAAAGGGATCGATGCCTGGATACGGGCGAAAATTGATGCAGAAAACGTCCGAAACATCTTCCGCCTCAGAAGGATCGAAATGGACGCCGGTCAGGCGGCACCCTTCCTTCATGACGGGGGATGGATTTCAACGGAGAGGATTCTCTCCCTTATGGCTGAACCTGTCGAAGGATGGGGGCGCATCCTCGGCTTTGCCGACGTCTCGGCGGCTTTTCGTGAGATACCCGAGGCAGGAAACACCGCCGAACTTGTCGTTGACCTTGAAAAGGCTCTTGACGACTACATCACGGGTGTTCTCGGACCATACAGATACAGTACCTTCGCGCCTGAAAACATATTGACCTATCTCTGGTCCAAGGAAACAGAAAGCAAAAACGTCCGGATCATCCTTGTCGGAGTCTCCAACGGTGTCGACAGGGAGTCACTGAGGAGGCTGCTCAGAAATGTCCAGTAACCACGGAAACCTTAAAATGGCTGCTGTCGGAGATTACGAAAGCATCCTCCCTTTTCAGGCGGTAGGAATAGACCCTTTCGTGGCAGGACAAAACGGGGAATCCGATGACCAGGACCTTCAAACGCTGCTCCGGCGACTCCTCCAAGAACAATATGCCGTAGTGTTCCTAGTGGACAGCCTGTTCGAGGAACATCAGGAATTTGTCCGGGAGCTGAACGAAGATTACCCGATCAGCATTATTCCGGTTCCCGGCGTTCACGGATCGACAGGAATCGGTGTTGAAGCAATCCGCGAGAGCGTGGAGCGGGCTGTCGGAATGGATATTTTTTCGGTGGAATGAGACAGGACAAGAGACAGGATTTCACAAATTCAGGAAGTCAATAGGTGGTGGCCATGGCAAAAAACATTCAGGGTACCATATCGAAAATTTCAGGCCCTCTTGTTGTTGCAGGCGGGATGGGCGGAGCCTCCATGTACGATGTGGTGCGTGTGGGGAAGATCGGCCTTGTCGGGGAAGTCATCGAGCTCAAGGGCGATTCGGCTTCGATACAGGTCTATGAAGAAACTTCCGGGCTCCTTCCCGGTGAACCGGTCCTCGGAACCGGAGCTCCCTTAAGTGTTGAGCTTGGCCCTGGCCTGATCGAACAGTTTTTTGACGGAGTCCAGCGGCCTTTGAGCCTTATTGAAAAAGCGGCCGACAGCCCTTTTATCTCGCGCGGGATTGATGTACCCGCCCTGGACAGAAAAAAGAAATGGACCTTCGTACCGAAGGTCAAAGAGGGAACAGAAGTCTCTGCGGGCGATGTCCTCGGGACGGTCCAGGAAACGGTTCTCGTAGAACACCGGATCATGGTTCCACCAGGCGTCAGGGGAACGGTCAAGGAAATCCGGTCTGGAGATTTTACGGTCGAAGAAACCGTTGCGGTGATCGAAAACGGCGAGCACAGCCACGAAGTGAGCATGATCCAGAAATGGCCCGTGAGGCTACCGAGACCTGTTGCAAAAAGGCTTCCTCCGAACGTTCCTTTGACAACGGGCCAAAGGGTAATAGATACCTTTTTCCCGATGACCCGTGGTGGAGCGGCGTGCGTTCCAGGTCCTTTCGGCTCGGGGAAAACGGTCATCCAGCATCAGCTGGCCAAGTGGGCGGATGCTGAAATCGTTGTGTACGTCGGGTGCGGCGAGCGGGGGAATGAAATGACCGACGTGCTCCTGGAATTCCCCGAACTTGAAGACCCCCGTTCAGGGCATCCCCTCATGAAACGGACCGTGCTGATCGCCAACACGTCGAACATGCCTGTTGCAGCAAGGGAAGCAAGCATTTACACGGGCATTACCATGGCGGAATACTACCGCGACATGGGGTATTCCGTCGCATTGATGGCTGATTCCACAAGCCGCTGGGCCGAGGCTTTGCGTGAAATCTCCGGCCGACTCGAGGAAATGCCCGGCGAAGAAGGGTATCCGGCATATCTCGGCACGCGTCTTGCCTCTTTTTATGAAAGGGCTGGTAGGGCGATCTGTCTTGGAAGCGACGAACGCGAAGGCTCGGTCAGTGCTATCGGCGCCGTTTCACCTCCTGGCGGGGACCTCTCTGAGCCTGTCAGCCAGAACACGCTCCGGGTGACCAAGGTTTTCTGGGGTCTCGACGCCAACCTCGCCTATCAGCGGCACTTTCCGGCAATTAACTGGCTCCAGAGCTATTCCCTCTACACTTCCAACCTTGACGAGTACTGGGACAACAAGTACGACGGTGAATGGAGCATCATGCGTACCCGGGCAATGAGCATCCTTGAAGAGGAAGACCGTCTCCGGGAGATCGTGCGCCTCGTCGGTATCGATGCCCTTTCAAAGGAAGAACGGATGATCCTTGAAACGGCCAAATCGATCAGGGAGGACTTCCTTCACCAGAATGCCTTCCACGAAATAGACACCTTTGCCTCCATGGACAAGCAGACAAAGATGCTGCGTACGATCATGACCTTTCATGACCTCTGCATGGACGCCCTCAAGCGGGGCGCCATTCTCAGCGACATTCTGGGGCTCAAAGTTCGCGAAAAAATAGCACGTATGCGATATTTGAGCGAGGATGATCTTGAAAGCATCGACGAGCTTGAACCGGAGATGAAACAACAGGTAAACAAACTTCTGCCGGAGGGGAGCATCGGCGATGTTGCCTAAAGAGTACAGAACCATTTCCGACTTGTCTGGTCCGCTGGTTGTCGTCGAGAAAGTCGAAGACGTCATGTACGACGAACTCGTGGAAATTGAGCTTCCAGACGGCGAAAGGCGCCGAGGACGGGTTCTCGAAATCTCCACGGACAGGGCTCTCGTCCAGATATTTGAGGGAACCTCCGGAATCGACGTCAGCGCGACAAAAGTCCGCTTCACGGGCAAGGTACTGAGGCTTCCCGTCAGCAAGGAGATTCTTGGACGCGTCTTCAACGGGAGAGGAGATCCCATCGACGGTGGAACCCCCATAATTCCCGATGAGATGCTCGATATCAACGGATTCCCGATCAACCCCTACTCCAGGGACTATCCTTCGGAATTCATCCAGACGGGTATTTCTACGATCGACGGGATGAATCCGATGGTCAGGGGACAGAAGCTGCCGATTTTTTCCGGCAGCGGAATGCCTCATAACCGGATTGCCGCCCAGGTGGCAAGGCAGGCGACGGTACTCGGAGGACATGAGGATTTCGCCGTTGTATTCGCCGCCATGGGAATCACCTTCGAAGAGGCATCCTTCTTTATGGACGACTTCAGGAAAACCGGAGCAATTGAACGAACGGTCATGTTCATCAACCTTGCAGACGACCCGGCCATCGAACGGATCACCACACCAAGGCTTGCGTTGACCTGTGCCGAGTACCTGGCTTTCGAACACGGCTACCAGGTGCTCGTCATTTTGACGGACCTCACGAACTATTGCGAAGCCCTTCGTGAAATTTCAGCCGCCAGAAAGGAGGTCCCGGGACGCCGCGGATATCCCGGCTACCTGTACACAGACCTCGCCACCATGTACGAACGTGCGGGCCGCCTCAAGGGCAAGAAGGGATCTATCACACAGTTTCCGATCTTGACCATGCCTGAAGACGACAAGACACATCCGATTCCCGATCTGACCGGATACATCACCGAAGGCCAGATCATCCTCAGCCGGACCCTTCACAGGAAGGGTATTTACCCGCCTGTGGATGTCCTCCCGTCCTTGTCCCGACTCAAAGACAAGGGAATCGGAAAAGGGAAAACCCGAGAGGATCACGCCGACCTTATGAACCAGCTTTTTGCCGCCTATGCCAGAGGAAAGGAAGCCAAGGAGCTCGCAACGATCCTCGGCGAAGGTGCCTTGACGGAGGAAGACAAGGCCTTTGCCAGATTCTCCGATGAGTTCGAAGATGCTTATGTCCGCCAAGGCGAATACGTGAACCGTTCTATTGAAGATACCCTCGAAAAAGGGTGGGAGCTACTGAAGGGTATTCCTCTGGCGGAGCTCAAGCGTGTCCGTGACGAGTACATCGAAAAGTACCTCAAACCCCATATGTCGGAAGAGGATCGGGAGGACACGGAGGAAACTGAAGCGGCGAAGCAACAGCAGAATTCCTGAAACTCCCGCGACGGTATCGAGTCTTGAAGCCCAGGGAGGGTATCCATGGCAAAAAAAATGAACGTGAACCCCAACAGAATGGAGCTGAACCGTCTCAAGAAAAGCCATGCCGTCGCAAAGCGCGGACACAAGCTCCTGAAGGACAAGCAGGATGCCTTGATCAAGGCCTTTCTCTCACGAGCCAAAGCTGTCAGGAAAAAAAGAGAAGAGATCGAGGCGGAACTGGCGGAATGCTATAAAAGCTTCCTTCTCGCCAGGGCCCAAACTCTTCCGGCGATGCTGGAACAGGCGCTCATGATCAGCGGTACATCGGTGAAGCTGGATGTTTCCTACAAAAACGTCATGAGCGTCATGGTTCCGGAGTATGCTGCAACCCAGGAAGGCCGCGCACTGAACTACGGTCTGGCCAATTCTCCGGGAAGTCTCGACGTGGCACTTGAGTGTTTCTCACGTCTCATTCCGAAACTCATTTCACTTTCAGCCGAAGAAAAGGGGCTTCGGTTGATGGCCGTGGAAATTGAGCGCACCCGGCGCCGCGTCAACGCCCTTGAACATGTCCTGATTCCATCCTTCAAGGAAACTATCGGGTACATTACGATGAAACTGGATGAACAGGAGCGTGCGAATCTCAGCAGATTGATGAGGATCAAGGAAATCGTGAGATCCCACTGACCTGACCTGCCGGAATACAATAGACGCCTTGGGCACAGGTCGGTGCGAATGGGGGCTGCATGCGGTATTTTCCCGCATGCAGCTTTTTTTGAGCATTACAGGGCCACCATGGAGGCGACGACAGGCGAGGACAGGACACCTGCCCCCCGTGATTTTTTTGAGCGTTACAGGACCACCATGGCATAGAGACCTTCACTCCTTTTGAATACGTGCTATAATTCCCATCCGGAAGAGAGTATCCTGCGCGGCCGCTGTTTC
>JBNGDE010000025.1:0-15664 GCA_049974925.1 Thermovirgaceae bacterium | reverse complement strand
GAAAGGATTTCCAGGCTCATTCTGTGTCCGCCGTCAGGGCTGTAAAGCTCCAGCCGGTCCATCTGTTCGAAACGGGCGGGAAAATCCGTCAGCGGGACGATTCTGAATTCCCCACCAACGCCATGAGCGCCGGCGATCCTGCCGACAGTGACCAATTCCGTTGCGGACACCTTCACCACCTCAATCTTCCAGGATATCCACGTCTACCTTGTCGCCGGGCTTGACCGCCGCGGCCTTGGCTATCAACCTGATTGCGTTGATCGTTGCTCCATGCTTGCCGATGACCCGACCGATGTCCTCGGGGGAGGTCCTGACCGAAAGATTCACCACCCCTGACTCCGTCCTTTGAGATGTTATCCGGACTTCCTCCGGTTTCGTGACGATTTTTTTCACCACGAAACCCACAAGCGCCTCATAGTCAGGCATGGGCCTCGCCTACCGTTTTTTGCCGGCCGTAAACTTTTCCCAGACACCGCACTTCGCGAGCAGGGACCTGGCCGTTTCCGAAGGAAGCGCCCCGTTTCCGAGCCAGTACAGCGCACGTTCCTCTTCGATCTTGATCTCTGAGGGATCCTTCATGGGATCATAGGTACCGATCTGCTCGATATAGGAACCGTCCCTCGGTGCCCGGGCATCGGCCACCACCAGCCTGTAAAAGGGTCTTTTCTTCCGTCCGAACCTTGCAAGTCTGATTCGTACCGCCATGTACATTGCACCTCCGTTTTTTCAAGTCATCCAACGCGGCCACATTTACCCTTTATCTACAAAAGCTAAAAGGGAAAACCGCCCGGAAGCTTCATCCTTTTTCCGCCTTTGCTGAAACGTTTCATGAGTTCCTGCATCTGCTTGTGCTGAGCCAGAACCTGATTGACGACCTGCACCGTCGTACCCGACCCTTTCGCAATCCGGCGCCGCCGGCTCCCCTTGATGATTTTCGGGTTCCGTCGCTCCTCGGGGGTCATCGAAAGAATGACCGCTTCTATTCGCTTGATTCGGTTCTGGTCGACTTCAGTGTCTGCCAGTCCTTTCAGCCTGTTTGCTCCGGGGATCATCTCTATGACCTTGTCAAGAGGCCCCATTTTCCTGAGTTGTCGGATCTGCTGCAGCAGATCATCCATATCAAACCGTCCCTTGCGAAGGGATTTGGCCATCTCTTCAACATCGGCGCCCTCAGTAGCCTGCCGGACCTTTTCCGCAAGACCCGCCACGTCGCCCATGCCCAGGATTCTCTGGGCCATCCGTCCGGCGTCGAAAGCCTCCAGATCCTCTATCCGCTCCCCGGTTCCAACAAATTTGACCGGAACCTCCGCCACCGCCCTGGCGCTCAAAAGCGCACCACCCCGGGCATCTCCATCCAGTTTGGTCATGACAAGGCCTGTCAGTCCAAGCCTTTCGTGAAATGCCTTTGCCACGTCAACGGCTTCCTGGCCTGTCATGGCATCAAGCACCAGGAGAATCTCCCTCGGCTGGAGCTCCCTTTTCAGTTCTTCAAGCTCCGTCATCAGGTCCTCATCCATGTGGAGACGGCCGGCCGTGTCGAAAAGGAGCACATCATACAACCGCTGTCGTGCATATTCATCGGCCCGTTTCACCAGGGAGACCACGTCCTTCTCTCCCGGTTCGGGCCCGTAAAAGCCGATATTTTCCTGATCTGCCAGTATGGAAAGCTGCTGGACGGCAGCGGGTCGTTTCAGGTCACAGGCGACAACCAGCGGCTTATGCCTGCCGGAAATATTTTTGGCGATCTTGACACAGCTTGTGGTCTTGCCCGCTCCCTGAAGGCCCACGAGCAGGCAGCGCGTGGGAGGCTGGGGCGCATAGTCCAGCCCGCCTCTGGTCTTGCCGCCCATCAGCTCCGTCATCTCCTCGAAGACGATGGCCTGGACCTGTTGTGCCGGAGTTATGGATTCCAGGACGGCCTTTCCCAGTGCCCTCTCACGGATGCGACCGACAAGGTCCTTGACTACCTTATAGTTGACGTCCCCTTCGAGCAGCGCGCGCCGGACCTCTCTGGCGGCTTCCGTTACATCTTGTTCGGTAAGCTTTCCCCTGTCACAAAGTTTTCCAAAAACGCTCTCTAGCCTGTTTCTCAAAGAATCAAACATGCAGCTTGTCCGCTCCCCCCGTTTCTTCAACTTCGACGAGTCCGCCCAGCTCTTCGACAAGGTACGCCGGAAGCGGCAGGCCCCTGGCGGTACAGAGGCGGCTGAGGCTCTCAAGCAGCTTCATCAGCCGGCTCTCCCTTTCAAGACAGCCGAGCAGTTCTTCAAGTTGTTCCAGGCGGTCTTTGGCACGTTGGAAAAGATCATGGACCCCCTGACGGCTCATCCCGATGGTCTCGGCAATCTCGGCGAGCGACCAGTCCCTCTCGTGATGCAAGATGAAGACCTGGCGTTGCTTTTCCGTCAGGAGGGGTCCATAGATATCATACAGCCGGTCCAGTTGTATCTTCTTCGACAATTTGTCTTCCATGGCCCTTTCCCCTCCCGTCGGCAGGGAGATTATAGGGATTTTACCACATGGTGTCAAGGTAAACAACTTGACAGCAGCGGCGGATTCTCTCCGCCGCTGCCTTCAGCACTGATTTGGCAATATTTTGAAACCTGTGAACCTGCCCTAAGCTTCGTCGTGCCTGTGGTTATGATTGTGAGTATGCCCGTGTCCGTGGGAATGGCCGCCGGCTGCAAAAGCTCGTTCTTCCACATCCCTGAGCAGATCCCAGAGGTCCCTGAGCATTTCACGCTTTTTCGTGATGAGATGCTCCAGGGCATGGGCCGTCGACTCATCCTCGATCATGTGCCATCGGGCCGAGAGATTGTTCATGGCCTGAAGTTCTTCCGACAACGTTTCCCGAAGAAGCTCGGCGATCGAGAGAGGGTCTTCGACATGACTGTGCATCCCGGATGAATCGGGTGTGATAACCTGGCACATGTTCAAACGCCTCCTTGTTTGCTTTCAACTTGATAGAGTAGCACGATTTTCTGTACCTGTCACACTCCGGGAACCCCTTCATTGTGTCTTCTTCTGGTTTCTGCCAAAATAAGTGACACACAGGTTTGAAAGGAGAGATGTCCGTGAATGCCATGCAGGAGAAAAATGCCGCCATCTGGCAATCCCACTATTCCAATATCGGCCAAACCGTTGTGAAGGCACTGAATGACAAGGGCTATGCGGCTTCCTATGTCCCAACCGCTAAAGAAGCCGCAAGGGTTGTCTGTGACCTCATACCAGCGGGTTCGAGCGTTGGAGTCCCCGGAACATCGACGATTCGGGAACTGAACCTTCTCGAACAACTCGAAAAGAAAGGTTGCACCGTGTTTCATCACTGGGATCCGAACCTGTCTTCTGATGAAAAGCAGACGCGACTCAAGGAGGAACTGGAAAGCGATTTCTACCTGACCAGCTCAAACGCCGTCACTTATGACGGCATGCTCGTCAATATCGACGGAACCGGAAACAGGGTAGCGGGAATGGCATGGGGCACGAACACCCTTGTCTTCGTCATCGGCATCAACAAGATCTGCCGTGACCTTGAAAGCGCGATCCGACGGGTCAAAGACACGGCAACCCCCCCGAATGCCCTCAGGCTCAGCATTGACGTGCCCTGCACGAAAGTAGGTCACTGCGTTGACTGCAACACTCCCAACAGGGTCTGCCGCGCCACGCTGATCCTTGAGCGGCCCCCTCTCGGTCGCAAGGTTCATGTGTTCATCGTCGGTGAAGCACTTGGATACTGAATAAGCCTTGGGCGAGGTCCTGATTTGGGGCTTCGCCTTTTTTACCTCCTCCACGCGGCAGGCAAAAAGAGAATCATGACGGTGTAAATTTCAAGCCTCCCCAAAAGCATGCACAAAGACAGAACCCACTTCCCGGCGATCGGGATGTGGGCATAATTTTCCGCCGGGCCCACCGTTCCAAGGCCCGGGCCGATGTTGCCGATCGTCGCGGCGACACTTGCGATGGCCGTCAGGACATCAAGACCAAGGGCCGACATGATGAGGCCCGCAAGAGCAAAGATCCCCATGTAAAGAACGAAAAAGGCCGTGACGGACCCTGTTACATCGGCACTGATCGCCTTTTTCCCGACCCGGACCGGAATAACCGCTTTCGGGTGAAGGAGCCGGTTCAGTTCCCCCTTCACCTGTTTGGCGAGCAGCATGACCCGTATGTTCTTCATTCCACCGCCGGTGGATCCGGCACAGCCACCTACAAACATGAGGAAGAGCAAAAGATACTGGACGTAGAAGGGCCACTTTTCATAATCCGCGGTAACGTAACCCGTAGTGGTTATGATGCTGACGACCTGAAAAGCCCCGTATCGCAAGGAATCCATGACGGTTTCATAGGTCCCGCTGACGTAAAGCAGCGCGGAAGATGTCCCAATGGAAAAGACAAGTACCTTGACGTAAAACCGGAATTCTTCATCGAGCCACCAGGCCGAGAGCTTCCCGGTGAGCATCATGTAATGGAGTGCAAAATTCCCTCCGGCCAAAAACATGAATACAATGATAACCCAGTCAAAATAGGCATTGTTATACTGGCCGATGCTTGCGTTGAGAGGGGAAAACCCGCCTGTAGCCATGGTGCCGAAGGTATGGGTCAGCGCCTCGAAGACATCCATGCCGCCCAAAAGCAGAAGGATCGTCTCGAGAAGAGAGAAAAGAAGGTAGACTCCCCAAAGCAGGAGGGCCGTTTGCCTGATGCGGGGTGTCAGTTTTTCCGGCGTCGGCCCCGGCACCTCGGCCCGATAGAGCTGCATACCCCCAACCCCTAGAAAGGGCAGTACGGCAAGACTGAGGACAATGATACCCATACCTCCGAGCCAGTGGGTCAGGTCCCGCCAGAAGAGGATACCCCGGGGGTTGGACTCGATATCCGTCAGGACCGATGCCCCGGTTGTGGTAAAACCGGACATGGCCTCGAAAAAGGCATCGGTATAGGTTGGTACGCTTCCGTAGAAAAAATACGGAAGTGCGCCGATGAGTGACGCCATGATCCACGACAGGGTAACAGCAGCGAAGGCCTCCCTGACGCCCAGATCCCGCGTACCGGCCTGCCTGCCCAGAGCATACAGGAACCCGGCCGCAAAAAGACCACAGAAGATACCGGCGAGAAAAGCCTTTGCATCATGGGAGCCGTCCTTGAGAGCCCACGCCAGGGGCCACAACATGAACAATGATACGATGGCGGCCATCAGGGCCAGCACTTTGAAAAGAACCCGGACCCTCATGTTTACTGGACCTCCAGTATCTCCACAGCCTTGGGCATCTGTTCCGACGAGGCGAAGAGGACGATCTGGTCATCGGACTGGAGCACCGTATCCCCCCAGGGAACGAAGACCTTTTCACCTCTGCAGATAAGGGCAAGAAGGATCCCCTTGGGGAGTCCCAGGTCCATGACCTTCTTGCCGACGATACGGCTATCTTCCCGCACGGTGACTTCGAGCATCTCGGCGTCGATTTTTTCTATGATGGACAGGGCACCGGAACTGAAAGGGTACCGGACCTGTCGCATGATCACCGAGGCAAGCGCCTGGTTCGGATTGACAAGCGCATCAACAGATATATAGTCATCCAGTTTCATCAACAAATTTCTCCTGACCACGGCAATGCTCTTGCCCGCACCCAGCGCCTTGCCGATCACCCCGATCAGCAGGTTTCGCTCGTCGCTTGCGGTTGTGGTAACGAAACCGTCGGCGTCCTCCACTCCCTCATAATAGAGCAATTCTTCATCGGTCCCGTCACCTGCCAGGACGATGGTTCGCTCAAGTTCTCTCGCGAGCTTGTCACATTTTTCCCGGTCCTGATCGATGAGCCGGACATCAAGGTTCCGGTACCGCATCTCAAGCCTTCTGGCAACTTGAAAACCGATTTTCCCGCCGCCGACGATGATTACCCGCTTCAGGCCCTTGCTGCGCTCTTTCCGGAAAAGTTCCTCCAGCTGATGGACCTGTCCCCTGGGCACGATGATGAAGCAAAGGTCACCCACCTTGAGCTCCGTCTCCCCAAAGGGGACGAAGCCGCTGCCGTTTCTTTCGACAAACGCGATCAGTGCGGTCAATTTCGGATACCGCTGGTGCAAGCTCCGGAGAGTACCCCCCACCATGGCTGATCCTTCGGAAACCCGAAAGGCGTACAGACCCGCCCGACCTCCGAAGAATTCCGCGGTGTGCACCGCCGAACTGACGGAAAGCAGTTCTTCTATCTCCCGGGCCACGGACCGTTCGGGCGAGATCATGACATCGATCCCGAGATCCCTCGCCCAGGTGGGGCTGTCGGTATATTCAAGTCCCCTCGCCCGGGAAATAACCCTTTTAACACCGGAGCGCTTGGCAATCCAGCAAGCCAGGATATTGACTTCGTCATGATTTGTGCAGGCTATCAGGATGTCCACATTGCATCCCGGAGATATTCCGGCTTCCTCGAGAACAGGAGGCCGGGCCCCATTCCCGCGGACAAGCATCACGTCAAGGTCACTTTCAGCTTTTTCTGCCCGCAGATCGTCCTTTTCCACGACAACCACATCATGCCCCTGGTCAGACAGGTTTTTGGCGACGTTGAAACCGACTTCTCCTGCTCCTACAACGACGACGTGCACGAAACATCAACCCCTTTGATAAAAGACCGGCATACATGTTCCGGATACTCCGGGAAAGATGTTACACTTATCCGGAACAAGGGGGTGGCAGTATGCCGCGACGAGGAAAGATAGCCTTTGTGGGGACAGGCGGAACGATCAGTATGACCTACAACGAACGCTTGGGCGGATTTGTCCCGACCAAGTCAGCTGAAGCGCTGCTTGAAACCCTTCCCCGGGATTTCGCAGGGGAAGTCGAACCCGTCGACTGGAGCCACCAGCCCAGCAGTCACTATACCATACGGATGACCACCGATCTCGTTGAACTTCTGGGACAGCTCGTCCAGGATGGATGCAAGGGGATAGTCGTTTCAAGCGGCACCGATGCACTCGAGGAAATGGCCTACCTGACAGATCTTCTTTGGCCTTATCCCCAGCCCGTAGTCTTTACAGGGGCACTAAAACCGGGCTCGCAGCCAAGTTCCGACGCCGCCGTCAACTTACAGCAAGCCATGATGGCCGCATCTTCGGAGGCACTCTGGGGAATGGGCGTCGTAGCCTGCTTCCAGGACCAGCTTTTCGCAGCGTCTGAGATCATGAAAGAGGTAAGCCACAGACGAGATGCTTTTGCGTCCCCCGGAAGAGGCCCCATCGGCGAGTTTGTGGAGGGGAAAATACATATTAACAGGAAGCCCAAAAGACCGCCTGCGGTCGATCGGGGCGTCACGCCCTCAAAGGATGTGGAAATCCTCTGGGCTTCACTCGGTGGAGGCGTTCGCACCCTGACAGGCCTTTCCTCCGAACCCGGTTTGGAGGGACTCGTTCTCGCGGGTTTCGGCGGCGGGAATGTTCCTCCCTCGTGGATTCAGTATCTGAAAGCCCTCCTGAAAGCAGGAACCCAAATCGTCGTGACTTCGCGGTGCCCAAGGGGATATACCATGACGGGATACGGTTTTGAGGGGAGCGCCAAAAAACTTTTTGAACTGGGTGCCCTCGACGGAGGTATGCTTCGGCCCGAACAGGCACGACTAAGACTTGCTGTGGGGCTCGGCGCGGGATACAAAGGTGAAATACTCCAGGAATACCTGCTTGGCGGAGAATAAACAACCGGACCGGATTCTTATATTCCCAAGGCCTCCAGGATCATCCGGAAAGCGCTGACCGAAACGACGCCGGCCAGTATATAGCGGATCCAGCGGTTTCCCTTCTCGACGGCGAACCATGTGCCGATCCATGCCCCGGTCATGTTCCCTGCCGCCAGTGCAAAACCGATACCGAAATTGACCATCCCGTAGGACATGAAAAGGGTAAGGCTGACCGCGGTGTAGGTCATGACGATCGCCACTTTCAGGGCATTAGCGCGCACCAGGTCTTTTCCGACGACGCCCACAAGCGCCCAGATCAGCATGAAACCAACCCCCGCCTGAATAAATCCACCGTAAACTCCGATACAAAAGAAAACAACCATGGTCAGCCACCTGGGCCACCTGTTTTCCCGCTGGGACTCCCACATATCGGGTTTGGATACCAGCAGCACCGCCATGGCGGTTATGAGGATGGCAATAAGAACCTTCAGGAATTTTTCGTCGAGCTGAACCGCGAGGAGCGTCCCACACACAGCCCCCATCGTTGCCGGCGCAGCCAGGACAGCGGCCTCCCTGAAACAAAGGACTTTGCGCTTTCTGAAGCGCCCTGTGGCGACGATATTCTGCAAAAGGATGGCAACCCTGTTCGTCGCATTGGCCACAGAGGCATCAAGCCCGAGAAAAATAAGAAAAGGCAATGCCAGAAGACTACCGCCCCCGGCTATGGTGTTGAGAAACCCTGCACAGGATCCAATGGCGAAGGTTGCAATCAGCAGGTACACCGGCATGAATTTCCCCTCCAGTTCCAGCAAGGATCAAGGCCAAGGCATTTTACCGCAGAAACTCTCTATCACATGCTACAATACATTCAAGTTGGCCTGACACACAGGGGAGGCGTGGATCATGCGATATGCGACAAGCGAAGAAATGCTTTTTCTGCGGCTTTCAGACGGGGAAGACCTCCATCGGTCACTTGCTACAGCCTGCGAGGAGTATTTCATTGATTCAGCCGTTGTGATCACAGGTCTCGGGATGATCCGGGACGTCACCTTCGGCTGGTACACAGGAACGGAGTATATCCAGGAAAACGTGCCGGGACCTTTTGAACTTGCGGCTCTTTCCGGAAACATCAGTTACCGTGGCAACTCACTTTATCCACACCTACATGCTGTTTTCAACGGCCGTGACCACGTGGCCATAAGCGGCCACATCCTCAAGGCCTGCTGCGATCACAATCTGGAGATCTCCCTTTTGCCCATAAAATCTCTCCGACTCAGAAGGGAGAACGACGGCTGGTTCGAAGCCATCGTCCCTGAAAAGCGTTAGCACGGTGACTGGCCTTTCCGAATGTCGCAGACGGTACCGCCTGTCAGTCGTAACAATTCATCCGGTTCGACCGGGAAGAAGGCATGGTCTGTCCCGGCGGCGGCCCACACAATGTCGTACTGAAAAAGGCTTTCGTCAAGAAGCGTCAAAGGCTGGTTTTCATACCCTACCGGGGGAACACCGCCCACTTCGTAACCGGAAAAACTGAACACCCATTCAGGCCGGGCCATAGAGACCTTTCGGGCCCCGAGCCTGGATTTGATTTTACTCATGTCGACCCTGTTCGGACCTGACATCAACGCCAGGACAGGTTCTTCGTCCGACAGAAGAAGAATGGATTTCAGGATTACCTCGGGAGGAACCCCGACCGCCCGGGCGGCATCTTCAACGGTTCGTATGGTTTCATCGGTTTCTCGTATGATCCCATCCAATCCGTTTCGTGCGAGAAAGTCCCTTACTCTGGTGACCGCTCTTTCTTCCTGACTGGTCTTCGACATGTTCAATCACTCCCGAAATCTGCTTCCTGAGCATTCCGGCTATGCCGAGAGATTCCGCCGTCAATGACCCGCTCCGTTTTCATGGTCTTCCAGGCGCATGTAAACGTGTCTGTTTGCCATCACCTGCCTGACAAACTCTCGCGTTTCATCAAAAGGTATCTCCTCGACCCATTCCACCCAGTCCGTCTTTTCTCCCGTATTTTCAAGCCAGGAACGGACCCGGCCCTGTCCGGCGTTATAGGCCGCTACTGCATGCTCCACCTTTTCGAACATACCGCGCAGCCTTCCGAAATGATGGGCTCCCAGGAGGATATTCACTTCGGGTTCAAAAAAATCGGCCTCTTCATCGAGCCCGAGCAGGCGGGCATTTTCTCTGGCCGTCGGCGACATGAGCTGCATGAGCCCCATGGCGCCGACGTAACTTACCGCCAGCGGATTGAAAGCGCTTTCACGTCTCATGATGGCCCAGATCTCATAAACGGGAACATTGGTAAGTTTTGAAGCCTTTCGGACCATTTCCCCATATGGTCGCGGAAACAATAACTGCAAAAGCTCTGGGGGGAGAGTCCCATCCCGGGGGATGGCGCGCAAAATCGCATGACCAAACAGATAGGAACCATGTGGGTCTCCAAGCCATTTCGCGATCAGCGAAGCCCGGTAAAGCGCCCCGGGTGTTCCCTCTTCCAGAAGATGCATCCTCGCATAAACCATAAACCCCCAGGATTCAAGTTCATGCCCCTTGTGTTCCAAAAGAATCGATTTTTCCTCAGAGAGCGGGATCGGCCTGTCCTCAAATGCCACGAACGTATAGAAATCCAGCGGGTGGTTTTCCGTCAGCCGTTTTGAGAAAACATCCGTGTTTTGCCCTGTTTCATTGAGTGCGCGGCGAAGCCAGAAGAGGAGTTTCGCCTCGTCCCTCCCCTTTGGTCCTGCTTGCAGGGCCGATTCCCACAGCCTTGCTGCCTTGTCGGGTTTTTTTTCTTTCCAGGCCTTCCAGCCCCGCTGCCACCAAACCGGCACGGTCAGAGGACTGTCCGGCCAGGTTTCCAGAAGCCTGTTTTCCCAATATACCTTGCGCTGGTCATCTCCACTCCGCCCGTTGATCTCTGCCAGGGTCTTCATGGAGAGGGCCGACGCACCGGAAGGACCGGACTCCGCAACGGCCGCCAACAATCCCTTTTCATATTCCCCTCCACCGTTTTGGGCCATCTGCCCAAGGAGGGAAACGGCATATATAGCATCATCCGGCCCGGTTTCCTCCGATATGGCAAGACGATATAACATATCGGCGGATTCCTTTTTTTCGCCAAGGGCGGCACGGGCCCTTGCAACAAGGAATATCGCCCGGACTTTTTCTTCTGAGCCCTGGGAAAGGGTATTCTCAAGATATTCGAGAACCTTTTGAGGCTGGTTTTCGGACAGTGCGGCCTCCGCCAAAAAAAGGGCGTCTTCCGTCAGATAGGGAGGCCCCGCGTCTTTAAGAAGCGCCAAAGCCTCCATGTCATTGGGCTTTATCTCCAGAAGCATCCGCGCTTCTTCGATTCCCGCCGCGGAAAGGTCGAAAAGCGCTTCGAGAGCCGTCAACCGCTGCCCGGTGTCCCGAGCAACTCGCGTCATCGACCTGAAGGCCTCCACGGCAAGCTCCGCATTCCCCGTTCTCCTGGCGAGCCTCCCAATGGAGTAATGGACATAGGGTGCAAGAATCAAGTCCTCAGCATCGCCCAGGGCGACGGCCTCACGGAGCGCCTCTTCAGCTTGTCCGGTGCGTTCAAGACCAAGGATTATTCTCATTCGAAGGTAGGGAAGAATTTCTACAGGAACGGCATTCCGCTCCTCGCGGAAAATCTTCAGAGCATTCTGATAGTCACCCCGGAACCAGAGCGCATTCCCATACAGGACCCGGTCTTTCGGGGAAAAAGAGGATCCGTTCTTCTCGAAAGCCGCGTCCATCCTATCCCACTGTCTGGCGGAAAAAAGCTTTTGCATGTTTTCCGGGATCTCTCCCGTAACCTGTTCCGCACGAACCGCACCGGAAAACATGAATAACAGAAGTACGCCTGCAAGAAATCTTTTCATCGGAGCACTCATTGTCGCACTGGCCCTTCCGTCGTTTCCCCGCACCTGTCACAACGCGGCATTTCGCCCGTTCGGAGGAAATACCTGAAATGCTCCAGCCATTTGGGGGTCCCGTCGGAACACTGGTCAAGAAAGCGGATAAAGCTCACGAGCCGCTCTCTGCACAAAGGTGTAATGTAATGTTCTATATTGCAGGCATTGGTGTCCGCTTCATTTTCATCAAGGCCAAGTATCTTGACGAAAAACGTTTTCAGGAGTCCTTCGCGTTCCACAAGGGATTCCGCGAGGCCACGCCCCTTTTCCGTGAGTGAGATATACCCGTAATATTCCTGTCGGACTAGACCGGCATCTTTCAGGGGAGCGATGCTGCCGACCACCGTCGGAGACCTGACGCCGAGACCTGTCGCCAGGTCCTTGACACGGACGACCTTGTTTTCGGTCTCAAGCTTGTATATCGTTTTCAGGTAATCTTCGTTGCGGGCGGTAAGTGCCGACATGTTAGTCTCCCCTAGCATTGTTCGTTCTATCTGCTATAGTATGAGCCTCACGCCGCACCCAGTCAAGGAGGCCTTTTCGTGAACCATGAAACCGTTCTCGCCGCCATAGCCACAGCAGCGTGCCTCGCCGAAGTCCATGCCGCACCGAAGCCAGGCCTTGTAGACAGGGCGGGGTCGGGTGCCCACAGGGATATGGATTACTCCACGTTCCTGGCAAGCGCCATGGCCTTGGCTCCTTATTGGCCCGCCCAGGCCGCCGTGGGTCTCACGGGCACGAAGCCCACCGAGGCCTTTGCCGTCTTGAGGCGACAGGGCCTTCTCATGGACAGCGCCATGTTTACGGCCACCGGTGGAATCAATACCCACAAGGGGCTTGTCTTCGCCCTTTCCCTTCTCTTATATGGAGCGGGGTTTGTGCTCTTTTCAGGCCGCCGCCTGAAGCCCGAGGGAACGGCTGAAACAGCAGCAGAGGCCATACAGGGATGTTGCAGAAAGGAACTCGAGACACTCAAGGATGTTCCACCTCAAAGGAGACTGACAAGCGGAGAAAAAATTTTTCTCGCCCATGGACTCCGGGGTATCCGGGGCGAAGCGGAATCTGGCTTCCCCTCGGTGCTGACTGTGGGGCTTCCCCGTCTTCGCAAGGCCCTCTTTTCAGGGGCAAACCTCAATGACAGCGCCCTGTATTCCCTTTTTCACCTCATGGGATCCTGCGAAGATACGAATATTGTGGCCAGGAAAGGATATTCCTTCTGGAAAGGGGAATACCGGGAATTGCTCTCTCCCCTGCTGGCGCTGGAACCGCCTTTTTCCGAGCGGGATATGTCTGTCATCGACATTGCGGACAAACGGTTCAGCACCGAAGGAATTAGTCCCGGTGGCGCAGCGGACCTCTTGACATGCACGCTGTTTCTCCACTGGATCGATGGATACCCGAATCAATTTGTCAACAACATCCCGACAGCATATAATATTTGTAACTTTTTCAGGGAGGTGAAGACATGAGCCTGGGGCTTCGGATCAAGACCCTCAGGAAAGCCAAATCGCTGACACAGCAGCAGCTTGCAGACCTTGTCGATGTCAGCAGGATCTACATCCAGGCCCTCGAGAGCAACCGGCGTCTTCCCTCGATGAAGCTGCTCAGAAGGCTTGCCGGAGCCCTGGACGTCAGGGTCGCCGATATCGTCCAGAATGAGGATGTCGAAGGTTCCGGGCGTCTTCAGCTCGAGGAAGTGCTGGAGAACGCCGAAATCTGGTACAGGAGCAGAAAGCTCTCGAACAGGGAAATCCAGCTGGTCCAGAAACTCGTGGACGCCGCTCTGACCGAATGGGACAGGGAACAAGACGATGGAACGGACTGAAACCGCCAGGGACTTTGAATTTCCAGCACCGCCGGAATGCATTCCCGCCTGGGCTCTTGAAGAGGCAAGACCTTGGGCGGGCCTGGATGAATTTGACATCCTCGTCAGGGCCGAAGCGGAAACAGACCGGACGCTGGAGTTGCGCGAAGCGATTCTTCCTTCGTCGCTCTGGGGGCTTCATGTAGCCAGGGGGCACCGCGCACGCATTTACGTGAACAGGCGTCTGCCCGGTTTGTGGAAGCGTTTCACGATTTTCCACGAACTCTATCATCTCCTTCACCACAAGCGCGGAGAAGCCTTCTGGGCGGCGACGGCAACTCCCCTTTCGAGTTTCGAATTCCAGGCCGACATGTTCGCCTGGGCCGCTATCCGCCCGGATTGGTTCGGTGACCGGGCGCAGTGAAACGGTTACCCTTTTTCCTTCCCATGCAGGCATGCCCTGGTCGTTGTATATACTGCGACCAGCAGGCAATAACCGGAGCAAGCCAGGGCTTGTCGCCCCGGGACGTCCAGGATGCGGCCGCAGCCTTACCGGAAGCGGTGGAAATCTGTTTTTTCGGGGGGAGTTTTACCTGCCTGCCACCCCATCTCAGGAGATCTTTCCTGAAAGCAGCCCAATCCGCCCCCGAAGGGAGCCGCCTGAGGCTTTCAACCCATCCGTTATGCATAACTCCCGAAGTGCTCGAAGAATTGTCCTTTTTCAACGTCGATGTGGTGGAACTCGGTGTTACTTCCCTTGACAACGCCGTACTTCATACATGCCGCAGGGGAAACGATGCCCGAATGGTACTCGATCGCCTGGAAATGATCCTCGTCGAAGGCATCACGCCGGGGGCCCAATTGATGACGGGACTCCCCGGCCAGGATCTCGACAGTTCCGAAAAGGACCTGAATAGGCTTGCGCAACTCAAGAAAGATGCGGTTATGCAGATCCGGCTCTATCCCTGTCTGGTCTTCCCCAACACCCCTCTGGCAACACTTTACGAGCAGGGGCGGTATGTTCCCCTGTCAACTGAAGAATGCGCAAGACAAACGGGACAGCTTGTGGACCTTGCCCGGCGACTCGGTTTCGAAATCCTCCGCGTCGGCCTGCATGAAACAGCCTCCCTGCGAAAATCCGTTCTCGCCGGTCCAGCCCATCCAGCCCTGGGAGAACTGGCGAGGGCGGAAGCTTTGGCGATAGACCTTGCCCGAAACTCTCCCACGGGCCCGTGGGAAGTCTCATTGAGACAACGGTCTCTCCTTTGCGGGCACGGAGACTACGGGTACAGGGCCCTTTCCAGGATCACCAAAATCCCCGTCAGGTCCATCAGGGAAAACCTCTACTGGATCTAGGCTCCCTCCAGCGCCTTGCACTTTTATATGCGAATAATTACAATGCAAGGACGCCTTTTTCCCAGGAGGAACAACAGTGTCCCTGAAATTGAAAAGATCCGTCGACATGGGGAGCGGAAGCGTTCCCAAAGCATTGTGGAAGCTCGCGATTCCTTCCATTGCTTCTATGTTCTTCCATACTCTCTTTCATCTTGTGGACACGGTCTTCGTATCCTGGCTCGGTGAATATTCGCTGGCCGCGATGTCGTTGACTTTCCCGGTCATGTTCGTCCTGTTCGCCCTCATCAACGGGATTTCCGTCGGTACTACAACCACCGTCAGCAACCAGCTCGGAACGGGAAACGAGGAAGAGGCTCATGATTTTTGCGATGCCTCGTTGATCCTGCTCCTCTCTCTTTCTTTCATTCCGGTACCGCTTTTGTTTCGCGTCGTTTCCAATAATTTTTTCGGGTTTTTGGGAGGAGCCGGTCCCGTCCTTTCGGAAAGCTACCGATACTCTTTCTGGATGATTGTCGGCATCCCCCCCATGGCCTTCTCGCTTCTCGGCGATTCCCTCTTCAGAAGTCAGGGAGATACCGTAACACCCATGAAGGCCATGATCCTCGGCAACGGCATCAATATCCTCCTGGATCCACTGTTCATTTTCACCTTCGGTTGGGGAATCGCCGGTGCATCTTTCGCCACCGTTTTCGGCAGATTGGTCTCTTTTGCCTATATCGCCCATAAGTTGCGTTCAGACAGTAATCTCAGGCCTTCTTTCAGAATTCCCCAAAAGATGTTTTCTCGATGGAGGCGAATCATTGCCATCGGCGTTCCCGTCTTCCTTTCACAGGGAAGCATGGCGATCGGGACAGCAGCGATGAACAGGATTCTCTCCCGCTACGGAGCCGCCGCCATCGGTGCGTGGATGC
>JBNGDE010000024.1:0-15840 GCA_049974925.1 Thermovirgaceae bacterium | reverse complement strand
GAAAGCTTTTGGAAGAAGGTGCTTTTTTGCAGCAGGAGGAAAACCGATGATCTAGTATAATGACGGCAAAAGACAGCTTTTGTTTCGGGAGGATGCTGAAGACATGGGAATTCTGCCCTATTGGGACAGGAACGTTGACCTTGAAATCGTCTCCTGGATGCCTTACGGGGTCGATTTTTCGCCCGTTTCCATTAATGCTCTCCACAGCGAGCAGATCGGCCTGATCGCCAAGACGGCCCTTGAGCTTGACAGCGAGCTTCTTTGTATCGAGGGGACGACCATGGGGCAGGTCGGTTCACTGTTCAGGGAAAACCTCATACTTCCCGAACGCAATGCAGCGGTGACGCCGGGTTTTTCGATGGTTTTCGGATATTCAAAGGCCATGGAAACCTTTCTGGGCCTTTTCGCCGATGTCTATCCGGGAATCAGGGCGGGGCTGGCGTTGTGTGGCGTTTGGGACAGGACCATGCTTGTGGACGAATGCAAGGTGATTGTCCTTGTCAGCGACAACGCCCTGTTCAATGAACAGGGTTGTATTACGGCGCTTTCGGAATTTCTGCAGAATTCGGCGGTTGAAAGCCATGTGCGCGGAAATTCTTTTTTTGCAGAACAATTCGGATACAGGCGTTTTACGATTCCCTTTGAAACCGATGACATTACGGAACTTTCAATAACAAAGCTTTTGTTTGACTTCGAGTTTGAGGCGACGCGGCAGGTCGTCGGTCCGCCTCCGGAGGTGGTTTTTCCGAACCACGCATTTGAGGATGTTCCCTGATGGATCCGGTCACAGTCACCCTGCTCGGTTTTAGTCTCTCCGTGGATGCTTTCGCTGTGTCCATCGCCATATCCTTTTGCGTGGTTGCCCTCTCGTTCCTAAGGATATTCAAGGTAGCGGGAAGTTTCGGGCTCTTTCAGGCAATGATGCCCCTTTTCGGATGGCTGTCGGCCTCAAGCTTTGCCGGGACGATCAAGCCTTGGGCCCATTGGGTGGCATTTTTGCTGCTTTCCGCGGTGGGCGTTCACATGATCCTTGAGGGAGTAAAAAAGAAAACAGCGTGCCCCGCGTGGCCCGACCCGACGACGGGAAAGGCCCTTCTTGCCCTGTCAGTCGGGACCAGCATCGACGCTTTCGCGGCCGGGGTCGGCTTTGTGGGGATGGGAATCCACGTCGCAGGGACGGTGACTGTCATCGGTGTCATGACCTTTGGCCTTTCGGTGGCCGCGATGCTTTTCGGTCGCAAGATCGGCCGGAATTTCGGGGAGAAAATGCTCATCATTGGCGGAATCCTTTTGGTTACCATTGGCTTGAAGATCCTGTTCGAGCATGTGCCCATCGTGGAGGCATAGAAGACGATGTCAGGGAAGCGACCCGACTGGAACAGCTATTTCATGTCCATCGCGGACGTAGTTTCCACAAGAAGCACCTGCCTGCGGCGAAAGGTTGGTGCGGTCATCGTCCGGGACCGCCAGATCATCAGCACGGGGTACAATGGTGCGCCGAAGGGAGTGCCCCATTGTGCGGATGTCGGATGCCTCCGGGAACAACTCTCCATCCCGCCGGGTGAGCGTCACGAGATGTGCCGGGGCTCCCATGCGGAGATCAATGCCATAGCGCAGGCTGCGGCGGTGGGCTCCTCCACGGTTGGAGCGACCTTGTACTGCACCCATGAACCCTGCTCCTTCTGTGCCAAAGCCCTCATCAACGCAGGAATTGTCCGGCTTGTGTTCAGGGAACCCTATCCCGACGAACTTTCCAGGAAGCTCAGGAAAGAGGCCGGCCTGGAGGAAGAGATACAGGAGGGCAAGCCTCAGGTTGACGGGAGGTGATGACGGCCATGGCGATTGAAGTATCCCGGAAGAAGCGTGATTCCGGCGTTGATATTGATGCATTGATAGGCCTCTGGTCCATCAAGCGAGAGCTGCGGCGCATCGAAGCCATGTTATGGCTGAACCGGCACAGGGAGAAAGAAGACCTCGGGCGGCTGCAGCTGGAATCCTTCCATTTTGCCTTCAGGGGCAACCCCGGGACGGGAAAAACCACGGTGGCAAGACTTCTGGGGGAGATTTTTCGACGATATGGCATTCTCCGTGTCGGTGACGTGGTCGAAGTCGATCGCGCCAAGCTTGTCGGATCTACTCCGGGCGAAACGGAGACCCTGACGAGGAAAATCCTCAAGAGCGCCCTCGACGGCGTTCTTTTTATCGACGAAGCGTATACGCTTATCGGCGAAGGCCCGTCGGACCCGGGGCAGCGTGCCCTGGAAGTCATCCTGAAGGGCATGGAAGATTACCGCGACGCTCTTGTCGTCGTCTTTGCCGGGTATCCCGCTGAACTGGAGAGGTTTTTCGAGAAGGTTACGGGGCTCAAAAGCCGCGTTCCCTACCATCTTGAATTCGAGGATTACACGCCGTTGGAACTGGTTCGCATCGCCAATTTCATGGCCGCTGGGGAAAACCTTGAATTTTCCGACGAAGCATCGCAGAAACTGCTTCGCATCATGGAAAACCGGATAAAGGCGCCCGATTTCAGCAATGCCAGAGAAGTACGAAACATTCTCGACCATGCAAAGACGAAGATGTCCTCGCGGCTTCAGTCCAAGCGGAAGGTTTTGCCCTGGGACCTTAAAACCATAACCGCCGTTGACGTGGAAGACCCTACAGGCGGGGATGACGCCATGGAAGAAGAGATCGAGAGGAGAAAAAAGGAATTGTACACCGATCCTTCGGACCGGAGCAGGCGGTATGTTCTGGCGCGAACCTATGCCGCCTCGGGACTCTGGTCAGATGCGGCTGCCGCCCTCGAGCCTCTTGCCGGAGGGCTTGATGACCGGGAAGCCGCCCTCTACGGTAAGGCTCTTTACATGACGGGGGAACGGGAAAAGGCATGGCAGGTCTTTTCCGGTCGGGTCCAGAACAGGGATAGCCTCTTTTCCCAGGGGCTTTCGGCCCTTTGGGCCGGTGAGATCCTTGAAGCGGAATCCTTTCTTGAAAAAGCCGTTTACGAGGATCCGAGTAACGCCGAGAGACATTACGCCTTGGCCTTTGCCGCCTTCTCTGCGGGGAAATGGCGGGAGGCGGTGGAGGAGCTTCGCGAAGGTCTCGAAAAAAAGGGCAGCGAGGTTCCACCATCGATTCTGCGGAATCTCCCCTTTGAGAGGCTGGAGGCTCCTGAAAGCAGGGAAGCCTTCAGGGACATCATGACGCGTTCCTGGGGGCAAGGGGCGGAGACGATGCTCGCGCTCGGAAAAGCCCTTCTTTCGTCGGGAGACGAGAAGGCGCTGCCTTATGCCCTGGAGGTCCTTAAATCGGTGCTCGCCTCCCGCCCCGATGATGCCGCTGCACATAGACTGCTGGCGGTATGCCAGGAAGCCTCGGGTGATGCGGCATCTGCTACGGCGTCGCTGGAAGTGGCGCTGGAGCTCGAACCACGAAGGACGGAAGACTGGTACAAGCTTGCCAAGCTTTACAACCAGGTCGGTATGAACGAGAAGGCCGAGGAGATCTACTGGACGCTTGTGGACGACCCTTCCGGTACCGGCTCGGCGGCCCTTTCCCTGGCGCAAAAATATGAGGAGAGGGGCAACCTGGAAGAGGCGGAAAGGCTTTACGAAAAGGCCTGGAGCCAGGGTCTAGAGGAAGACGAGAAGATCCTGTGTGCCGAAAGGGTCGGCACGCTGAAGGCCTCTTCAGGGCGGCTCGACGATGGGTTGCGCTTTTTTGAAGGGGCTGGTGGAGAAACCAGGTCGCCCGAAGCCAGGTTCTGGCACGGAAGGGCCCTCGTCGAGAAGGGGAAGTGGCCCGAAGCGGAACGGCTTTTTCATGACCCGCTTCCCGAAAAGGGTCTGAAAAATGCGGCGCGATATTGGCGAATCAGGGTTTTCATCGCAATGAAAAACCTGTACCAGGCGAGAAAACATGTCACCGGCGATACAGGAAACACCTGGCTGAAGCTGGTAGAATCGGCGGCTCTGGGGCTTTCGGGGGACCGCTCGGCCATCCCGGATCTCAGGTCCGTCCCGCCGGAAAACCTCGGCCCTGACGGACTGGGACTCCTGGCTGCGGGCCTGGCGGGCGTTGGAGAATGGGAGCTTGCTGAAAATTGTGCCCGAAGAGCAAGAACGAGTGACCCCGGTCCGATCCTGTGGGAGCGGGCGAACCGGCGGGTTGTCGAAGAAACGGCCTACCTCGGTGCCGTAGCTGCGGCTCACCTTGGCAAATGGGCGGATGCCCTTGAGGAATTCCGCAAGGTTCATGTTTCCCTGATGCATCCCGCCCCTCTTTACGGGCAGGCGGTGAGTTTCGTCGCGCTGGGTGAAGTCACCGAAGCCAGGAAGCTCTCTTTGCAGCTCAAGTCAGGGGCTCCTGCGTCGGCCCGAAAACTCGAGGAACTCATCCGCCATCATACAGGGTTCCGCAAGATCCTGGCCGACAAGGTCGATCCGGATCTTCTCGAGACTTTCGTTTTCGTCTGACCCAATGCTGAGAACATCGAAGAAGGAGGACCAACAATGAACAGGGACGACGCTCTGAAACTGCTGAAAGAGCACAATACGGAAGAAGGGCACATCAAACACGCCCTGGCAGTGGAAGCAGCCATGCGGCATTTTGCTCGCAAGGCGGGAGAAGACGAAGACCTGTGGGGCCTCACGGGGCTCCTGCATGACCTCGACTGGGAGAAAACCCAACAGACCCCGGAACGGCATACCCATGTAGGGGCGCAGATTCTCAAGGAGGAAGGCTATCCGGAGGAAGTCGTCCGTGCAGTCCTCTCCCACGGCTGGGGAATCTGCAGCGATGTCAGGCCCGAGTCGGACATGGAAAAACATTTGTATGCAATAGACGAACTCACGGGGTTTGTCACGGCTGTGGCCCTGGTTCGCCCCGGAAAATCGCTGCAGGACCTCAAGGTCAAATCGGTCAAAAAAAAATGGAAGGACAAGGCCTTTGCCAGAGGTGTCGACAGGGATGTTATCCAGAAAGGGGCGGACATACTCGGTCAGCCCCTTGAGGATCTCATCGGGGAAGTCATCGAAGCCCTTCGGCCTGTGGAACGTGAAATAGGGCTTGGAGAAGACAATTGAACGTCAGCCCTTCGTGAAAGGGATGCGGTGCTCCGACTACTCCAGGGGCACCGCATCCAGGAGATCCCATTCGATTTCGGTTTCCCGGATTTTGTAAGAAAGCAGCAGGTATCCGCCGATGTGACCGTCCTCCACGTAGGCCAGACACCATGAAGGCCCGAAAAACCACACGTCCTGGGCACGGTGGATCTTCATCGTCCCCCCGAGAACGCCTTCCCAGGGCAAGAGATCCCTTCGTGAAAGCAGATCTTCGAGAACACGCTCTCTCGGATTCGTAATGGATTCGGTGACTCGCTGATCCCAGTCCGGACCGGGCGGGATCGCTTGTCGCAGGCTTTCGTTTTTTTTCTCGAGAATATTTTCCGTCAGAACGAAATCGCTGATTTGTGCCTGCAGAAAGCTGATTTCCGACCGTTGCCTGAAATTGTAGAAGAGACTTGCAACGAGTCCTGCCGCCAGGAAAAGAAGCAGGAGATTTTTTGCAAAAGCGCGGCTTGAAGCCATAAACATCACCCTCCGGTCTGTTGAAACCAGTTCCATTTGTGGTACTGTTCCCATTGTCAGCTCTTTTTGACAGTTTATCACTCCAGAAAAGGTCGTGGATACATGATGCTGAAAAAAACGCCGCCGGAACTGACCTTTCGGGCCCTTGCGCTGGGAGCCGCCGGGGCCGTTGTCATTTCGGCAAGCAGCGCGTATGTGGCCCTTCGACTGGGAGCATTACCCTGGCCAACGGTTTTTGTCGCCGTGGTCAGCCTTGCGGTGCTGGGACCTTTCGGAGCCAGCCTCAGGGAGATTAACGTCGCTCACACGGGTATGTCTGCGGGAGGTCTTGTGGCCGGAGGTCTTGCCTTTACGATCCCCGCTTTCTGGATGGCCGATGTCCCCACGGAACTTCCCCTGGTATCGGCGATAGCTGCGGGCGTGGCCGGCGCCGTCCTCGGGGCGGGGTTCACCGGAGTCATCAGAAAGTACTTTATTGAGGAGAGAGTGCTGCCATTTCCCATGGGAACGGCAGCGGCGGAGTCGCTCATCGCCGGCAGGGAAGGAGGCAGAAAGGGACGCATCCTTTTTTCGGCATGCCTTGCATCGGGGATCTTTACCTGGTTGAGGGATGGGGCCGGACTTGTGCCCCAGTTTTTGGGCACCGGGCGGTTCCCGAGCTTCTGGCTTTCTCCAATGGCCCTTGGGATCGGGTACATTATCGGGCCGTTGTACATGGGTACCTGGCTTCTCGGAACACTCCTTGCAAACCTGCTTATCATTCCGCTGGGATTGAATTGGGAGTTTTTCCCTTCCCGGGAGATGGCGGGAGCTTTCACCACAAGCCTTGGAATAGGGACTATCATTGGTGCCGGTCTGTTGGTTTTGCTCAGGGCCGTCTCTCCAGCGTTGAAAGGAGCCGCCAGAGCCGCCGGTGGACAGGTAAAATGGCTTGCCGTTGCTGCAGCGATTGCCCTGGCGGTGATGACGGCAATCCTGGGTTTTCCGCTTTTGGTTTCCCTTTTCCTGATCCTTTCGGTCTGGTTTTGCGTCGTGACGGCTGCGACACTGACGGGGCAGACGGGAATCGACCCGATGGAGATTTTCGGGATTCTGGTCATTTTGGCCGTGAGGGTCTTCTTCCATGTGGGGCTTCATCAGATTTTTCTGATTGCCGCAGTCGTGGCCGTGGCCACGGGGCTTGCGGGAGATGCGCTGCAGGATTTCAAGGTCGGGAACCGTCTCGGGACATCACCGGGAGCGCAATGGGTTTCCGAAAGCCTGGGCGGAATCGTGGGGGCCGTAACGGCCGCCTTTGCCATATTCATGCTGCATGATGCCTTCGGACCCATGGGACCCGGAACGGATTTCCCGGCCCCTCAGGCTTTTGCAGTCAAGAGCATGATCCAGGGGCTTCCCGACGCCACGGGTTTCTGGACGGGATTTTTCGCCGGGCTGGTCCTTGCCGCTTTCAGGGTTCCTGCAACGACCATCGGAATCGGTATTTACCTTCCCCCCTTCATTTCGCTGGCGGCCGCGGTGGGCGGAGCTGCCGCCTATTTCACACGGAAAGGGGAGCACCGGAGAGCGTTGACACTGACGGCTTCCGGGTTTTTGGGCGGAGAAGGCATTACTGGTGTCCTTATGGCGATCTGGAAGGTGGTGACCCTTGGATGAAAAAAGCCGAAACGGGAACACAGGACATGAATTTTCTCGTCGGGCATGCTTCGGACACGACAAGGGGAACGGGATGCAGCGTGTTGCTTTTCCCGGAGGGAGCCACGGCTTCCTGTGATGTCCGCGGAGGTGCTCCGGGAACACGTGAGACGGATTTGCTGGAACCTCATTGTCTCGTCCCGAAGATCAACGCCGTGCTCTTTTGCGGGGGGAGTGCCCTTGGACTTGCCGCTGCCGATGGCGTCATGAGCTGGTGCGCGGCAAGAAAATGGGGGTTCGATACCGGTT
The DNA here is from genome assembly GCA_049974925.1 of Thermovirgaceae bacterium. Taxonomy (GTDB): domain Bacteria; phylum Synergistota; class Synergistia; order Synergistales; family Thermovirgaceae; genus UBA1876. The sequence goes on along the minus strand of JBNGDE010000024.1, from coordinate 8,311 downwards.
TCGGCACCGTTCCCATTGTTCCAGCGGCATGTCTGTTTGATCTCAACGTTGGCGAAGCCGGGGCGTATCCCGATGCGACAATGGGATGGGAAGCCTGTCGAGACGCCTCCTTTCCCATGAATTCACCTATGGGAAACGTGGGAGCCGGTACCGGGGCAACGGTCGGGAAATACGCAGGTCCCGAAAAGGCGATGAAATCCGGCCTCGGCTGGTCCGTGTCAAAAAAAGGGGATCTTTTCGTATATGCCCTGGCTGCCGTGAACGCCTATGGAGCTGTAAAAGACGCTGAAGGGAGATTCATGGCCGGAGCGGTGGGATCCACCGGTGCCCTGCAGTCTCCAAAAGATGTTCTCCTTGAGGAAAGTCACTGGGCCGAATGGGGACGCAATACGACCCTGGTCGCCGTGGTGACCAATGCAGAGATGGACAAGGCCGACTGCCGGCGTGTGGCCTTCATGGCGGCAAGCGGCATGGCCGAGTCTATTTCCCCCGTTCACACGCCCTTTGATGGCGATATCGTTTTCTGTGTCTCCACCGGTCAGGTGAAAGGGGGGTGCCTGGAGGTCGGCATGCTTGCTGCAATGGAAGTCTCCGAAGCGACAAGACGTGGTGTCCGGTATGCAGAAAGCGCATGGGGTTTCCCGGGGCTTGGAGAGGGGGATCAGTAATCAGGCGGATAGGCGATTCCCTTGAAAAAGACGACAATACAGGATACGGAGCCTCTTTCGCATGAATGAAGGGATGTGGTTTCATGTCCATACGAATCGTTCTCGCTGACGATCATCCGCTGACACGAGTCGGCATTCGGGATTACCTTCTCAAGGAAGCGGACTTTGAGCTCGTTGGTGAGGCTTCGGACGGTATTGAGGCCGGTGAGTTGATAGAAAGCAAAAGACCCGATGTCGCCTTGCTGGATATCCGGATGCCAGGGGAAAGCGGTGTCTCCCTTGCGCGGAAGATCAGGAACTCCGCTTTGGGTACGGCGGTTATGATGCTTACCTCCTATGACGCGCAACAGTATGTGCTCTCCTCTCTCCGGGCGGGGGCGAAAGGATTTGTCCTCAAGACGGCGACGCCTGAAGAACTGGCCAGGGCCATCCGAATTGTTGCCTCAGGAGGGCTGTACCTGGATTCAGAGGTCTCCCGGGCCATGGAAGGGCCGGCCTTTTCGCCGGAAAACCTGTCCGCCCGGGAACGCGAAGTTCTTCTCGAGGCAGCCAGGGGGCTTTCCAGCAAGGAGATTGCGGGAAAACTCTATATCAGCGAGCGGACGGTGCAGACTCATCTCGGGTCGATTTATGACAAGCTCGGGGCGAAAAACAAGACGGAAGCCATGCTTCTTGCCCTGAAATACGGGGTGGTTTCCCTGGAGGAATTGCTTGAATGAGGCGGCATCTTCTGATCCTTTTGACGGTGGCCATCCTCCTGCCTTCCTTCGCCGCGCTGGTGATCGGCGGGGTAGGGATGATCCAGCACAAGGAGGCAATGGAGGTCGTGGCCCAGTCCTATGTCAAGGATCTGGCGCAGAATGTGGCAGGGCAGATCGAGAGTGCCTGGGAGACGGGAAGGGGCTTTGCAAGGCTCGAACGGATGATGCGCGTCCACCGGATGAACTTTGATTTTTCCATGCCGGGATGGGTTGCCGTTGTCGATTCAGGCGGGCGCTTGCTGGTGTCGACGCCGGGAGCCGATATTCTGGCCAACCTCTGGCGGCGAGAGATTCCCATCGGCACCGCCGTGGATATCAAAAGTTCGGAGGGCGAGTGGTTTACCCTGGCGGCATACCCTGCGGGTGAAACGGGATGGTTTGTCATTGCCGCCGTCTCCTGGAAAGAGCTTCTGGGCCCCATGCTGGCTTTTAATCGATGGCCTCTCTTCGTAGGCATTACCGGTTTTTTGGGGCTTTTGTCGGTCTATGCCCTTTGGAGATGGCTGGTTTCACCCCTTCGTTCCCTCGAATCCGAGGTGTCGGTACTGAAATGGGGAAGGGAGGTCCCGGAAGAGGATGACCCTCGTGCCGTTTTCGAGCTCAGGAGACTGAGGCAGGTCCTGTACCAGCTGGCTCTTTCCGCCGTGGAGCGGGCGAAGCTCATGAGACGGTATGTCAGCGATCTTGTGCAGGTCCAGGAGGAGGAACGCTCCAGGCTCGCCAGGGAGATTCACGACGGCCCTCTCCAGGATGTGACGGCACTGATACAGCAACTGCGGCTTGCCGCTTCGGAATTACCGTCCGGTGACCCCGGGACGAGGCTTCAGTTGGCGGAAGAAGGGGCTGTTCATGCCGTTCGCGAGCTCCGGGCCCTGTGCGACGAGCTTTCACCACCCTGGCTCGACCTGGGGCTTGATCAGGCGCTTCAGGAACTGGCCGGAAGGCTTTCAAGGCATCTGGGACTGTCCGTGAATGTGGAAGCCGAAAACAACATACCCCTCTCGCGTGACCAGATTCTCTCTTTTTTTCGCGTGGTCCAGGAGGCGGTTCACAATTCCGCGAAGCATGGTCACGCCGGTTTGGTGACGATCAGGCTCTTCAGGGACGAAGACAGGGTGGTGTTGGAGGTTTCCGATGATGGAGAGGGCTTTGAAGGGAAAGTCGACGTGGAGGCTCTCCGGGTAAGCGGCCATCGCGGCCTCGCCAACATGAGCGAGCGAATGAACCTTATCGGGGGAACGCTTGAAATTAGCTCCGTCCCTGGCGAGGGAACGACGATCCGCTGCCTGGTGCCGGTTACTTCCGCTTCTGCCTGAAATGACCGCCCCAGACTCCCCTGACGTCGGACACAAAGACAAAACCCGTGTTGCCGATCATTCCTGAGATGTGCGGGATTTCCGAACGCTGGCAGAGTATTTTGAGGATGAGGCGGTTGCCCGCTTTTCCCTCGCCGTGAATCACCGTTGTTCCGAAACCCTCTTCCCTGAGGGTGTTGACAAGTGTCATGGCGGTTTCTGTCTCCGGGGTGATGAGCTCTACGAGGACGAAGGATCTGAGCAGTTTTGACTCGAGAAGGACACCGAGATAGTTCCCCACGGCAAAACCGCCGGCGTAGGCGACGATCTGAAGCGGTGAGGTAATGCCGTTTTTGAGGACGTATCCTAGGGCGACGAGGTAAATGCCCGACTCGAAGAAGGCGGTTACCGCGGCGTGTGCCTTTCTGCCCCTGACGAGAAGCAGGATGCGGAAGGTCCCCAGGGAAACGTCAAGAAGACGGGAACAAAATATAAGAAGCAGTCCAATGAGATCCAAGGTCCCTCCGTTTGTGCCGTCCGGGACTGTTTTTGTGGACGGGCCACACATCACATCTTAGTATAAAACGAGGGAGGTTAACAGGTTGAAAACAGAAACCGGACAGGAAAGTCCGGTGAAGGGAGGGAGCCCCTTTTGGGGGCGATATTATGAGAATTCGTGTTCTCGGAGCAGCTGGTGAGGTTACAGGCTCGAATTACCTGCTCGAAGTCGGCGGCAAAAAGATACTTGTCGATTGCGGCCTTTACCAGGGCGGACAGCAGGAGAAGAACAGGGAATCTCTCGATTTTAATCCGTCGGAGCTGGCAGCGGTGATCCTGACCCATGCCCACCTCGATCATACGGGACGGATCCCGCTTCTCGTGAAGGAAGGGTTTTCGGGGCCCGTATACGCCACCCGTCCGACGCTGGAGCTTTCGGAGGTTCTCTGGAAGGACGCGGCTCACATCCAGAAAGAGGACGCCGACTGGAAAACCAGGAAGAACCGCCGCAAGGGGCTTCCGCCGGTGGAACCGCTCTTTACCGAGGAAGACGCGGAACAGGCCTTCAGTCAGCTCAGATCCGCGAGCTACGACGACGTGATTGACATCGAGGAAGGCATCCGCGTCAGGTTCCGTGACGCGGGACACATCCTCGGGAGCGCCAATCTCGAGCTGTGGCTTGCCGAGGGGAGCGAAGAAGTCAAAATCGTTTTCTCCGGCGATCTTGGTCCGCAGAAGACCGTCATGGAGCGCAATCCCTCTTTTATAGAGGAAGCGGATTACGTCGTCATCGAATCCACCTACGGGAACCGGGAACACAAGACCAACGAGGAAAGCCGGGAGGAATTCCGTGAAACCATGAGGACCATGCTCAAGGATCGCGGCAAGGTGCTCATTCCCACCTTCGTCGTCGACAGGGCGCAAAGGGTCCTCTACGAGTTGACCCTGATGCAGCTCGAAGGAATCCTTCCCGACAATGTCCCCATATATTTTGATTCCCCCATGGGGATGAAGGCGACCGCGATTTACAATGAGCATGTCTCCCTTCTCTCGAGCGAAATCCAGGACAAGATTCGCAAGGGGACGGACCCCTTTTCTCCAAGACAGCTGCACATCGTAGAGAGCGTGGATGAATCGAAGGCCATCAACTCTGTGAAGCATGCCATTGTTATGGCCGGAAGCGGCATGTGCACCGGAGGAAGGATCGTTCATCACCTCAAGAACAACCTTTACAGGGATGACGCCCATGTCGTCTTCGTGGGATACCAGGCGCGAGGGACGCTGGGGCGCAGACTTGTGGAAGGCGCAAAATCCGTACGTGTTGCCGGAGAAGAAGTCACCGTCAAGGCGAAGCTGCACACGATCAACGGCTTTTCCGCCCACGCTGACAGAAGGGACCTTCTGGCTTGGGCCGAAAACTTCAGAACGAATCCGACCTTTTTAGTCACCCACGGCGAGGAAAATGCTGCCGGAGCCCTCGCTGAGGCCCTGCAGGAGAAGGGCTTCAACGCCCTTATCCCCTCCCTCGGGCAGGATTTCGAGCTGAAGCCGAGTCGTGAGGCCGTAACGTTGGGGACCGCACGCCGGGAGCGGCCTGGAGGAGAGGCTGCGACGGATGGCGAGGCCGCCCTTTCGGAGATCGCCAACATGGCATCGTTTTTGAAAGGAAAGAAAGAAATCAACAGAAAGGAGTACGTGGCCCTTTTGTCTTCGGCGCGCATTCTCCTTGAGACGGTGAGGGATAAAATAGAGGAAACGAACGGAGGCGAAACGGCGCTCTAGGCAACTCCCGGCTGCAGGGTGGAAGGTTTCCCGGAGCGAAGGAGGTGCTAGAATAAACGCCGTGTTTTCCGGTTGTGCGGCGTGGCCTTTTGTTTGTGCCGAATAACGGGAATGGCCAACTTCGGCGTCGACGACAGGCGTCGTCCGGGCTGCCGGCCGCAGGCATAACGTTCTTTTTGGTCCCGCCGATGTATGCGCTTGTTTGAGAACCGAAGAGCCGCTTCACAAGGAGGTTCCTCTATGCGTAAAAGCTTGTTTTTCTGGGTGACCGTGGTCGTTGCTGCTTCCGTGATAGCCGCCGGTTTTTTGTACTTCGGCCAAAAACCTGTAACGGAAACCGTGTCGGATGTGCTGCCCGCCGTCGACGAGGGTGTGCCCTATGCCCTGATGATGGCGCCCGGAGACCAGATCGGAGGCGATGTGCCCGATTTGTTGGCCCAGGAAGTGTCCCCTTCGATGAAACCCTACCTCCACCTGATGGAGGGGCTCCTGCCCCTGGCCGGACTCTCCGGGGAGACGGCCCTTCTCGTCACCTGGGCGGAGGAAGCGAACAGGGCGGAAATTTACGGGGTGTTCCTGTTTCCCAGGGAAGAGGTTTCCCTTCTTTCTTCGGGCAGGGTGCCGGAATCCTGGCGTGAAGTTATCCCGGAGGTCTTTGTAGAAAAAACAGGCGAAAGAAACAGATACCGCCTGAGCGTTGCTGCAGGAGCTCCGAAAATGTATCTGGAGACGGTGGACCGCCTGGTGCTGGTATCGTTGCAGGAAAGCGGTATCGCCAGAATGCGGAATGCCCTGGAGAATCCTGGTGCACGGCTTGATGTCCGCTGGACGGTGGAAACCGGCTGGCCAGGCCATCTGTACCTCGACGACGGAGGGATTCTGGCTGCTTCTACCTTGATGCAGGGGCAGGATGTCGGTGATGATTCCGTCAGGCTTGAAGTGGCATGGCGGAAAACCGGAGATGACGGTCTTTTGGCTTGGGCGGTTTCGGGAATCGATGGGTGGATACCTGCTAAAATTAAAGAAAGCCTTGCAGGATATGCCTGGTCCGAAACGTTTTTTATCCCTGATCCACTCATAGCTGCGGCTGGTTTCAACCTTCCCGAAGGAATTGCGAAAATGCCGGAAATCGCCTCGGAACTTTCCCAGGCGGCGGAAACCCTCGGTGTCGATACCGGGCTTTTGAAAAAAATTCTCGAGGGGCCTCTGTTTCTGGCATGTGGCGGCCAGAGCCGCTTCCTCGTAGTAAATCTCCCCGGATTTTTGGTTGAATTGCCCGGCAGGGGGGCGGCAGGGAAAATTTTTATAGAAGGTTTGTGGGACAGGCACGGGATGCGGCTTTCGCTGACTCCGAAACCGCTTCCGGGATTCGAGACGGGTGGAACCCTGGCTGTTCCGTTGACAGTTGTTGGAGCTGCATCGGAGGAACTCGTCCTTCTCGGGGCCATGGAAGAATCAGGGCTGGGGAAAAGGGTGCCTGTACGGGATGTTGTCGGATTGCCCGAGTCGGCTCTCGCGTGGGTGTATCTTGACTTTCCGCGGGCGGCCGATGCACTGGAAAATATCGCGAGAGCCGGCTCATTGGCGCAGCGTGTCGGAATTTCCGGAGGAAAGGATCTGGAAGATATCGCCCTTGCGGCGGAGGAACTCCGGAAGCTCGGCAGGATCCTGATGGTTATGGAAGACTACAGAAAGGGTCGCATCCAGTGGCAACAGGTTATGGCGGGCGGACAATAAGGGAACTCGATAAAAAAAGTTTTCAAGATCTCATCCTTAAAGCAGCGCAAGGAGGTACGGGAAATGCCTGAAAACGCCCTTTCCGTTCTCGAAGAAAGAGGCAACGTCGAGTGGTGCAGCAGCCCTGGCGAACTGGCCGCCTTGTTCAACGAGGAAATGGTCACCGGATACGTCGGTTTCGATCCCACCGCCGACAGCCTTCATGTCGGGCATCTTATCCCGATCATGGGACTGTCCTGGATGCAGCGGCTGGGCCACCGGCCGATAGCCATCGCAGGGGTCGGGACGGGCCTTATCGGAGACCCTTCGGGAAAAAGCAAGGAACGGAACCTGTTGACCCTGGAGCAGGTCGAGAAAAACATGGAGACCGTAAAAGAACAGTTCAAACAGTTCCTCGATTTCGACTGCGGAGCCAATTCGGCAATGATCATCAACAACTATGACTGGCTCGGCAAGCTGTCGTTCCTCGATTTTCTGAGGGACACGGGAAAGCATTTTTCGGTGAATTACATGATCGGCCGTGAATACGTTCGAAGCCGGCTCGAAGATCCGGAAAAATCCATCTCCTACACGGAGTTTTCCTACATGCTCCTGCAGGCCTACGATTTCTATCATCTGTTCAAGGAAATCGGCTGCAAGCTGCAGATGGGAGGCAACGACCAGCAGGGAAACATTATTGCCGGCATCGACCTCATCAGAAAAAAAACAGGCGGGCAGGCCTTCGGTGTTACCTATCCCCTGCTTCTGACCGCTTCGGGCCAGAAATTCGGGAAAACCGAAGAAGGAACAGTATGGCTTTCGCCCGAACGGACCTCGCCCTACAAGTTCTACCAGTTTTGGATCAATGCTGATGACAGGGATGTGGAAAAATTCCTGAAGCTCTTCACCTTCATGCCCTTGCCCGATATTGCCTCGCTTGCCGAGGGACACAGGAAGGACCCATCCAAACGTGAAGCCCAGCGTGTGCTCGCCTGGGAGGTCACGTCAGCAGTCCACGGGAAGAAGGCGGTCGCCAGGGCGAAACGGGCGAGTGAGATCCTTTTCGGGGGTGCTTTTGACCCCGCGGAACTGGACAGTGAGATGATACCCGTTTTACGGGAAGAAGTTCCCTCGGGCCTTTTGGATACAGAACCGGAAGGTGTCGTAGAAGCCCTTGTGACAAGCGGGGCCTGCAAAAGCAAGGGCGAAGCCCGACGCCTGATCCGCGGCGGCGGGGTGATGCTAAACGGCAGGAAAGTCGAATCGGAAGACATATTACTGGCCCCGGAAGATTATCTTGAAGGCAAGTTCCTTTTCTTCAGGCTCGGGAAGAAACGTTTCCATATTGCCGAAAGGCTCCGTTCCTGAAGCTTGTTACGATGCATTTAAAAGAGGCTGCAAGTATTTACGGGATGAAAGAGGTGACCCGCTCTGGCATGGCAATGCAGGGTTCTTGAAGGCCTCCGGCGGGTTATTGCCCCTGGAATCCGCGCCAGGGTTGCGGCTGCCGTGCTTTCTGTTCTTCTTGAGGCATACGGTCCCCGCAGGCATGTCGCCCTCCGGAACATGGGCCTTGCCTTTCCGGAATGGA
>JBNGDE010000023.1:0-17619 GCA_049974925.1 Thermovirgaceae bacterium | reverse complement strand
TCAGGTTCGGGAGAAAAGGGGACGTTTTCCTTCCTCTCGGTTCCGGGGAAAAGGTCGTTCAGGTCGAGGAAAGTCATATCGTGTACGCCGATAATACGAAGATCTGTTGCTGGTTGTGGAACCACCGTGACAACAGGCAATGTGTTGTCACCCCGTCGACACGCAGGGCGGTCTTCATTGTCGATGCGGCGGAAGAGCAGGATGCCCCTGATGTCGGGAAAGCCCTCGACATGCTTGCCGAAAACCTCGAACACATCGGGTGTACTGTCCGCTTGCGGGGTGTTCTTCACAGGGATGCACCAGAGGCGGATCTCGGCGAATAGGAAGGGGTATTTTATGGACAGAGAACCAAACAGAAAACGAATAGCAGAGTGGATTGCCGAATACGTTCTGGAGTCGCCACGGAACACCCTTCACGTTCCTGAGGGGCTGCCTGCCTGGGATGTCCCGATCATCGGGATAGCGGCGGGAGACGACATGATTTTCACAGACTACAAGGAACATATCGGCTTGCATCACTGGACTCCCGCCGAGGCTTTCAGGGAAAATTTCCCGGAATGGGGTGGAGCAGCCGAAGATTTGTCCGTCATTGCATGGATCCTTCCGCAGACAGAACGTACAAAAAACGAGAACCGACGTGCAACGAACTTTCCCTCAGAGAGCTGGATCCGCTCGAGGATATTCGGAGAACAGATGAACGAAAATCTCAGGCGTGATCTTGTAGAATGGCTGGAATGTTTCGGGGTCCGGGCCATGGCGCCCATGTTGTCGGCCCATTGGAAACGTTTTGGATGGGAAACATCCACCTGGTCCGAAAGGCATGCCGCCTATGCCGCAGGACTGGGCACCTTCGGCTTGTGCGACGGGCTTATTACCCCCCTTGGGAAGGCTGTCCGCATAGGGTCGGTCATTGCAGAAATCTCCCTTGAGCGCGACATGCGACCTTACAAGGATCATCATGAATATTGCCTGTATTACCGTGACGGTTCATGTACTGCCTGCATAGACCGTTGTCCGGCGGGAGCAATATCCTGGAAGGGGCATGACAAGTCGGCATGTAATGCCTATTGCCATGGTGTCATCGAGGAGTATTCCATGAGAGAATTCGGCCTCCACGGATATGGCTGCGGGTTATGCCAGACCAATGTGCCCTGCAAATCTGTGATTCCCGGGCGAGACAAGCCGTCCGGACCCTGATCCCGCCGAAAACAAGCAATCGGTTCATCTTTGCAAACAAATCGTGAAATTTCACAATCATGAATCTGGATGAAACGACGGCATGATAATGCCGTCGGGCAACGGGGACGTGTGAGCGCCTCAAAAGTTGTGAAGCCAGCACCCTTGAGGACACGAAATTTTGCAAGGGTGCTTTTATTTGTTACATTGGGAACATCAATACCATGGAGGAAAAAGAATGTCCAGTCTCGGAAAAGCATTACGCATATTGAAAGCCCTTGCGGAACCCCCCTTTGAATACAGCCTGACGGAGCTCTCCGAACACATGAGCATCGGAAAGAGCGGTCTGTACAAGTTGTTACAGGAGTTGAGGGGCGAACACTTTGTCGTTCAGAACAAATCCACGAAAAAATATCACCTTGGTCCGATCAGTCTCCGGCTGGGCAAGGTTTACAGCCGTTACATCGGGTATGAAGAAATCGCGGGTCCCATACTGGATCATCTTCTCCAGGCCATCAATGAAACAGTCTATGTGGCTGTCTGGGAAGGGGACAGGGTTGTCGTCGTGTGCAAACGGACGCGACCGGGTGCCTTGTACGAAATGAACGACTTTATCGGCCAGAGCCTCCCCGTCAATGGTGGATCCTCGGGCAGACTGTTGACGGCCTTTCAGGATCCTGACGTCATCAATGAGGTTCTTGACAAGACGGAGCTCGAAAAGCGAACGCCCTATACCATTACGGACCGGGAGGAACTCCTGGAGGATTACGAAAGGATACGTCAACAGGGTTATTGTGTGGAAGACCAGACCTTCAGCCTCGGGGTCATGGGAATTTCGGTACCCATCACCGACAAGAGCGGATCTGTCTCGGCCTGCCTCGCCATGAACGCTTCACGGAACGAGGAAAACATGCAGAAGGTTTCCGTCTGGATCCAGTTGCTGCAAGACGCCGCCCAGGAGTTTTCCTACAAGCTTCAGTTCCGGCACTAGTCTTTGGTGTTCAGGTCTCCCAGCCGGATCCTGAAATAATCGTGCACTCCGAGATCGCACCAGAGTAAATCACGCAGGGGCTTCCCCACGCCAGCGAGGAAGCGGATGGCTTCGGCGGCTTCAACGGAGGCGATGAAAGCCGGCGTGAAGGGCGGGTTGCCGAGGCTGGTTTCCACGCCCCTTTCGGCTCCGCCCGTTGCTTCCCAGGGAGCATTATCTTCGGGATACAGAACCGTCGCCTGTCCCCAGAATCCTCCGATGGCACCGTGGACCATCGGGATTTTCAGATCCCTGCAGGTCCGCCGCAGAATCTCCCTGGAAGAGTTGTTGTCCAGACCATCGACGGCGATGTCGCAACCGGTGAGTATAAACCGAGCGTTTTTGTCAGTGAGGCGTTCGGCAACGGGGATTGTTTCGACGGCCCCATTGACGGAGGCTACATGTGCGGCCGCGGCATCCACCTTTCGCGATCCGATGAGACCTTCTTCTGAAAGCAGCTGCCGGTTCAGGTTGTTGTCAGTAAAAACATCATCGTCGACGAGGACAAGTTTTCCTACGCCGGAGCGGGCCAGAAGGTCCACGATGAGCCCACCCAGTCCGCCGCAGCCCACGACAGCTGCTGTGGAATCAAGAAGCCTTGCCTGGCCGTCCAGGCCCAGAGTCCCTATGGATCGTTCATAGCGGGAAGGGCAAATCCCCTGACGGCAAGCCCAGGCTTCGACTTTACGTGGAAGCACCTCATGGCGCCTTGCGAGTTCCCGGCATGTCTTCCAGGAGACATTTCTGCCGCCTGCGCCATTGTCGACTGCGGCATCCAGCAGCTCCTTCATCCATTCTTGGTGCATGGGCGCGACCTCCTTTGGGGCAAATCAGGTTTTAGCAAACAGCCTTTCAAAACAGCATAGCAGATCAACCCGCTGAACGGAATTTCTGTTTCCCGCCTGTCGGAGGCGCTTGTTCTCATGTATGATGATTCCGGGAAGTGGAAAAGAAACAGGGGATTTTATACAAACGGGGGATTTTATACAAAGGAGAATGCGCCCTGCAGATAAAGAGCTTTTTTCTCCCGAGGCGATTCTTCCGAGCGGGACGGACGGAACGTGGATGGTTTGTGGATATCATGGAGATGTCACCACCTTTGGGCGAGGACAACAGAACCGCGGAGTTCTGTGAAAGGCGGTAATCCGGTTCTTTTCGTTTGCCGGGGTTTTCAACGGAAAGGGGGACGCAAACATGAGGAGGGTTTTTGTTGCAGGTGCCACCGGGAATGTAGGGAGCCAGCTGGTCAAGGCCCTGGTAAAAAGCGGGGATCTTGACCTGGCGGGCGGGTTTTGTACCGAGGAGGGGGCGGAACTCGGTCGGAATAAAAAGGGCGATGTCGTCTATGGAACGAGCGACCTCGCAAAGGGGCTCGACAGATCCAGGGCGGACGTGGTCGTGGATTTCACGTCCACTCGAATCATTATGGAAAACCTCAGGGTTTATGCAGCGGCGAAAGTTGACGCTGTTATCGGAACCACGGGGTTCACCAAGCAGATGCTCGATGAAGCCAGAGAACTGGCGGGCGGAAGCGGTACCCGCTGGGCCGTGATCTCAAACTTTGGCCTGGGGATCAACCTTCTCCTGGAATTCCTGAAGACCGCGAGAAAACATTATCCTCATGCCAGTGTGGTCGACAGGCATCCCCCCCGGATGGCCAATGCGCCCAGCGGCACAGCGGTGACTTTGGCCAGGGCCCTTTCAGAGGGACCGCAGGGGAAGGTGCAGAGCCAGGAAATTATTCCAGGCGTTCTGGGCGGGACCGAGCAGGGAGTCCAGATACTTTCCCAGAGATTGCCCTACCCGGGGCCCTACTCTGAGCATGAGGTTGTCCTGGGGCGTCAGGATGAGGTCATCAGGATCAACGTGCAGGATTTTTCCAGCTCTGTTTACGTGGACGGAGTGTTCCTCGCCCTCCGGAAGATTGGAGAATTCACCCCCGGGACGCTGGTCACGGAATTTTCGGCCTTCGGAGGCTAGCTCCAGCGAAAGGTTGCCCGGCCGTGACAAGGAAGGGATGACAGGGGCATGAAAAAGGCGTTCTCAATCATGTTTTTGGTATTGTTTTTGGCTGCCTCCTGTGGCTTCAATGTTTCGAAAGCCTGCGGGAAAGGAGTTGAGGGGCCGATGAAGATTCCCCCCATCGACAGGGCGGAATACCGAATCATCGAGACGGCGACCTTCGCCATGGGCTGATTCTGGGGCCCTGACGCCCTGTTCGGGAGTCTTGACGGAGTTGTCTCGACTGAAGTCGGGTATTCTGGAGGAACTGCAAAGGATCCTTCTTATCACAGGATCGGTGATCACAGTGAGGCTGTCCGCGTGCGGTATGATCCGTCGGTCATCTCCTATGGAGAGCTTCTGGAATTTTTCTGGAGCAACCATGACCCGTTCGCGAAGTCCTTTTCCCGCCAGTACCGGGCGGTGCTGTTGTATCAAGACGAGGCCCAGAGGCTGGCGGCTGAACGAAGCCGACTTGAGTTAGAGAAAAAAAGCGAAAAGGCCGTGGACACGCCCCTCGAACCGGCGGGGGAGTTCTATCCCGCCGAAGACTATCACCAGAAATATTACCTTCAGGGGGATCGTGGCATCTTCGAAGAGTTTCGGAAGATGTATCCGCAATTTGCGGACCTGGTCTTCTCGACGGCGGCCGCAAGGGTCAACGGTTATCTGGGTGGCTGGGGAAGCGTGGAAAAAGCGCGGGAGAACCTGCCCTTTCTTGGCCTTTCCGACGGCGCCGGACAAAAGATCCTCAAAAGAGCCGGAAGGTTCCGGTAAGACCAAACTTCTATGACCGGAAGCAATACAACGAGGAGGGTAATGGGGTGACCGGGCTGTTTCACATGTTCCTGTTCATTGTCGGTCTTTTTTCGGCGTTACTTGTCTATGCGTATGTGGATCACAAGCGGTTCCGGAGTAAGGCGCGCCGCTATATCGAGTCGAGACTGGGACTTTACGGAATCGATTTCAACCTGACGCGTTTCGTCCGGATGGCCCGGGTCAATCGGCCCGACTCGGGGGAATTCCTGGCTGTTTTCCCCGCACACCACCGCCATCTGGTCATCAGGGATTTTTCACCAGAAACGCTTTTTGACGTGCCTCCCGATGGCGTCATCCTGTCGGACAGGGAAAGAAACCTCTCGTGGCTTTTCCTGGAGCAGAAGAAACAGGTCTTTTTCTCGAAACTCCGGGGATTCCTTCCTGAAAGCGCCTGTTACATCAGACGCGGAGCCGGTACGGTCGTCTTTGATGCCGAAGAGATACCGGGCAACATCAGGGACTGGTTTCTGATCGACAAAAAGAACGGGAAAACGGGGTGGCTGTTGCAGGATTCCGACCCGCCCAGACAGTACAGGGGCTTTTCTCTGGTGGAAGGCTTCGCTCCCGGGGAAGGAGAACTGCAGGATGAAGGCGGGAGGGTGATCCTCCTCGACCGGGAAAGGGGCACCTTTGCCCTCAGGGACGGCTCAAGCCATCCTTTCCGGGTCCATCGTCTCGCGGACATCATTTCCTGCATCACATCTTCTGAAGCCGGGAGCGACGAGCTGGAGGTGCTCGAACTCAAGGTAAAGGGAGAAAGGGATCCCTGGAGATTTGACTTCGGTGATGTCGACGAGGCGGCAGAGTGGCGCGACAGGCTTCTCGAAGCCTCGGACGGAGAGGTTCCCCCCGTCCGGAAGGAATCCGGAAAGCTCGAACCGGTGCCTCAGGGGGGTAAGGTACTCTAGTCTTTTTTCTTCGTCGTTTTCACTGTCCGTTTCCGCCGCGCCGGCTGTTTCGTCTGGCGCTTCCGGATGTATATGGCCTTGTTGCCCGACTCATCGATGTCCCTGGCCTCCACATCGAACATGTCCATGGCCTTCACGAGGGTGCTCAGTTTTTTGTAGCCATAGTTTCGCGAATCGAAGGACGGGGACTGGTTCGAGATATGCTGTCCCACACTTCCGAGGGCGGCCCAGCCGTCTTCATTCGCAACGGCGTCGACGCTGTTTTCGAGAAGAGCGACAAGCCTTTCGTCCTTCTTGAGTTCCTTCGAGTTCAGCGGACGGGTCTGTGGTCGCGACGAGTCGGCCTGAGGTTCTTCGGTGGCCTCTTTCATGAGAATTTCCGTGTAAATGAACTTGTCGCAGGCGCTCACAAAGGCGTTCGGGGTCTTTGTGCTCCCGAAGCCGTAGACGGTGATCCCGCCTTCCCTGATCCGGGTGGCAAGACGTGTGAAGTCGCTGTCGCTTGACACCAGACAGAAGCCATCGAAGCGGTTCGAGTAAAGCAGGTCCATGGCGTCTATAATCATGGCGCTGTCCGTGGCATTCTTGCCTACGGTGTAGTGAAACTGCTGTATCGGATGGATGGCGTAGCTCAGCAGCACTTCCTTCCAGCCTTTCAGGTAAGGAGACGTCCAGTCTCCGTAAATCCTTTTCACGCTGGCGATTCCGTATTTCGCGATTTCGGCGAAAAGGTTCTCGACAATCGACGGCGAAGTGTTGTCGGCATCAATGAGAACCGCCAGGTTCTGTTGCGCCCTGTTCTCTTCGTTCATGGGCGTTTCCCCCTTTCTTTTCATTATGCTGCATTTCAGCCAAGGCTCCGTTCCAGCTGCCCCAGTATGGCATCGGCCAGAAGCGCAAGCAACGCCGTCGCGACGGCGCCCTCGAGGATAACCGCGGGGTTATGACCAATGAGCCCTGAAACGATCGGGGCGCCAAGCCCCCCGGCACCTATGGTGGCGGCAATTGTCGCCGTACCGATGTTGATGACCGTCGTTGTCCGGACACCGCCCATGATAACACGGAGAGCCAGGGGTAACTCTACCTGGAAAAGGAGCTGCCAGGGCCGCATGCCCATCCCCAGTGCGGCGTCTTTTGTTTCTTCGGCGACGGATTCAAGTCCCGTGATGGTGTTGCGT
Organism: Thermovirgaceae bacterium; assembly: GCA_049974925.1. Lineage (GTDB taxonomy): Bacteria > Synergistota > Synergistia > Synergistales > Thermovirgaceae > UBA1876. The sequence continues at coordinate 10,507 of JBNGDE010000023.1, read as the reverse complement.
AAAACGGGCATGACGCCGTAAAGAAACAGGGCCAGGGCCGCGGGCTTGAAACCAAAGCCCGTCACGGGTACCGCGAGCGCCAGGACGGCGACGGGCGGAAAGGTCTGCCCGATTGAGGAGAGGTCGTCCGCGGCGGGGCGGAAGGGACGCCCTGCCTTTCGGGTGACGAAAATCCCCGTTGCCACTCCTGCGAACGTCGCCAGACCGGAGGCAAAGAGAACGAGAAGTACATGTTCAGCAACGAGCCCTGCCAGGTTTGACCGTGCATATAAATGGACCGTTTCCTCAGGGAAAAGGGTTTGCAGCGCCCTTTCCCATCCCGGCTCCCAATAAACGAGTACTGCATAAGCCGAACAGAGAACGAAGAGGGTGATCCATCCGCGGCGGGTACCCCTTTTCATCGTCACTTCGCTCCTTTTTTCAATCCTCCCGGGCGGGTTGCTTCCGCGAGTGCCCTGAATATGCCGTCGGCGACCAGGGCGAGGGCAACTGTTGAAAGGGCGCCCAAAAGGACAAGGTCCGGAGCGGCTTCACCCAGACCCTGGAAGATGAACTGGCCGAGGCCGCCTGCCCCGATCAGGGCGGCGACAGCAGTGTTGCCCACGGTCTGTACTCCGGCGATGCGTATGCCGCCGAGGATGACGGGAAGCGCGACGGGAAGCTCGACGGTGAAAAAAAGCTGGCGCCTGTTCATGCCCATTCCTTTCCCGGCGTCGATGACGGCGTCATCAATAATCTTGAAAGCGGTGTAGGTGTTGCGCACCACGGGAAGGAGAGCGTACATGCTCAGTGCAATCAGGGCGGGAGTCCATCCAATGCCCTTTACCCCCATGCGTGCCAATAAAGGAGACGTTTTCGAGAGCCAGGCAAGAGGTGAGATGAAAAGCCCGAACAGTGCCAGGCTTGGAATGGTTTGTATCGAGTTGGTGAGTCCGAAAATCGTTTTTTCGAAACGGTTTCTTGCAAAGGCAACAAATCCGAGCGGGACGCCGACAATAACGGCTGCGGATAGGGCAAGCCCGGACAAGGTGATGTGAGTGACGGTCTCCTGCAGGAAACGACCGGACCGGTTGGTGTACTCACGCATGATTGACAGGCTGTCGAGCTGTCCCGTCAGAAGCATGACGACGAGGGAGAGTAAAAGGACCGCCGTAGTGCCAAAGCGGAATCCCCTGTTCGGCACAACGGCGCTTTCAGCCGAGAAAACGAGGGCGGAACCCAGGATCCCCAGCCAGGCTCCGGAGGCAAGGAAGACTCTTGCCGCAGGGAGGTCGGCTGCAACACTTTCCGCTCCCCTCGCTCCGAAAAAGACAACAAGGAAAAGACCGAGGCAGGCCAGAAGCGTCGTCAGGATATGTCGTCCGGGCGTTTTAAAAAGTGTTGCCGCGGCCATAAAGAGATAGACGACGATAATCGTGACCGATTCGACGGGGGAAAGCACTTCCAGGGCGTGGATGCCTGAAGTGCCGGAGATCCTTGTCGCCCGTATCGACAGAAAATCCAGGGCGACAAGGCCTCCGAGGGCCAGAATGGTGCCGACGAAAACCGGTTTTGAGTTCATGAGCCTTCGGCTGGTGCGGGGTATTCCGTCAATCAAGGAGGCCCTGTCCCTGCAGGTATGCCCTAGCCACCGTCGCCGGATCAAGTCCTTCCACGGCAATTCGCCCGTTCAGCCTTTGGAGTGTTTCCATGTCGAGATTCCTGAATGCCGGCTCGAGAATTTCCCGGATTTCGGGATGGGCCTCAAGAACTTCCTTCCGGATTATCGGGGCGGGCTGGTAGACGGGCTGGACACCCTTTGAGTCTTCCAGTACCACAAGATCAAGTACCGATATACCTCCGTCGGTTCCGTATGCCATGGCGAAGTTGACCCCGTCGGTTCCCATTGAGGCCGCCTGTTCTGTCTGCGCTGTGTTCCCACCGGAAAGGATCAGCAACTGGTCTTTCCCAAGATGGAAGCCGTATGCCTTCTCAAAGGCGGGCAACACATCGGGGCGGCTGGCGAACTCCTCTGAACAGGCGAGTTTGACGTCGCCCCCGCTATTGATGTAGTCTGCAAAATCCTCGAGGGTCGCAAGGCCTTCTTCTTCCGCGAGGTCCCGGCGGGAAGCTATGGCCCAGGTGTTGTTTGCCGGTGCGGGTTGCAGCCACAGGATGCCGTTTTTTTCAAGATCAAGTCGGGCAACGGTCTCGTAGGCTTTTTTCGCGTCCTTCCAGATTTCGGGGTCCGTTCCCTTGAAAAAGTAGTAACCGTTTCCCGTATATTCCGGGTACATGTCGATTTCCCCCGAAATAATCGCCTGGCGTACGACATTTGTGGCACCCAGGGCTGTTCTGTCCTCGACGGGGATACCGTTGCTTTCAAGCAAAATGACAATGACCTGCCCGAGGAGGCCGCCTTCGGTGTCAATTTTCGAGGCGACCCTGACGGGAGTTTCCGCCAGGCTGGCCTGCGGGAAAGCTGTTATTGCTGATGCTGCCAGCAAAACCAGGGCAAAAGCAAAAGCCGTGATGCGATGACTCGATGTTCTTTTCATTCCACTTCACTCCTTCCGGCAATTGGGACAGGTGAAGCCCACACTTCAATGTCCGGGCGGTGGAACTGTTTAATGTGTTGCTATCATAGGATTTCCTGAAGATGCCGTCAAACCTCCGGTGGTGGAAAAAATCGCAGTGTTTCGGTTAAAAAAGACGGGGGCTGCGCCCTGGTGCAGGCACGGAGTTTGATTGCCGTCGTCCTTGTGCGTATACTGTGTTTTTGTGCCGGGAAAGGTGGTTGCCATGGACATCGGTATGTTGATTGCCATTGTTGTTTTCATTGCCACCATTATTGCCATCGCGACAGGCATCAGGCACAGAAGCGTGGTGGCCCTGCTCGGAGCGGTCCTCCTCATGGTAACGGGAGTCCTGCCCGCCAAGGATGCCGTGCTTTTCATAGATTTCAACACCATCGGGCTGCTCATGGGGATGATGATCATCGTCGGTGTTCTATCGAGAACCGGCGTGTTTCAATTCATCGCAATCAGGACGGTGAAGCTGACCCGGGGCAACGTCCCCTTGACATTCTTCGCTATTGCAGCCGTAACGGCAACACTCTCGGCCTTTCTCGACAACGTGACCACCGTTCTCCTGGTGAGCCCCATCATCATCTCCCTGGTGGATCTCATGGATGTGAACCCCCTGCCTTTTCTCATGACCGAAGCCTTTGCTTCGAACATAGGAGGCACGGCCACCCTTGTCGGAGACCCGCCGAACATCATCATCGGTTCTTTCGCCGGACTTTCCTTCGCGGATTTCCTTGTTCACCTTGCGCCCGCGGCAGTTATGGTTTTTTTCGTCGTCACGGCCTACCTCATGTATCGGTACAGGGGGGTGCTGTTCCGGGCGAGGGGCAACGGTGAAAAGATATCCCGTGTTGACGAAAGCCGGGTCATAAAGGACAAGGCTCTTCTCTTCAAGACAGCCATCGCCCTGGCTGGGGTTTTTCTCGGCTTTCTGGTTCATCATCTCCTTCATCTTGATGCAGCCGTCATCGCCCTTTTCGGTGCGGCGCTTTTGCTCATGGTGATTCCCGTGGATGGGGAGACCGTTCTGCAGGATGATATTGAATGGGCCACGCTCGTCTTTTTTGCGGCCCTTTTTATCGTTGTGGGTGGACTCAAGCATACCGGGGTGATCAGTACCGCGACGGAGTGGGCGGCGCCCTATCTCAAGGGGCACCCCATTTTGGCCCTGCTGGCTGTATTATGGATATCAGGGCTGACATGCTGTTTTATCAACAATGTCGCCTTTACTGCGACCTTTGTCTTTCTCGTCGATGAAATGGCGCTCACCCTGGGCATGGCATCAGAACCCCTGTTCTGGGCCCTTGCCCTGGGAGCTTGTCTCGGCGGGAACGGAACATATCTTGGAGCTGCGGCAAATATCATCGTGGCGGATATGGCAGAACGCGAGAACGCGAGAATTACTTTTTCGGCTTTCATGCAGACGGGAATGCGGGTCGTGATGATCTCTCTCGTGGTCAGCAGTATCTATGTTGTAATTCGTTACGGCGGTGTCTTTTGAGACAGGATCCTTTGCACAGCAGCGGGACAACCTGTTTTCGACAGGCCGTCGTGCCCATGTAGTGGCGGAGGTGAGCTTATGAGAATCGGAGACCTGATGGACAGGGATCTGACGGCCTTAACCCCTGAGACGACCATCGGCGATGCTGTAGAGGTCCTTTCAGTACACCGGATTACCGGAGTTCCTGTGCTTGACGCTGACGGGGTGATCCAGGGCTTCATTAGCGAGAAGGATATTGTCAAGGCCGCTTTGCCGGGCTACTTCGATCTCCTTCAGGATCCTTCCTTTTTGCCTGATTTTGACCAGTTCAGCAAACGTCTTCGCAGGATCAGTCTAGACCCTGTCGAAAAATACATGATCCGCAAGGTGATAACTTTCGACGTGGACGACAGTGATTTCCATGTCGCCATGATCATGATGCGGGAAAACCTCAAGAGGGCACCTGTTGTCTCTCGAGGGGCTTTTATCGGAATGGTGAGCCGCGCGGACCTGCTGGATCATTTGCTCAGAAGCTCCGGAACGGCACAGGAATAAAGGTCGTCCGCCGGGAGGGGTTTGACGTGCGGGTCATTGTCAAGTATCACGGACCCTACAGGAAGGACACGGGAAAGGATGAAGAAACGCTTTTTCTCGCGGACGGGGCCTCCGTGGGCGATGCCTTGGGAGAACTCCAGAGGAAATATGGGGCCTCGTTTACCGAAAGAAAGGATGGGCTTGTCTGCCTGATGGAAGAAGGCTCTCCGAAAGCGGTGAGCCCGGCTGATGCCCTTTATGAAGGGGCCAGACTGATTCTTGTCGGAACCGTCGAAAGCGGTTGAATCATTCGCACCGGGATAAAAGCGGAGTGTCAAAGAGGGTCAATGCACGGGGGATGGAGCAGAATGTATGGTTACAACGGCAAAATTGCGCTGATCGATGTGACGAATCGAACGGCCAGGACGATAGAGTTCGATGAAGACTTTGCGCGGACCTATATCGGGGGCTCAGGCATGGGGACCTTTTTCCTTCTCAAGTATTGTACCCCCGGGACGGAAGCGCTGGCGCCGGAGAACCCGCTGATCTACATGACCGGCCCCTACCAGGGAACAGGTATCCCTACTTCGGGAAGGCATCAGGTGGTTACCCGTTCTCCGCTGACGGGTGCTTTCCTCGAATCAGACGCTGGAGGCACCTTCGGTTTTCATCTCAAACGCGCAGGGTTCGACGGCCTGATCATCCTGGGCCGGTCGGAGAGACCCCTGTGCCTGATAGTATTTGACGGGACCATAGGGTTCAGGGATGCCGAAGACCTCTGGGGGCTGGACACGATGGCAACGGCTGAAAAGGTGTCCGGGATTTTCGGAGGGGAAACGGGTCTTTCCTGTATCGGTCCGGCAGGTGAGAACCAGGTCCTTCTGGCCGGGATTTTCCATGACGGCCCCGATGCGCGGGCCGCAGGGAGAGGTGGAGCCGGCGCCGTCATGGGATCGAAAAACATCAAGGCCATCGTCGCCCGGGGAAGTTTCACCACAGAGGTCCTGGACAGACCTTCGCTTATTTCATCGATCCGCGAGAAAAACGCCCTTCTCAAAGAGAAGGCTGCAGGTCTGACCCTTTACGGGACGGCCGGCGGTGCAGCAGGCGCAGAAGAGCTCGGCGATCTACCCGTCAAAAACTGGAGTGAGGGATCCTTCCCTGCTGTAGAAGGCATCACCGGCCAGAAAATGGCTGAGACCATGCTGGTGGGCAACTATGGATGCATGGCCTGCCCGATAAGGTGCGGGCGAGTGGTCGACCTGAATGGCCGGAAATGTGGCGGCCCCGAGTACGAAACGGTTGCCATGCTCGGAAGCTGTTGTCTCGTCGATGACCTCAATGTTGTTGCGAGAGCCAACGACCTGTGCAACAGGATGGGACTTGACACAATTTCCACCGGTTCGGTCATTGCCTTTTCCATGGAACTGTACGAGAAGGGGCTTCTCACGGAAAAGAACACCGAAACCCCTATAAAATGGGGCGATGGTGAGGTTGTGCTGGAATTGATCGAAAAGATCGCTAATAAAAGGGATATCGGGGTCCTTTTGGGGCAAGGGACGAAAAGAGCGGCGGAAAAAATCGGAAAAGGTGCCGAAGCCTTCGCCATCCAGTCAAAGGGCCTGGAATTTCCGGCCCACGACCCCAGGTGTTTCAAAAGCCTTGCATCAGGATACGCAACTTCTGTCAGGGGCGCGTGCCACCTCAATAGTTACAGTTACCCGTGGGAACGGTCCGCCGCATTCCCGGAACTGGGCTACCCTGAAAAGAGCGACCGAACCAAGGACGAAGGCAAGGGGGTTATGACCGCGAAATTCCAGAATCTTTCAAGCATGCTTGATTCGCTGAAGATCTGCAAGTTTGCCGTTCTCAATGGCGTCGAGATCGGGACCATGCGGAAATGGCTCAAAGATATTACCGGATGGGACATGAGCCAGGGGGAATTCCTCGAGACCGGCGAGAGAATATACAACATGAAACGAATCTTTAATGCCGGGATGGGGTTCCGACGTTCCGACGACACCCTTCCCGAAAGGATTCTTAACCAGGCAAGAGGGTCCGGTGGATCGGCGGACCTGTTGCCTGATCTTGACCTGCAGCTTGAAGAATACTACCGCTTCCGGAACTGGGACGAAAACGGGGCCCCCGGGATCGCCTTACTCAGACGGCTCGGTCTTGTGGAGTTTGTCAACTGGCTTTCGGGAGAACGATAACGGATCGTTCATTATGTCCTTGAAATGCTTCGGAAATCTGAAGGCTTGATGTGAAGTGGCTCATGGAGGTATACTTATATCCAATGTAACCACAATAAAGCGCTGGTCATGCCCCAGGGACGACCGAACACAAAGACGGAGTGCAAGGGGAGGGCGATTTTCCATGGAAGTGCTCAAAGTCTCTGCAAACTCTCAACCGAAGTCTGTGGCAGGAGCGATAGCAGCCGTACTACGGGAAAAAGGTTCTGTCGAGGTTCAGGCAGTCGGGGCGGGTGCCGTGAACCAGTCCATCAAATCGATTGCCATCGCTCGCGGATATGTCGCGCCAAACGGAATCGACCTGATTTGCATTCCCGCCTTTGCCAAAATAGAAATAGACGGCGAAGAAAGGACAGCAATCAAGTTTCAGCTTGAAAGCCGTTAATCCGGCGTGATGCCGCCGCACAGGCCTTTACGGAAAAGGAAGGAAAGAACAATAGTGACCACCGAATAACGAAGGGCCTGCCGAGAGGGCGGGCCCTTTTCCCCTGTGTCCTCGTTGCAGAGCCTTTCCTGGATGGTACAATTTAACGATATCGCAAACAGGATGTGTTTGCCGTCCTGCAGGGCGGCGGTTTTACACAAAGTCAAGGAGGATGTTGCATCATGTCGAGTATCAAGGCTCCAAGGGGTGTACGCGACATATTACCCGCAGAATCCTGGAAATGGGCGTACGTCTTCAGGGTCAGCAGTGAAGTGGCCCGTAATTTCAGTTATAGGGAGATACATCTGCCGGTTTTCGAATATACGGAGCTTTTTTCCAGGGGCGTGGGAGAGACGACGGATGTGGTGGAAAAAGAAATGTATACCTTCACCGACAGGGGAGGTCGGAGTCTTACCCTCAGGCCGGAACTGTCGGCTTCCATGGTGCGCTCCTATCTTGAAAACGGAATGGCGAAGCAGCAACAGCCGGTGAAACTCTGGAGCGCGGGTCCCATGTTCCGTTACGAACGGCCGCAGAAGGGCCGTTACAGGCAGTTCTGGCAGCTGGACTTCGAGGCGATAGGGCTCCAGACCCCCCATGTTGACGTCGAGGTAATCGACCTCTCCCTGGAAATATTCCGCCGCCTCGGGTTGCGGGGCCTGGAAGTGAAAATCAATTCCGTGGGTTGTCCTGTCTGCCGTTCCGGTTACAGGGATGCGCTCAGAGCCTTTTTCAAACCCCACCTGGGGAGGCTTTGCCCTTCCTGTCGAGACAGGTACGACAGGAATCCGCTGAGGATACTGGATTGCAAGAATCCCGAATGCCGGGCTATCACGGAAGATGCGCCCCAGACCCTGGACTATCTTTGCAAGGAATGTCGCGAGCATTTTGAAGGAGTTGAGAAAGGACTCCGCGTTTTGGGTGTGGAATTCAGCATCGACAAGCGTCTTGTGCGCGGACTGGACTATTATACAAAAACGGCCTACGAGGTACTTTCCGGTGATCTCGGCGCCCAGAACGCCGTTTGCGGTGGAGGGCGGTACGACAATCTGGCCGAGGCCATCGGCGGGCAGCCGACGCCGGGTGTGGGGTTCGCAGCTGGTGTCGAGCGGATCGTCTTGACCATGGAGCAGCAGGGCTGTAATTTCGGGCTTCCTCCAGCGATTGATGTCTACGTGGCTTCCGCGGGGGATGAATCACGGACGAGGGCTTTCGAGGTCATGCAGATGCTGCGCCGGGCCGGTTTTTCTTCGGATATGGACTTCCAGAACCGGACCCTGAAGGCACAATTCAAGACCGCTAACAATATCGGGGCGAAATACGTTTGCGTCATCGGCGATGATGAACTTCAGTCGAAGACGGTGACGCTCAAAGACATGGGATCGGGAGAACAGCAGTCTCTCACGATGGAAGAAACTCTTGAATTCCTTGAGAAGGTCCTGGTTTGAAGATCGGACCGGTCAAGACCTGGAGGAAACGGAGACGATGACGACTGATATTTTCGAAGAAGGTTGGAAACGTACCTCCAACTGCGGGTTCATAGGTAAAAGTCACGAAAGCACAGAGGTCGTTCTCAACGGCTGGGTCCGCCGCAGGCGGGATCTCGGAGGCATTGTCTTCATCGAGCTCTGGGATCATACAGGGATCGTACAAACCGTCTTCAGCCCGGATCTCGGCGATGTCCTTTACGAGAAGGCCAAGATGCTTCGGAACGAGTTCGTCCTTGCGGTCAAGGGTACTGTAAAGAGGCGCCCCGAAGGCACGGAAAACCCCTCCATGGAGACAGGGTACTGGGAGGTGGCCGTCAAGGATTTTGTCATCCTGTCCATGGCGCAGCACCCTCCGTTTGAACTGGTGGAAAACGGCAGGGTCGATGAAAACATACGGCTCAAGTACCGCTATCTTGACCTGAGAAGAACCCAGGTTCAGGCGAACCTGCGCGCCAGAAGCGCAGCGGCGAACTTCACGAGAAACTTTCTGGCCGCCAGGGGGTTTGTGGAAGTGGAAACCCCCATGCTGACCAAGTCAACACCGGAAGGGGCGAGAGATTACCTGGTCCCGAGCAGGGTCATACCGGGCCGGTTCTTTGCGCTTCCTCAATCGCCCCAGATCTTCAAGCAGATCCTCATGATCGGGGGGCTCGACAGGTATTTCCAGATTGTAAAATGTTTTCGTGACGAGGACTTGCGGGCCGACAGGCAGCCTGAGTTCACCCAGATAGATATTGAGATGAGTTTCATCACCGAAAACGATATCATGAGCCTTATCGAAGAATACATGAAGGGCCTTTTCGAAGCCGTCCTCGGTGTTGTCCTCGAGGGTGAAATTCCGCGGATAACCTGGCGGGAAGCCATGGACAGGTATGGTTCTGACAAGCCAGACCTGAGAATACCCTTCGAAATCATGGATCTCTCCGAGGGCTTTTCCAAAACAGCCTTCGAAGCCTTCGCAAAAGTCCTGGAATCGGGAGGTGCCGTCAAGGGGCTTTGTGTTCCCGGAGGTGCCATTCTCTCACGGAAAGAACAGGCCGATGTCGAGTTCCGTGCAAAAGAGCTGGGGGCTTCCGGCGTGGCTCCTTTCAGGCTCAAGGAGAATACGCTAAAGGGTGCTCTTGCGAAACGCCTGTCTAAAGAAGAGGCTGATTATCTTATCAAAGCGACGGGGATCAGGGAAACGGACCTCCTGATCCTTCTTGCGGATACCGACCCCATGAAGGCGAACAAGGTACTCGGGCAGTTGCGTCTAGAACTCGGGAAAAAGCTTGGCAAGATGGAGGAGTCCACCTGGCGATTCGCCTGGATAACCGAATTCCCGCTGCTTGAATGGGATGACGATGAAAGACGTTGGACCGCCTTGCATCATCCCTTTACGGCTCCGAAACCTGAGGACCTGCCCCTCCTCGAAAGACGTCCCGATGCGGTCCGATCGAGGGCGTATGATCTTGTCCTGAATGGTTACGAGATCGGTGGTGGATCCATCAGAATTCACGACACATCTGTCCAGGAGCGGATCTTCAAAGTGCTTTCCTTTACGCCCGAAAGGGCCCGCGAGCGTTTCGGGTTTTTTCTGGATGCTCTTTCCTTCGGGACGCCCCCTCACGGTGGCATCGCCCTGGGTTTTGACAGACTCGTCATGCTTTTGTGCGGGAAGCGTTCCATACGTGATGTGATTGCCTTTCCGAAGACCCAGAAGGCGCAATGTCTCATGTAAGGGGCACCGTCCCCTGTCGATCAATCCCAGCTCGACGAGCTCC
>JBNGDE010000022.1:0-17820 GCA_049974925.1 Thermovirgaceae bacterium | reverse complement strand
TCGCCTTCTTTCCGCCCGGAGCCGAAGGAAGACATGTTGTCGGGGCGTGGATATTGAAGAGGTCAGGTATGTTATATCACATCATCGAGGCAAAATATCATATTGATGCATGGTGGTCCAGAAATAACAAAGGACGCCGGGTTTCCCGACGTCCTTTTCGATTCCCTTCGATGATTTCCGAAATCCTACGCGAAGACCTCGCGCATCACCTTGAGGGCCTGGTCGATCTCTTCCTTCGTGATCACCAAAGGCGGGGCGAAGCGGATGATCCAGTCGTGGGTCTCCTTGCAGAGGAGTCCCTTCTCCTTGAGGGCCGTGGTATACTTGCGGGCCTTCCCGGCGGATTCCTTCATGACCACGCCGATCAGAAGCCCCTTGCCGCGCACCTGTTCTATCTTGGGGGAATTCATGGCCTTGATGCCGTCCATGAAGTACTTGCCCAGTTCGGCGGCCCTTTCAGCCATCTTCTCCTCGTACAGAACGTCTATGGCCGCCGTCGCAACGGCGCAGGCGAGGGGGTTGCCTCCGAAGGTCGAACCGTGGCTGCCGGGTTCGAAGACGCCGAGAACATCCTTGTTTGCCGAAATTCCCGAAATGGGCATGACGCCCCCACCGAGGGCCTTGCCCATGATGATGATGTCGGGATCAATGTCTTCATGCTGGAAGGCGAAGGTCTTGCCCGTGCGGCAGAAGCCGGTCTGGATCTCGTCAATGGCCAGAAGAACGTTGTTCTCCCTGGCGATCCTTTCGAGGCCCTTCAGGAATCCGTCGCTGGGGACGACCACGCCGGCCTCCCCCTGGATGGGTTCCACCAGAATGCCCACGGTGTTCTCGGTGACGGCCTTCTCGACGGCCTCGAGGTCGTCATAGGGAACGATCTTGAAGCCCGGCGTATAGGGCCCGTAATAGTCGTGGGCGACAGGGTCGACGGAAAACGACACGACGGTGATGGTGCGGCCGTGGAAGTTCTCCTCGAAAACGATAATCTCTGCCTTGTCCTTTTCCACGCCCTTTTTCAAATAGCCCCACTTGCGCATGGTCTTGAGCGCCACTTCGACGGCTTCCACTCCGGTATTGGCCGGCATGAACATCTCTTTCCCCGTCACTTCCCGCATCTTTTTGGCGAAAAGGGGCAGCTTGTCGTTGTAAAAAGCCCGCGAAGTGAGGGTCAGGGTGTCGGCCTGGTCCTTCATGGCCTTGATGATCTTGGGGTGACGGTGTCCCTGGTTGACGGCCGAATAGGCGGAGAGCATGTCCATGTAGCGGCGTCCCTCGGGATCCTCGACCCATATTCCTTCGGCCCTGGAGATGACTGCTTCGATGGGTTTGTAATTATGGGCCACATACTCGTATTCCATGTCAATGAGTTCTCGAGACGTATACTGTGCCATGGTTTCACCTCTTTCATGTATTTGAACTATCGGTTTCCGAGAGTTCATTCGAGACGGGTGTGTTTACGAAGGTTCAATTATTGTTCCATGTGTTTATTCTTGGCAATCATACAACCTTTTTGAGGACAAGTCAAAGCCCCCGGGGGAAGGACACGACTCCCTGCGGGGGCTTTGGCCGAAAAGAATTCGCCGCAAGATGTGTACTCGCGGTTTCGGCGAGTTTATCTTTGGCGGCTAGGCGATGGTGACCTCCTTGCACAGGTAGACATCCTGGATGGCGTTGAGGATTTCGACGCCTTCTTTCATAGGTTTCTGAAAGGCTTTTCGGCCCGAGATGAGCCCCATGCCGCCGGCTCGCTTGTTGATGACCGCCGTTGCCACTGCCTCGGCCAGGTCCGTCTTCCCCGAAGAGGCGCCGCCGGAGTTGATGAGCCCGGCGCGGCCCATGTAACAGTTGATGACCTGGTACCGGGTCAGATCGATGGGATGGTCCGTGGTCAGGTCCGAGTACATCTTGTCATGGGCCTTTCCGAACTTCAGGGCTGTGAAGCCGCCGTTTGTGACGGGCTGCTTCTGCTTCACGATGTCCGCCTCGATGGTGGCGGCCAGGTGGTTGGCCTGGCCGGTGAGGTCCGCCGCCAGATGGTAGTCCGCCTCTTTGGTCTTGAAGGCGGAATTTCTGAGGTAGGCCCAGAGGACCGTTGCCATTCCCAGCTTGTGGGCGTAGCGGAAGGCTTCGGAGATTTCCTGGATCTGGCGGGAGCTCTCTTCAGAACCGTAGTAAACCGTGGCGCCCACGGCGACGGCTCCCATGTCGAAGGCCTGTTCCACGTCGGCGAAAAGAATTTGATCGTGGGTGTTGGGGTAGGACAAAAGCTCGTTGTGGTTGATCTTCACAATGAAGGGGATCTTGTGGGCGTACTTGCGGGCCACGGCTCCGAGCACGCCCAAAGTCGACGCCACGCCGTTGCAGCCGCCCTCGATGGCGAGTTTCACGATGTTCTCGGGGTCAAAGTAGATCGGGTTCGGCGCAAAAGACGCTCCCGCACTGTGCTCGATCCCCTGGTCAACGGGCAGGATGGAAAGATAGCCAGTTCCGGCCAGACGGCCTGTATTGAAAAGAAGCTGCAGGTTCCTCATGACCGCCGGCGACCGGTCCGATCCGGCTACGACGCGATCCACAAAATCAGGTCCGGGAAGGTTAAGCTGATCTGCCGGAAACTTTGCCTTGTGCCCGAGCAGGTTTTCCGCCTCACTTCCAAGAAGTTTCTCGATTCTTTCAATCATTACCGGTACCTCCTTCGTATCGAAGCATTGTTTCCAGGAAACAACCTCATTATAAGGGTAATGTCGATGGTCGTCCCCCACAACCACCAGCGGAGACGGGACGAGATCTTTTCCATTACGCAGTGTCGCCGGTTTACCCGGGACTTTCTGAGCCTGGATGCACGGCGCGCCTAAAATTGGGTAAAATAGCGTTGCAAGTTTTTTGAAGCTTGCTATCATATCAGCATATAAAAAACGAAGCCGACAACAGATGGAGCCACAGAAGGAAAATCTCCGAGTCTTTTCCTGAAAGCGAGGCTGGCACCATGGCGAAGAGGAAAGTAGCTTTTTTGTTGTTCGACGACATGGAACTTTTGGACTTTGCTGGCCCTTGCGAAGTCTTTTCAGTGGCCAACGAGCTTGGCGGATGGAACCTTTTCGAGATCGAGACGGCTTCCGCCACAGGGGGAAGGATCCGGAAGGTCCACGGCATCGTCATCCAGCCAGACGGAGCGCTGCCCGGGTTCCATGTCACGGACATCCTCGTCATTCCGGGCGGTCGCGGCACCCGGGAGGTCCTGAAGGATTCCGAAACCATCGCCTGGGTGCAGGCCATGGCGCAAAAGGCCGAACTCGTCCTTTCTGTCTGCACCGGTTCCATGGTGCTGGCCAAGGCAGGGCTGCTCGACGATCTTGAGGCGACCACACACCACACCCTTTTCGACGACTTCGAGGCAATGGCCCCGAAAACGAAACTCCTCCGTGGCAAGCGGTACGTGGACAACGGCAGGATTATCACCTCGGCCGGAATCAGCGCCGGCATCGACATGAGCCTTCACGTTATCGAACGACTTTTCGGCAGAGGAACCGCCGACGCCACGGCGGCGTACATGGAGTACCGCCGGGAGGTCCAATGAGAAAGCGAGACCTGCTCATACATTCTCGGGGCTGTTGACCCTGGGGTTCATCTTCCTGGGCGGCATCGTCAGGAGCATGGGTGGAAGGGGGCACGGAACGTGAATATCGATGACGACTTCGTAAAGAACGTCCTGGAGGAATTGCACGACGGGCTTTATATCGTCGACAGGCAAAGGGTCATCCGTTACTGGAACAGGGCCGCCGAGAGGATCACCGGCTTCCCGGCTTCCGAGGTTGTCGGGAAACCCTGTTCCGATGACATCCTTACCCATGTGGACGCGGAGGGCCGCAACCTGTGCCAGGGGGACTGCCCTCTCAGTGAGGTCCTCAAGACAGGCTGCAACACTGAAGCCGAGGTCTATCTCCACCACAAGGAAGGACACAGGAAACCCGTTTCGGTACGCGTCAGTCCCATACGGGACGAAAAGGGACAGATTACGGGGGCCATTGAGCTCTTTACGGACCTTACAGGCAAGGAAGCCTACGTGCTCAGGGTAAAAGAACTTGAGGTCCTGGCGATGATGGACTGCCTTACGGAGCTCCCCAACCGGCGTTACATGGAAAAGGAGCTTTCCACCCGTATCGCCGAGAGGAAGCGCTACGGCGTGCCCTTCGGCGTCCTGTTCATCGACATAGACCATTTCAAGGAAGTCAACGACACCTGGGGTCATAATGTCGGGGACCGTGTGCTCAAAAACGTTGCAAGAAACTTCACCAGCAACAGCAGACCCTTCGACGTATATGGACGTTGGGGAGGAGAGGAATTCCTCGGCCTGATCCGGAACATCGAAGGTGAGGAGCTTGTATGGATAGGAGAGAGGTTTCGCATGCTGGTGGCCAATTCGTACATCCTGCATCAGGGGAAGAAAATTTCTGTCACCCTTTCCATGGGTGCCACGGTTTTCAAGGATGGAGACACTTCTTTGAGCGTGCTGAAAAGGGTGGATGCCCTGCTTTATGAAAGCAAGAGTGCCGGACGGAACCGGCTGACCTTTGGTTAGGGGGCAGGTCTACACTTTTGTTTCTGCTGGCGGTTCAGCGGTGCGAAGCTGAAAGAGATCGGGCACTTTACGGAATATCCGAATCGGGCATAAACTGTGCCTGCGGGAGGTTTGAGAACATGATGGAAAGGGACAAGGACCTGGGGGAAGGGCTCAAGAGGTTGGCAGAAAACCTGAAGTAGTCAAAAGTTTAGGCCTGATCCCCTCTGCTGTGATCTCAACTGTGAATGATCACATTTCCCCTCTTCTTTTCTAGAGAATCCAGGTGCTGTGCGTAGAAAAGCCTGATGAAGTGCTCCTGGTTCTCATAATCCCAGTGGACGAACTGGAGGTACCTCACCGATTCCTCCAGGTCACCGGAGGCGATCCTGGAAAGGAGTTCGCAGTGCTCATTCAGGCTGGCCTCCTCCCACTCCGGGATGAGGTCTTCGTTACCGGGAAATTCGTAGAGCCTCTCTTTCATGACCCTTATCTGCCTCAGTAGTTCATCGTTATCGGTCCTGTCGAGCCAAAGTCCGTGGAAGTGGTTGTTCCTGGCGAGGTATCCCTGTGTATCCTTATCGTTCAGGCACTTTATCATCTCTGCGTTTATCCTTCTGGCCCTCTCGACGGATACGTCGTCGATAAAAGGGAAGGCAACCCTCAAGGCAACAGCTTCAAGAGCCCCCAGAATGGAATAGATATTCCGGATCTTCCTCAAGGAGAGACCGTTCAGCACTACTCCCTTCCTGGGTATGATCGTGACGAACCCCTCCGTTTCGAGCTGGACCAGAGCTTCCCTGAGGGGGGTCATGCTGATCCCCAGGCTTTCGCTGATCTCCCTGACATTGATAAGGGAACCGGGGATAAGAACCCCTTTTTTCATCTGCTCCCGGAAAAAGTCGTACACGACAAATCTCAGGGACCCGCTGCGGTTGTTCAGATCTCTCGTATTCAAGGTACGCCCCCCCTGGCTCTCTTGACGTGGTGAAGCGGTTCTGGTACATAATGAATATATTTGAAATATATTTCCCTGTCTATAGCTTCCTTTATTTCTTCCAAATTAAGCAGCGGGATCCGTTCATGACAGCGATCTGAAGGGGGAGATGCCAAAAGAGAGAGGAAAGCAGGCGCAAAGGGTGTTCTCTTACGGTGCTCTTTTCCGGGGCAATAGACCGGAGAAGGAGAGATGCTTCTTCAAGAAGGAGGGGAACGAAAATACCATGAGAAAAGTTTTTGCGTTTTTACTGATTCTTGCTCTCTCTCTCACCGTCGCCTCGGCGGCATTCGCTGTAACCAAGGTTGGTGTCATGACCGGCACAACTTCCCAGGGTGAGTAAGAGTATCAGGCTGCCCAGGAGATGATCAGGCTGCCCAGGAGATGATCAGGAAATACCCTGGCAGAATTGTCCATGTAACCTATCCCGACAAGTTCATGGATGAGCAGGAGACCACGATCCAGCATATACTCAGCATGGCCGCTGATCCCGATGTCAAGGCCATCGTCCTGGTCCAGGGTGTTCCGGGGAGTGCTGCAGCGGTAGACAAGGTCAAGGAGATCCGTCCAGACATGTTCTTCATCAACATCGTCCCCCACGAGGACCCGATGCTTGCTGCACAGAAGGCTGATATAGTCCTTGAGACGGATAACCCGAGACGTGGCGTAACCATCGTCGACCTTGCCGAAAAGATGGGCGCCAAGACCTTCGTTCATATCTCCTTCCCCCGTCACATGTCCTATCCGCTTCTTTCGGAACGCCGCGATATTATGCAGGCGGAGTGTGAAAAACGCGGGATCGAGTGGGTCTTTGTCAACGCTCCAGACCCGACTGGCGATGCCGGAATAGCAGGAGCACAGCAATTTATCCTCGAAGACGTGCCGCGCCAGGTCGAGAAATACGGCAAGGATACCGCATTCTTCAGCACCAACTGCGGCATGCAGGAACCTCTTATCAAGTCCGTCCTGATGACGGGGGCGATCTATCCTGAGCAGTGCTGCCCGAGCCCCTACCACGCCTATCCAGGTGCTCTCGGCATAGAGATTCCCGAGGGCAAGGCCGGCGATGTAGAGTTCATCCTTGAAGCCATCACTGAAAAGATCGTCGAAGCAGGTGGTGCCGGAAGATTCGCCACCTGGAAGATACCCATCAACATGGCCTTCACCTATGCTTCCGTTGAATACGGCTTCGACCTTGCCGACGGGAAGGTAAAGGGCGTGGACATGGAGCACATGAAGAAACTTCTCGTAAAGCATGCCGGCGAATCCCAGTTCAGGACCTACGAGAACGTGGACACCGGCGAGAAGGCTGATAACTTCCTTCTCGTAGTGGGCGAGTCCATCATTTTTGGCGGGAAATAGCACGAGGAACATCTGCATCGGATCAATTGAAAAACCTCTTAAGGAGAAAGACGGGGCCTTGTAACTTCCGGCCCCTCTTTCTCTGTCAAAATTGAAAATAAGGAGGATTCCGGATGACGGGACCTCGTCTTGAGATGAAAAATATCCGCAAAGAGTATTTCGGCAACAAGGTCCTCAAGGGTGTGAACATTACCGTCGAGCCAGGAGAGATCCATGCAATAGTGGGCGAGAATGGAGCCGGCAAATCTACGCTGATGAATATCCTTTTCGGGATGCCGGTAATCCAGAGCACGGGAGGATTCAAGGGCAAGATCCTCTTCAACGGTGAACCGGTGCCCTCCCCCTCTCCCGAGAAAGCAATGGCCCTCGGGATCGGAATAGTACACCAGGAATTCATGCTGCTTCCAGGCTTTACCGTCATGGAGAACATCAAACTTAACAGTGAACCGACCAGGCCCAACCTCTAAAGCAGGGTTTTGAGCAAGAAGTTGGAAACCCTTGACATCCAGAGGATGCGCAAGGACGCGAGAGCAGCCCTTGACAGGCTTGATCTCGGTATAGACGAGATGCTGAGGGTTGCGGGCCTCCCGGTCGGTTTCATGCAGTTTATAGAGATCGCTCGTGAACTGGACAAGGACAACCTGCAGTTACTGGTCCTTGATGAACCTACGGCGGTCCTCACGGAATCGGATGCGGAAACTCTTCTTGAAACGATAAAGCACCTTGCAGACCAGGGGATTTCCATTCTGTTCATAACCCACAGACTCGACGAGGTCCTGAAAGTTTCCGACCAGATAACTGTCCTTCGGGACGGAGAGCAGGTCGCCACGATGTCTCCGAAGGAGACTACTGTCGGAAAACTGGCCGAACTAATGGTCGGCAGGAAGATAAAGGCTGTGGCCAGGGAAAAAAAGGGCGAAACGGCCATTGAATGCCCGGAGCCTCTACTCTCGATAAGGGACCTCCATGTCGAGATGCCCGGGGAAGAAGTGCACGGCGTGAATCTCGATGTCGCGCCAGGAGAAATACTCGGGATCGGAGGCCTGGCCGGTCACGGGAAGATCGGCATTGCCAACGGGATCATGGGTCTTTATCCAGCAACGGGAGAGATAATTCTCAACGGAAAGCCTGTACCCCTGAACAATCCTGTCGCAGCTTTGAACAGCCGAACGGCTCTTGTGTCGGAGGACAGGAGGGGCATAGGCCTGCTCCTGGAGGAATCGATAGAGATGAACATTGTTGTCCAGGCCATGCAAAGCCAGGGCAAGTTCCTGAAGAAAGGCATTATCCAGCTGATGGATTCCGAGGCTTCCAGGTGACACAGCGAAAAGATGATCAAAGACCTTGACATCCGCTGCACCGGACCTGACCAGCTTACGAGGAGACTGAGCGGGGGAAACCAGCAAAAGGTCTGCATAGCGAAAGCCCTGACACTGGAGCCAAAAGTCCTGTTCGTATCGGAACCCACCAGGGGTATTGACGTGGGAGCAAAACGCCTGGTCCTCAACCTGCTTGTGGAACTGAACAGGAAAGCCGGGGTGACAATTGTCATGACCTCCTCGGAACTTGCCGAGCTCAGATCCGTCTGCGACCGGATAGCCATTATCTACAATGGACGTCTCGAGGGGGTACTTTCCCCTGATGACAGCAATGAAAGATTCGGCCTTATGATGGCCGGAGCGCTGACCCACCACATGAAGGAGGTCTCCTGATGCCGGAAGACAGCCTTGTACCAGAGAAAACGACATTGAAGGAGAGGTTTCTGGACTTTTACCGGGACTTCGGTGTCGCCCGCCTTATCATCTTCGGGTTCCTTCTGTTCCTGCTGGCTTCTGCACTTTTCCTGAAACTGCCGATGGACCAGATTCTTTCAAGCGTCCTCACCCGTTTCGGGATGAACGGTATTCTCGTCCTTGCCATGATACCTTCAATACAGAGCGGAACGGGACCGAATTTTGCACTCCCCCTGGGGATAACCTGCGGCTTAATGGCCACTACCCTTAGCATCGAACTGGACATGGCAGGTTTTTCGGGCCTTTTCTTCTCAATAGGGGTAGCGGCGATTCTTGGTGCTATCACAGGTTTCTTCTACGGGATGCTGCTCAACAGGGTAAAGGGGCAGGAGATGACCGTTGGGACCTATTTCGGGTTCTCCATCGTTTCTTTGATGTGCATTTTCTGGTTCCTTGCCCCCTACAAGAGCCCTGAGATGATCTGGCCCTACGGAGGGTCAGGCCTGAGGGTAACCATAGCCCTTCATGACAGGCTCGGCAAGGTTCTGGATAACTTCCTTTCCTTCGATATTTTGGGGGTGACTGTCCCGACGGGTCTTCTTTTGATCTTCGCCCTCTTCTGCCTTGCGCTCTGGGTCTTTTCCAAGACGAAGACAGGTATCGCCCTTTCCACCGTTGGATCGAACCCGAGGTTCGCCGAGTCTTGCGGGCTTAACGTGAATCGATACAGGATAATCGGCTCATCCATCTCACACGCCCTCGGAGCCGTGGGGATAGTGGTCTATGCCCAGAGCTTCGGATTCATTCAGCTTTACATGGCGCCACTATTTATGGCGTTCTTCGCCGTGGCCTCTATCCTGATCGGTGGGGCAAGCCTGAAAAGGGCTACCGTCACCCATGCCATCATCGGAACGTTCCTTTTCCAGTCCATACTGGTGGTATCCATGCCGGTAGCTAACGTTGTCGTGGCGGACAACATTGCCGACGTTATACGGATAATCATCAGCAACGGGATCATCCTCTACGCCCTTACCCGCAAGGAGATAGGAGGTGACGTGAGTTAACCTCCGACAGCAGGGACCAGTCAAAAAAACTCACGCTCCAGGAGACCGAGGTCAAAACTTACAAGGAGCGTATATGGAAGTATTACCTGAGGAAGAACATAGTTCCTTTGTTCTTTATTGTCCTCTGTGTCTTTGGGGGCTATTACAGCGGGCTGAGTCTCCCCTTCCTGATCAACGAGATTATCACCCGAATGGCGCGGAACAGCTTCCTCGTCATTTCTCTGATAATACCTATTCTTGCGGGAATGGGACTCAACTTCGGGATAGTCCTGGGGGCTATGGCCGGACAGTTCGGGTACATCGCCACAGCCAATTTCCAGATGGCCGGATTTAGCGGGTTTGCCGTGACGACCCTTATCTCGATTCCCCTCTCAATACTTTTCGGCTGGCTTACGGGCAAACTCTTCAACCAGGCAAAAGGCAAAGAGATGATCACGGGGATAATTCTGGGATTTTTTGCCAACGGGATATACCAGCTTATCTGCCTTTACTTCATGGGCAACTTCATCCCCATCAGGGTCCCGACGATGCTTCTCTCGACCGGTGTAGGGCTCAGGAACACCCTTGACATCAAGAGTATGCACTACGCCCTGGACAATCTGTGGAAGATCCGCATCAACATCCCCGGGATGGTCTTTCCGATCATAATACCTGTCTTCACCCTGCTGGCCGTGGCGGTTCTTTATGTAGCGATCCATTTCCTGATCAAGACAAAGCTCGGACAGGAATTCCGTGCGGTGGGACAGGACAGGCATATCGCGGAAGTAGCGTGAATAAAAGTTGACAAGATCAGGGTTATGGCCATTATCCTTTCCACCGTCCTGGCGGGCATAGGTCAGGTGATCTTCCTCCAGAACCTGGGCAACATCAATACCTACGGAAGTCACGTCCAGGTCGGGACCTTTGCCGTCGCAGCCATACTGATAGGGGGAGCCTCGGTCAGCAAGGCAACCATCGGACAGGCCTTGCTCGGGACCCTCCTTTTCCATACGCTCTTTATCGTCTCCCCACTCGCAGGCAAGAACCTCATCGGCGACGCGATGATAGGAGAATACTTCAGGGTATTTGTAACTTACGGGGTTATCGGGCTTGCTCTTGCCCTTCACGCCTGGCAGGCTCGCCAGAAACGCCGTTAAAAAAGGAGGTTCCTCAATGCCCGGATCGAAAAGGGTTTCACTGGCCTACCCGCTGATCAAAAAGAGCGGTTTTGATGCTCTTGTTGTTGCGCCTTCCCCCGACCTTGAGTACCTTACCGGTCTTGCCCCCCACCCGGGGGAAAGGTTCAACGGCCTCTTCCTTATGGCCGACGGCCGAAGCTTTGCCGTGGTCTCCAGGCTCTACTCACAGGAATATAAGGAGGGACTTCCGTCTTCGGTCCCCGTCTACGAATGGAGCGACGAGGAGTGGTTTTATCCGGCCCTTTCAAAGGCGTTTTCGGACCACGGTATCGGTGAAGGTGCCCTTATCGGCGTCAACGACTCGGTGATGGCCGTTGACGCCGTAGAGATTGCCGAACGCCAGAAGGTGAGGATAGCCAACGGAGGGCGCACCCTTGGCGAACTCCGTCTTGTCAAGGACAGTGAGGAGATCGCCTGCCTGAAGAAGGCAGGCGAAATATCCGATCGGGCCCTGGAAGCCCTGTTGCCTTTCATCAAGCCAGGCAAGACCGAGAAGGAGATCAGAAGAAAGCTTTTGGAGCTGATGGACGACTTCGGGGCAACTTCACAGGCCTTTACGCCCATCGTAGCCAGGGGAGAGAACGCTGCCATGCCTCACTACGCCGGTGGAGAGGGTGTTATCAAGGAGAAAGACTCCCTTCTGCTGGACTTCGGCTGCCGTTACCGCGGCTACTTTTCGGATATGACCAGAACCTTCTTCATTGGCGAGAGACCTGAACGGGAGATTGAAGAGATGTACCAGGTCGTACTGCGGTCCCAGGATAAGGGGGAAGCCGCGGCTCGCCCCGGGATCACTGCGGAGTCTCTCGACAGAGAGGCCCGCTCTGTCATCGAGGAGGCGGGTTACGGCCAGTACTTTAACACCAGGCTAGGCCACGGGATCGGCCTTGCGATCCATGAATCCCCTAACATCATGCGGGGGAACACGCAGATCCTCTCTGAGGGGATGACCTTCAGCATTGAGCCCGGGATCTACATCCCGGGGAGGATAGGGATCAGGATCGAAAACTGTGTTGTGGTGACCCCTGATGGTTGCCAACCTCTGACCAGTTTCCCCAAGGATCTCCGGGTCCTCTGAAAGATGTGAAGGAGAATTCAAAGGTTCATCTTCCCGTCCAGCGATCGCTTACTTTCCGGAGTTTTGAGTCCCGCTTCGGAGAAGGCCCTCGACCATCCTCTGCTGGCCCGTGGGAAGCTAAAGAAAGTCGCCCTTTTAAAGGCCGGATTCAAAATCGAGAAGTAATAAAGACACAGCTTAAAGGAATATCTCGGAAGTTGTGGCGCCCGATATGTGGGTGGTGTCTCCGGACCGATGTCTCGTTTCAATGCGATGAAGGGGGAAGCAAAGACCTTAGGGGTCGACCTCGCCAAAGCAGTAAAGGGAAATATAGCATATCCCGACCAGCTATCCACCATAGAAAAGCAGCGGGAATTCTTCAAGGGAGTAATCTCTTCCAGGAAAGAAGAATGGAAGGGCGAATATGAATATTGGAAAGAAAAGGGATGGATATGAGAGCCCACTTATCTTAAAAAATATTTTATCAAGGAAGGAGGAGAGAAATCTTATGAAGAAGATTGTGATTCTCGCAGCGTTGTCGGCCGCAGGTATCATCGCCTCAAGCGTGGCTTATGGGACAACCGACGGGAGGGACAAAGCCATGAGAGCAGAAGTCTTCGAATACCGTGATGGAGATGTGGTCTGCGAAGGGTATATCGTATATGACGAGACAATAAAGGGAAAACGCCCAGGGGTGCTCGTGGTGCACGAGTGGACGGGACTCGGCGAGTACGAAAAAAGGCGTGCCAAAGAGATCGCTGAGATGGGATACGTGGTCCTGGCGGCTGACATATACGGCAAAGGAGTAAGGGCACAGACCCCGGAAGAGGCCTCAAGCCTCGCTACCAAATTCCGCTCCGATCGCGCAACGTTGCGCTCCCGTGCGAACGCAGCCTTGGAGGCTCTGAAGAGCCATCCCCTCGTAGATCCCGGCAGGGTGGCGGCCATAGGCTATTGCTTCGGAGGCGGAACGGTCTTGGAGCTCGCCAGGAGTGGTGCAGAACTGGCCGGCGTTGTGAGCTTCCACGGAAATCTTGACACGCCGAACCCCGAAGACGCCAAAAACGTAAATTGCAAAGTGCTCGTTCTCCACGGAGCGGACGATCCTCTCGTCCCCCAGGAGCAGGTTTTGGCATTCCAGGATGAGATGCGAAACGGCGGCGTCGACTGGCAGATGATTTTTTACGGCGGCGCAGTCCACAGCTTCACCAATCCAGCTTCTGGCAACGACCCGTCAAAGGGCGTGGCGTATAACGAGCAGGCGGACCGCAGATCCTGGGAGGCGATGACCTCCTTCTTCACCGAGCTCTTCGAGGCCCGATAAGGGTCATGGGGGGTCATGAGAGTCAGGGGGGCAGGCCTACACTTACTGCCTTATGAGCAACCACGTCCACCTGATGGTCGAGACCCTTCTCGGGAACCTTTCCAGGATCATGAAGCGCATCAACGGATCCTGCACTACCGAAAACCCGAAATAGTCAAAAGTGTAGGCTCGACCCCCGGACCCCCGCGGGTGTGGTTTAGGGCTTAGCGCACCATCCGTGCACCCAGTTCAAAGGCTTTCCGGCAGTCCTCGGGGAAAACCTCCTCATGGCGTTTCCGTTTTGCGGCTGCGTCAAACCGGCCCGCCGCGTATCTTGAGTAATCCTCGAACTGCAGGGTATCGTAGCTCATCAAGCTTTCGCACGGGCCCAGCAGCCGTTCCAGCAGCGCTTCGTTGGCCTTGAACATCCGTTCATATCCCAATTCCGGTACCATTGTCTCCGGTATATTCATGGTATAGACAAAGGCCGTGGGGATCTTTTTGGGAAAGAGGCTTTCCGCGTTGTCCTCGTAAACGAGGCAGGGGTAAAGCAGTCTTTCCATAAAGGACCGCATCTCTCCGCTGACGTCACCGAAGTAGACCGGTGACCCTAAAATCAGGGCGTCAGCTTTTCGGATGTTCTCGAAAACCGCCGCCAGATCGTCCTTGACGGCACACCTGCCGAAGCTTGCTACGCCTTTTTCCTTGCAGGCGAAACAGCTGACACACCCTTTGAAATCGAGATCGTAGAGGTGCACAAGTTCTGTTTCCGCACTCTCTTGTGCAGCTCCCTTGAGGGCGTTTTCAAGCATCGTTGCCGTGTTCCCTTTCTTTCTGGGGCTGCCGTTGACCGCGATAACTTTCATTGCTGAATCCTCCCTGGGCTTGATTTTCCCTTTTCATGGTACCTGACTGGTAAGGTTTGAGGAACTCTTTGCGAAGAGTGCTGTGATTATCCGTCCTCTTGGAATTCCTCAAGCAATGACACTTGGGACGTCCAAGCGGCCGGGACGCTTACAGTTCCCGATGCTCTGGCGCTCGTACTTTGGTTCAAGGCCTTTCCAAAATGAGGAGTTTCCCCCTTTTCCAGCAAAGGGGACACTTATAGGGCTCTTCTTTTGAGGAACCTATAATGACTGTTACCTCCCGTTTTTTGCTGCCCCGGCGTACGGGTTCCACTAACCAGGGGGAGACCCTGCTCCTAACAGTTTCTCATAAAATTCTTCAAGGCTCTCTTTAATATTCATAAGAAGAGCGTGGCTTTTTATGCCTTTTCCGCCAGAAATCAAAAAGCGCTTTTTTCAAAAACTTCCGCGACCTTCTTTAGCCATTTCGTAATCTCAATATGCTGGGGGCAGAGCCTTTCGCACTGCTTGCACTCTATGCAGTCAGAAGCTTTTCCGAAAGTTTTTATATAGTTGTTATAGTATACTATCAGTGGTGTCCTGTTCGTGGTCTGCTGCTCCGAGTTATACAAGGCAAGGTAGTTGGGAATATTGATGTTGCGAGGACACTTTTCAATTTCAACACAATACCGGCATGCAGTACATGGAATAGTTATCGACTCGTTTATAATCTTGACTGCTTCATCGATGATCTCTCTCTCTTTTTGGGAAAGCGGCTGAAAGTCCTGCATGTAGCTGGTATTGTCGAGAAGCTGGTTCATATCGGACATGCCGCTCAGGACCATCATCACTCCTTCAAGGCTGGCTGCAAAGCGGATAGCCCATGATGCTACCGACATATCGGGATGATATTCCTTGAAGAGGCGTTCCGCCTTTGCGGGAATTTCAGCGAGGGCTCCACCCTTTACAGGTTCCATAACGATAATTGGTTTATCGTGTTTCCGTGCTACCTCATAACATTTGCCGGATTGAATTCCCTCGTTATTCCAATCCAGATAATTGATCTGTAGCTGTACGAAATCGACTTCGGGATGGGCAGAGAGAATTTCATCCAGAAGCTCGGCATTGTCATGGTAGGAAAATCCTGTTTTCCTTACCTTGCCCTGTCTTTTCTTTTCACTGACGAACTCGAAGCTGCCAAACTCTTTGGCCGTCTCATAAGTTTCTATCCCCAAGCCATGAAGAAGGTAGTAGTCGAAATAGTCCACTCCGCATTTCTCGCATTGCTCATTGAAAATCCGCTCCTGGTCTTCCTTCGCCTTCAGAAACATTACGGGCAATTTGGTGGCGAGGGTGAAGCTGTTTCTCTTATGACGCTTCACCAACGCTTCCCTTGCGGCTATTTCGCTTTTATGCTCATGGTACATATGGGCCGTGTCGAAGTAGGTGAATCCCCTGTCCAGAAAAGTATCCACCATTTCGATAAGCATATCCATATCTATGCTCGACTGATCGTCCTTGTCCAAAAGGGGTAGGCGCATCAGACCGAATCCCAGTTTTTTGGCTTCCATATTGAAATCATCCTCTCTACTCTTCAGCATGATACGAGCTCACCAGTTTTATATCACGAAGCCCTTTCGAGACCATAGCTTCTGCATTTCCGCAGTCATTGCTGTGTATCGCCAGTCCCTTTAAAACTTCAGAATGCGGACACTTTTCCGCAATGCCGCTCAATACGTGCGCTTCACCACCCCCTCCATGAGTACAGAATGGAACAACCGTCTTGCCGGAGAGGTCAGTTTCCAACAAGAAAGTAGCCACAAAAGACGCAGGGGCACCGAACCAATTGGGAGATCCCACGAATATAATGTCGTAAACCTTGATATCACCGGCACGATCTTTCAAAGCAGGAGTGTATCCTCTTTGTTTTTCATTCCTTGCCTGCCGTATGGTAGCATTATAATCGGCTGGATACTCAGGATGGAATCGGGTTGGATCTCGAAAAGGGTACCGCTGGTCACTTTCTTGATGGATTCTGCAACTTTTTTCGTATTCCCGGAGTGAGATATAGTAGGCAATGAGGATTTTCCTCTCTCTATCGACAATCTCCTTTCCCGGTTAGTACAAGTCGCAGATGCGGCTTTCCCGTGTAACACGATCAGATAGACCCATCATTCCGGCTATCAGGATCCACCATATGTATGAACGGTCTCCAGGTCACGCATCTTACGGATCCACTCCTTGAAGCTGCACCGCACGCATCCAGTGTAGGCCAACAAGGCGCCGCATACCCGAAAAAGCGTAGGTATGGACCCCAGCCCCCTGCGGAAATGGCGGTCTTTTTGCCTTCCCTCTTTTCCCGGCTACAATAAGGCATGGATGGGATACATAAAGAGGAGGCGTGACCAACAATGGCGAAAAGCTTCATTTCCGCGATAGAAATGCTCATGAGCATGCAGCGATGGAACTTCCTTCCCCGCATCGAGACCTGGACGGAGGCCGAAAACGCCGCCTACGTGGCCCACCTGGGCTACGCCGTTGCCCGGGAAATGGGAGAAGACGACGGTTTTATCCGGCACCTCATCCTGCGGACGCTGCTGCAGTCGTTCACCAAGTATGAACTCTCGGACATCCCACGGCACACCGTGGAAACGTTGGAGGATATCCCCGTAAAAGGCCCGGGAGCCGGCAGGAACTACTACGACATCCTCAGAGACCACGCCGCCGGCAAGATCGCGCCCCTGTTCCCCCGCCCCATCGGCGACGTGCTCTCGCCCTACATGAAGGCCCGGGCGGAATTCGAAGAAGAAAACCCCGAAACCTCAAAACGGGTGGAAAACCTCTTTAACTACTGCAAGCGGCGGGCCGCCCTGGAGGAGTGCCTGACCAACAAAAAGATCTACGAAAGGGCCTACAAGGCGCGGGAAGCGGAAATACGGCGCAGCATCGGCGAAATCCCCGGTCACGAGGAATACGAGAAGGTCGTATCAGGTTACGAGGAGTACTTTCTCACCGTGCGGAACCTCAAGTACCTCATCCGCTGGAACCGCATCAAGCGGAGCCTCGAAAGCAGCGTCCTGGCCCACACCTACGCCGTGGCACTTCTGGCGGCGGTCTACTCCCTCTACGAGGAGAAGATGTTCGCCGGCATCTACGAGCCCCGCGTCTTCGACAGCGAAAAGCTCCAGCTCGACGCCGTGCTGCTTTCCCTCTTCCACGACATCCTTGAAAGCCTCACTGGCGACGTGATAACCCCGGTGAAGCACAAGATCAACGACCTCACCGCCGCCACGGAGAAGCGCCCCCTCTGGGACCAGGTGGAGGACAAGCACCGGGAGGTCATCAAAAAGACCATGCCGCCCAGTGTGAGAAAAGATGCCGAATCCCGTGGCCTGCTCGACGAGCTTGCCATGGACAGCTCCTTTTCAGTGAGCTCCTTCACCAAGCAGTGCGACATGCTGGCCCTTGTCATCGAATGCGTCTTGGAACTGCGGAACAACCCAGCCATCCCCGAGATGCGCACTACAGCCAACGACTACATCGAGCGCCTCAGGAACTCCGAGTGGTTCTCCCTCCGCCAGCTCGCCCAGGAGATCGGCATGGAGTACCCCGAGGTGCTGCGGGGGTGAGGCGAGCAGCTTTTCCGAAGGGGTAAATATTCAATCTGAAGTCACAGCTGTCCAAAACATCTAGGAGTCTGTCGGACTTAGGGCATACCAGGTAGAA
>JBNGDE010000021.1:0-18527 GCA_049974925.1 Thermovirgaceae bacterium | reverse complement strand
ATCGGTGCAGCTCCCCGTGTTCGAAGTATTTGGCCATGATCAGCACGTCGGCAAAGGCCAATACGGTGAAGGCCAGGGCGATGTCGAGGAAGACGGCCTTTTCGAAGAGAATCGACAGCACCACGATGATGGTGGTGAGCAGGATCGAAAGGGCATCGGCGGCAACAATCCTGTCCGGGATGGTCGGTCCTGTCACGACGCGCCAGAACCCGACGAAAGCAGACAAAAGAAGGCCCCAGAGCACGACCTGGATCATTCGAAAATCCTCCCCAGGAGTTTTTCAATCTTTGCGACCTGCTCGCAGACGGTACATTCGTCCAGGGTCTTGAGGTTCAAAGAGTGGACGAAAAGGCCGTGATTGACCAAATCCGTGTCGACGGTGAGCGTCCCGGGCGTCAGGGTAATCTGGTTGGCCAGAATGACCAAGGCCGTCTTGCTTTTCAGCTTTGAATCGGCACGGACAATGCCCGGCATGAGCCGGATCTTCGGACTGAGGGCGAGGATTGACACCTCCAGGGTTGCCTTGATGATATCGAAGAGGAACAGTCCGGCAAGGATCATGATTTCCCTGAGCCTGAAATGCATCGGAGGTGCAACCGGGCGCGGGGTCGCGTGGACGGGCGGCAGGAAAATGCGCCATGTGATGCGGGTGATGACCAGGCTTGCGATCAGTCCGGTTACGAGGGCGGGCCATTCGAGCCGGCCGGTGAAAAGAATCCAGGAAAGAAAGAGAAAAAGGAAAAGAGCAACAGGAGCCCGTTTCGACGCCGGCATTTTGCATTTCCTCCTTCCGGTGACATCATAAGTGCAGAAGGTACGAAGATCAGCGTGTCTTTGTTATTATCCCAGATTAACCCCTTTGTGCCCATGCATCCACAAAAAAGACGGCCAGATGAACTGGCCGTCCTGGAAAGAACTGGCTCCTCGGGCAGGACTCGAACCTGCAACCTAGTGGTTAACAGCCACCCGCTCTGCCTATTGAGCTACCGAGGAACTTTTTTTCGAATGGAGGCGGCACCCGGATTCGAACCGGGGATAAAGGATTTGCAGTCCTCTGCCTTACCCCTTGGCTATGCCGCCCCGCAATAAAAAAATGGAGCGGAAGACGGGATTTGAACCCGCGACCCCAACCTTGGCAAGGTTGTGCTCTACCCCTGAGCTACTTCCGCATCTCATCTGCTGTATCCGAGTGGTGGCGAGACCCAGAATCGAACTGGGGACACGCGGATTTTCAGTCCGCTGCTCTACCTACTGAGCTATCTCGCCGCGATTGGGAAAAGGAAAGTGGCGGGGCTGACGAGATTTGAACTCGCGACCTCCGGCGTGACAGGCCGGCGCTCTAACCAAACTGAGCTACAACCCCGCGTTTATCGATTATATTGTTGTAAAGGTACTCTTTGGTGGGCGAAATAGGGTTCGAACCTATGACCCCCTGCTTGTAAGGCAGGTGCTCTCCCGCTGAGCTATTCGCCCGTGCTCATCCTGATGAGCGCAATGGGTAGTATAGCGAGCCGCGCTTTGACTGTCAACACCTTTTTTCGACTTGCAGACCATGCGAAAGAAGGATCCGGCGTATTGCAAAACCTTCGGTTTCAGGAACTTCTTAGAACTGGTCCATGGAGGGGTTTTGACGGGAATTTCCCCAGACCTGTCCTTTTGGAGCCGCCGCTTCAGGCAGCGGCAATGTTACGAAGGTGTTAAAGCCACAATCCGACGGGAATAGATGATCATAATGAAATACAACTGGCCTCACAAAACCCTCTCGGGTATAATCGGGAGAAATCCTGAACGAAAGACCTGCCTGCAGGTCTTTCCCCAAAGAAGGGACGAGGGCAAATGAATGTCAAACGCGTTGTTCTTGGAGCCGCCATCCTGCTGGTCGTCGTCGCAGGCGTCATGTACGTGACAGGCCGGCGCGAGGAGCCTGTCCCTGAACAGGCGGCCGATCTGCCTGTTTTCCTGGAATTCATGACCCCGACGTGACCGGCCTGCAAAGCGATGGAACCGGTGGTTTCAGACCTTGAAAAGAAACACGGTGAAAAGATCGACGTCGTGATTGTCGACGTGTATGAAAACATGGAGCAGGCCCTGGAATACAAGGTGAGAGTGGTTCCCACCATGTTTCTCCTCGACGGAAGTGGGGAGGTCCTGGAACGGATAGAGGGGTATATGAATCTCGAACAACTCGAAAGCATGCTGGAACAACACGGGATCCTCTGACAGGCAGGTCATGCGTCGGATCATGTGGTCTTTATACCCCGGGGCGGCTTGTGCACCCGGGGTGTTTTTTATGAGGGCAAAAAGACCGCGAATAAACTATGGGCGTAAAAAATGTTTATTTTATTGACACGGAGTGAAGGAGACACCCTGAAACCGGAACATGGCCGAAGGATAAAATAATCGAGCAAGAACTACATGGAGGCAAAAGCTTCTGCAGAAGAGGTTTTCTGATAATAGTTGAACAATGCTGCAACTCCGGTTTATTATATGAAGGTCACAAAACGTTGTCCGTAAGGGAGAGGAGATCATGGAAGTCAAGGCGAAAGTGGTGGTAGCGCTTGGGGGGAACGCTCTCCAGGAAAAAGGGATGCCGCCGACGGCAGAGGCTCAGCTTGAGGTCGTCGAAAAGACGGTGGAGCATCTCGCGGAACTGAGCTGTAGGGGATACGAAATGGCAGTGGTCCACGGCAACGGGCCGCAGGTGGGCAGGATCGTCCTTTCGCAGGAGATCGCCGCCCGCCAGAACAAGGAAACGCCTGCGATGCCCTTCGATGTCTGCGGTGCCATGAGCCAGGGGTTCATCGGCTACCAGATCCAGCAGAAGCTCAGGGACGCCCTCTGGAACAAAAACAGGAACGTCCCGGTTGTGACGTTGGTCACCCAGGTTGTTGTTGATCCGAATGATCCGGCCTTCAAAAACCCCACCAAGCCAATCGGGCCGTTCTTTTCGGAAGAGGAAGCCCGCAACATTGAGAAGGAAAAAGGATACGTCATGCGTGAGGATGCCGGGCGTGGATGGCGACGCGTGGTGCCGTCGCCGGTTCCGAAGAAGATCGTGGAGATTTCTTCCATCAGAAGGCTCTGGGATACGACCATTGTCATCGCTGCCGGTGGAGGCGGCATCCCTGTTATCGAGAACATGGACGGTTCTTTGACGGGGGTGGAGGCGGTTATCGACAAGGACCTTGCAGCCGAGCGGCTCGCCGAGGATATCGGGGCGGATATTCTCTTGATCCTGACGGAGGTGGATAAGGTCTACCTCAACTTCGGCAAGCCCAACCAGAAAGCGCTGGACAAGGTGACCGTCCCCGAGGCTATCCGCTATGTCGAGGAAGGACACTTCGCTCCGGGGAGCATGTTGCCCAAGGTGATGGCGGCCGTTACCTTCGCACGGACCTTTCCGGGCAAGAAGGCTATCATCACCTCCCTCGAAAAGGCTGTAGATGCCCTTGAGGGGGATGCGGGAACGGTCTTCAAGATGGCGTGAAAGCGGCGGGGCCCCTTCATTGGCCCCGCCGCTTTTCCGATCCCTGCAGGTATTTCCCGTCAGGACCTTTCCGCCGGACTTTCTCCGGTGAATCCTCTACGTAACTTTTCAAGCGCGACAAGCGCCTGAATCCCCAGTATTCCATGGTGACCCCTTGCTACAGGCTTTTCAGAGGCCCCAAATTGTATATAATAGAGAAAAGTATATTTGAATACACGATACAAGAGGAGGAATCACGGAATGAAAGCGGTTCAAATCGGCGCAGGACTGGTCGGGCAGCTGATCACGGCGGATCTCATGCAGGATTTCGAGATGACCGTCGTCGATCTCGACGAAAAGGCGCTAAAAGCCATCGAGGGAAAATACCCCGGCGTGAAGACCGCCGTCGCCTCCGCGACGGACGCCGCTGCCCTCGGCCCCGTTCTGGAGGGTGCGGATATCGTGACGGCGGGGGTTCCCGGAAAATTCGGCTACGAAATGATGAAGACCGTTATCGGCCTCGGGAAAAACCTTGTGGACATTTCCTTTATGGCCGAGGATTTCGAGGAGTTTGACGGCCTGGCAAAGGAAAAGGGAGTCACCGTGATTCCCGACATGGGCGTGGCGCCGGGAATGTCCAACTTCCTGATGGGTCGGGGGGCTGCTCTCCTGGACGAAGTGGAGGATGCCCATATCTATGTGGGTGGAATCCCCACGAAAGCTGTCCCGCCTTTCAATTATCAGGTGACCTGGTCTCCAAAGGACTGCATCGAGGAATTCACGAGACCCGTGACGATCGTCAAGGACGGGAAAAAGGAAGTGCTCGAAGCGACATCGGGACTGCATCTTCGGGATTTCCCGGGTGTGGGAACACTTGAGGCCTTTTATACCGACGGACTCAGGAGTCTTGCGAAAAACATCAAGGCGAAAAATCTGGGCGAAATGACCCTTCGCTGGCCGGGACACGTGGACCAGATGAGGCTTCTGCGGACGATGGGCCTTTTTGAGGAAAATCCGAAGGTCCTGGGCGGCAAGGAAGTGGTCCCGCTGGATGTCGCGGCGGACATGCTCTTCCCCCTCTGGAAGATGGAACCCGAAAGGGGTGACCGGGACCTGACGGTCATGGAAATCGACGTCCACGGTTTCAAGGGGAGCGATGAGGTTACCTGGAGCTGGTACCTGCTCGATTATTTCGACGAAAAAACCTGGAATACATCAATGAGCCGCTGCACGGGGTGTTCCTGCTCGATCTTTGCACGGGCCGTCGCAAAAGGGCTCGTAAGGGAGAAGGGGATCCTGCCCGCCGAGAAGCTCGCGGCAAGGGATGAATTGTACGATTTCGTGATTTCGGAACAGAAAAAGCGCAGGATCAACTACGTGGAATCCGTCAAGATCGTGAAGAACGTCCGGTAGGAACCAGGTATGAGCAAAAGGAGGGGCTCCTGCCCGGGCCGGGGCCCCTCCTTTTGCTACCTTCACAGCTTGACCGTAAAAGTCTTGCCGCCTCCCGCGGGCAGTTCGAATATTTCGTCCCTGAAGGCGACCCGAATGGGGCTGGCGGTGGTCAGCATATCCTTCACAGTGAGTTCTTCAGGAGTGATGTCGATGGTCAAAGCATGTCCCCGGTACCTGACGTGCATGTGCAGGTGCCCGAGTTCATCCGGAAGGACAGGGTTGAAACGGAGGATGTCGCCGCGTGCTTCCATGCCGGTATAGGCACGCTGAAGAATGTCCGTGGTTCCGGCCATGGCTCCCAGGTGGATCCCTTCAGGGGTGGTCCCGCCCTGAATATCGGCGACGTCGCTTTCGAGGGCTTCCTTGAAGAACTGCCAGGACTGCTTCCGGTTGGCCCGCGAGAGAACCCAGGCGTGGACAACCCGGCTCAGCGTCGAACCGTGGGAGGTCCGTTTGAGGTAATACTCGATGTTGTCCGGAATCGTTTCGTACCTGAAGTCATAGCCCAGTTCCTCGAAAATCTCCCGGAGCTCTTCACTGGAGAAAAGGTAAAAAAGCATCAGGACATCGGCCTGTTTGGAGGCCTTGTACCTGTTCGGGGTGTTTCCCTCCGCCTCCAGTATCCTGTCGAGCCTCTGGATGTCATTGTATTTCCTGCGGTATCCCTCCCAGTCGAATTCCTCGAGCTGCTCATAGCCCTCGAACTGGCTGATGATCCCGTCCCCGTGAAAGGGAATGAACATCTTCGACGCGATGTCCTCCCAGAGTTCCATTTCTTCTTCCGTCAAGCCGATCTTTTCCGTCAGCTGCTCGTATTCCGTCTCCGAAAGGAGGTGTTTCAGCTCAAAGGCGCGGTTGAAAATCCATACGGCCATGAAGTTGGTGTAGGCGTTGTTGTTCAGCCCCGGTTTGTCCGACCAGGGATAACCGTCATGGTATTCGTCGGGTCCCATGACGCCCAGGATTTCGTAGCGGTTCTTCTGTGGATTCCATGTGGTGATGCTCGCCCAGAAACGGGCGATCTCGAAGAACATTTCGCCTCCATAGAAGGACATGAATTCGAGATCGTTGGTCACCTGGTAATACTGCCAGATGTTGTAGGCGATGGCGGCATTGACGTGCCTCTGGAGGCTGGAATTGTCCGGTACCCATCGGCCCGACTTGGGGTTAAGGTGGAGCAGCTGGCTTTCTTCCCGTCCGTTGCTCCCGCTTTGCCAGGGGTACATGGCTCCGCGGAAGCCCGCCTTTTTCGCCGCTTCCCTGGCGGCGTCGAGTCTCCGGTAACGGTACATGAGGAGGGATCGGGTGATTTCCGGCATCCGCAGGTTGAGCAACGGGAAAATGTAGATTTCGTCCCAGAAGATGTGTCCCCTGTAGGCTTCTCCGTGCCATCCCCGGCTCGGAACTCCCACATCCAGATCCATGGTGTGCATCGACGTGGTCTGGAGCAGGTGGAAAGTATACAGGTGCAGGATTTCCGACGTCCTGTTGCTGTCGCTTTCGCTTTTTGGATAAAAGTCGATGGTGAAACGTCGCCAGAGTCTGTCCCAGGTGGCCGAATGGCTTTCGAGGAGCTTTTCAAAAGATATCTCCCCCGAGACGGCGCCGGCGGCCTCAAGGGAGCACTCCGAAATGGCGTGGTCCCTTGAGGTGTAAAGAGCGACGGTTTTTTCCACGGAGACCTCGTCACCCTGTTCGAGTTCGACATCGAAGATGTGGGCGATGTAGCCGCTTTCTTCAAAGCATGTCCTCTCGAGGTCCAGTTTTTCACCGTTCAGGAGGACTATGGTCCGTGCGGCCTCGGCGATTTCCAGCTTCGACTGCGTGGTCCTGACCTTCAGAAGGATGCGCTCGGCGTCGAGTTCCTTCGTTTGGAGGGGCAGCAGATGTCTGTTGTTCAGTTCCCTGTAACGCGGAACGCCGTCGTTGATGACCGTGCCGTCGAGGGCCGACATGAACTGGATCGTTCCCGACCAGTTTTCCGCAGTTAGCGTAGTTTGCTGTGCGGCGAGGTGGGGAAAGGCCATATGGACGATCCGCCTGGTCCTGAGGACGCTGATTCTGCCCTGATTGTCCTCGAAGCGGACGAACCGCTGGAGGATGCCGTTTCGGATATCCAGTTCCTGCCTGTAGGAATGTATCTTGACTTCCTTCAGATCGAACCATGGCGAGCGGGGAAGGCGGAATTTCAGCGGCAGCCAGTTGGGAAGGTTGACGAGATCCTCGTTTTCTATGATGTGTCCTGCGATCTCGGTTTTCAGGCGGTTATACCCCCCGGCGAGGTATGTCCCGGGGTAATGGACATCGTCGGCGTCCGATTCCGCCACGGCTCCCCTGGTCGCAAAATAGCCGTTCCCAAGGGTACACAGCGCTTCTCGAAGTTTCTCCTTTTCAGGATCGAATCCTTCGTAGGTAAACATCCAGGAACTCATTCTCTCACTCCTTCTCAAGGTGTTGCCGGAGTTTCTCCAAAAACGCCCGGACAGAACCCGTATCGGGAAGGCTGTAACGGGCTGATGTCCTTTCATCCGGGACCTTGCCTTCGGTGACGACTATGCCGACGCCTCTTTCACGGATGACGGCGAAGGCATCCTCATCGGTGGTGTCATCTCCCAGATACAGGGGCAGCGTTTCGTGCATCCTGAAACCGAGAGCATCCATCAGCCAGAGAAGGGCCTTCCCCTTGTCCCAGTCCAGGTCAGGCCGGAGTTCGAAGACCTTTTTTCCCGATCCCTTGACGAGGCCTTCATGGCTGGCGAGGACGTCATCCACGACGGCTTCCACCCTGGGAATCTCCGTGTCTTTCACCAGGCGGTAATGAACAGCGATTGAGTATTTTTTCCGTTCCACGGCGGCCCCCGAAAGGTCCGAGAGGAGTTCACGCAGCCTGGATTCCGCCGAATCCAAAACAGGCAGGAACTCATCGCCCTGCTGGAAGGAGATGTCAAGTCCTTTTGGTCCGGAGATATCGAAACCATGGCTTCCGGCGTACACGAGGCTGTCTATGCCTACTAGGCTTCTGACGTCTTTGAGATCCCTTCCGCTAATGACAACCAGAGTGCACGATTTGGAAAGTTTTTCCACGGTTTCACGGGTTTCGGGCGGAATGACGGCATCCTCGGGTCGGTCGACGATCGGCGTGAGTGTGCCGTCGTAGTCGAGGGCCACGAAAGGTTTCAGGCCTTTCATCTGCTCGGCGATCCGGTCGAAGTTCTCCATTGCCGACGGGAGGCTTTCAATGGTTTTCGACACGCGGGGGCGTTTCCCGTTGACGGTGACCTGGGAAAGGTCGGTGACCACCTGGTGGGCACCATGGCGGAGGAGTTCATCGCCATGGCCTGTCCTGTCAACGCCGACAACCAATCCGAACCCGCCCTTTTTCCCGGCGGCCACGCCGGATTCCGCGTCTTCGAAGACCACGGCCCTTCCCGGTGGTGTGCCGAGCTCTCCTGCGGCCTTGAGGAAGATGTCCGGGTCAGGTTTGCCCTTGAGCCCTTCGCTTTCGATATGGGTCCCGTCGATCCTCGTGTCGAAAAGGTCCTCAAGTCCAGCGATTTCAAGGACGGCCTTGCCGTTTTTGCTGGAGGTCACCACGGCCGTTTTTAACCCTTGTTCCCTGAGAAGACCGACCAAAGCTACGGCGGATTCATAAACGGTGACGCCGTCTTTTTCGAGCCTTTCGTGAAAGTAGCCGTTTTTCCTGTTCCCGAGGCCGCAGATTGTTTCCGCTTCAGGCGGGTCCTCGGGGTTGCCCCAGGGCAGGTCGATCCCCCTGCTTTCAAGAAAGCTTCTGACGCCTTCATAGCGGGGTTTTCCGTCGACGTACCGCACGTAATCGGTGGAGATGTCGAAAGGTTTCCAGTCTTTCCCTTCGCTGCGTTTCTCGAGGTATTCGTCGAAAAGCTGTTTCCATGAGGCGGCGTGCACCTTGGCCGTCTGTGTGATGACGCCGTCAAGATCAAACAGCACGGCGTCGAAACGGTCTTTACTTATATTCACGTCGATTTTCGTGTCTTTCATGTTCGTCCTCCTTTGCAGGGGCGTATCGCCCGAATCCGTCAGCTTTGAACGGCCCTTTTCCCATGAATAAGAGCGTCGGTTTGGCAGGTCTGCACGGATTTATAGTAATGGAACAGAAGGATTCGATCAAAAAAATCGTCAAAGGGCAGATGCTCCAAATCGACGGCTATCATGATGAGGGCGTATACGCTGACAAGGGGGAAAAGCGATGTAATTCAGGGTGTGGTTTTTGTCTTCTCACCAACCGCCGTCCTTTTCAGCAGTTGGGCCTTGATCTGTGGGTGTGCCTGATTATAATAGACTCATCAACGGACGGATATACCTGATGCTGCCCAAATACCATGTCTGGAGGTGGAAAACCTTGAACAGCGAACGGAAAGGGATGTTCGACTGGTATTTCAAGACTAACCTGCTCATCCGGATTCTCATCGGACTTATACTGGGTGCAATTGTTGGTCTTACGGCGGGGGAATCGATTCTCTGGGTGGAGCCTTTCGGAAGCCTTTTCGTGCGGCTTTTGAAGATGATCGTCATGCCGCTGATCCTGACGACCCTCGTTATTGGTGCCGCAA
Source organism: Thermovirgaceae bacterium (assembly GCA_049974925.1). Classification (GTDB taxonomy): domain Bacteria; phylum Synergistota; class Synergistia; order Synergistales; family Thermovirgaceae; genus UBA1876. Next base: position 9,014 of record JBNGDE010000021.1, on the reverse strand, counting down.
GCATAAGCCCCGCCGAACTGGGAAAAGTCGGGGTCAAGATCGTGGCCTTCTACCTTTTGACGTCGGCCTTCGCCGTAGCCGTGGGCCTTCTCATGGGGAACATATTCAAGCCCGGCATGGGCCTCGATCTCGGGGACATTAGCGGAGCCGCGGGGAAAGCCCTGGCGCAGCCTTCCGTGGTGGATACCTTCCTGAACATCATCCCGACCAACCCCTTTGGTGCCCTTTCGGGAGGGGACGTTCTTCCGACGATTTTCTTCGCCGTAGTCTTCGGTATCGGTGTCAGCTATCTCAAGATCAGCAGCAATGAACGGCTCAAGAACGCCGGTGACGTGATCTACAACGTCTTCGACGGTGCCGCGGAGGTCATGTACATCGTCGTGAAATGGGTGCTCCAGTATGCCCCGATCGGCGTCTTCGCCCTCATCGCCGTGGTTTTCGCGAAACAGGGCGCGAAGGTTGTCGGCCCGCTGGGCGTCGTGACGATGGCGTGCTTTTTGGGCTATATCATCCACGTTGTCGTCGTCTACGGCGGCCTGCTGACCCTTAACAGGCTTAGCTTCATCAAATTCCTCCAGGGCGCCAAGGAAGCGATGGTCACTGCCTTCGTCACCCGGAGCAGCAGCGGAACCCTGCCGGTGACCATGCGGAACGCCGAGGAAAACCTCGGGGTTTCCCGGACCGTCTATTCTTTTACGCTTCCTCTGGGGGCCACCATCAACATGGACGGAACGGCCATCTACCAGGGGGTTTGCGCCCTTTTCATCGGGTTTGCCGTAGGGATTCCGCTGACGCTGCCCCAGCAGTTGACGGTCATTCTCACGGCGGTCCTGGCGTCAATCGGTACGGCAGGGGTTCCCGGAGCGGGTGCCATCATGCTTTTGATGGTCCTCGATTCGGTTGGACTCCCGCTGCATGAAGGGTCTCCCGTAGCGGCGGCCTATGCCATGATCCTGGGAATCGACGCCATCCTCGACATGGGACGTACCTGCATCAACGTGACCGGAGACCTGACCGGGACCACCCTGGTGGCAAAGAGCGAGAAAATGATCGACATGGCCCTCTGGGAGTAACACAGACAACTTGAAGGACTTTTCCGGAAACCAAGACGAAACCGGGCTTCGCGAAGCCCGGTTTCGTCTTGCGAAGACCTCGGGTTTCAATCGGCGCCTGTTTCTAGATGTCGATTGTCCTGCAAACCCGTATCCCGGTGCGTTTTGCCACTTGAAGGATCTCTTCGCCGAGATTTTCGAAACCAGGCACGCTGCTTGTGGTGTCTTCGAGCAGGATGAGTTTTTGCATTGTTTTTTGGTCCGTCGCCTCTATCATGTCGCTGATCGTGTTCGCCACGCAGTGGCTCAGCGCCTGGCCGGAAACGAGGACCGTCTCCGCCGAGGAAAGGTCTTCCAGGAGTTTTTGATTGAGCCTGGTGTTCGGGTCTTCAGGGTCTTCCACTTCGGCCTTGAGGGCAGAGTAATGTTCCGTCCATTGGTTCATCCCTTTCAGGATGTAATCGGAACGCTTCACCTCGCGGCGCTCCCAGCCCGTCACCCGGGAATGGACCCTTTCTTCCAGGAGATGTCCCCAGGAACCGAGGATGCAATGTTCGGGCCAAATGGTGTGGCGGTATTTCCCGCTGGCTTCCAGCTTCCGCAGGTAGTCGGCGACCCTGCCTTTTGCCTTTGCGTCGGCCGGCGTCCATTTCCCCGATGACAGGTCTTCCGGTCCGATCTGCGTGAAGGGCGCGGGCATGTTGCCATTTCGGTCGCGCCAGAAAACGGGATGTGAAATATCAGTGACGAAGTGTGTGTCGAGAGTGATGTGGAAATTCCTCAGGTTCCCCTTTTCGATGAGCCGGTCCAGAAGAACGCAGAGCCTTGAAATGTCTTCAGGCGCACCGGGGACAAACAAAGACCCCTTGGGGTGGCAGAAGTCGTTCTGGGCGTCGATGATGAGCACGTCAAAATTGGTCATGTGAATCACTCCCTTCGCTTTCGTTTCTCCTATCCTATCAAAGTGGTATCCTGTTCGGGGTGAGATAAAAATTTTGACTTTAATCCGTTGGATTTGCAGTTTAAGTGAACATTCGGCGATACATAAAGCGCCGTCTTTGAATAAAGACTGGAGGATGTATGATGCGTTGTCACCGCTGCGAGAAGAAACCCTGTGGCGAAGGAAATCCCTGTATCGAGACGGATAGTGAAGAACTCTATTCGGATCCGGAAGAACGGAAGCTCTTTCGTGTCTCTGCGGAAGTTGAAGCGCTTTACTATGGACAGATCTGTCGCCTGGAGGAAATCATGGAGTTTTGCCGGCGCATGGGTTTTAAAAGAATCGGACTGGCCTTTTGCATCGGGTTGGCCGACGAGGCCCGGGTCGTCGCAGAAATTCTTGAGAGGGAGTTCGAAGTCCATTCCGTCTGTTGCAAGGTCGGGGGATTGCCGAAAGAAAAATTCGATATGCCCGAACGCCCATGGGTCGGCTCCATAACGTGCAACCCAGCTGAACAGGCACGTATCCTTGACGAAGAAGGTTGCCAGATGCATGTGGTTTTAGGCCTGTGCGTTGGACATGACTCCCTGTTTTACCGGCATGCGAAAGCACCGGTGACGACGCTGGTAACCAAGGACAGGAAACTGGGGCATAACCCCGTCGCTGCGGTGTACTGCCCCTACGTTCGAGACAGGATCGGAGGCAGGCCAAAGGAAAGGACAGATTGACTGGAGCATGGGCGGCGCCTGATTTATACTTGTTGTTAAAGGGAAAAGACGGGCACCGCATTTTCTGAAGAAATTGGACGTCCGGCGAAACATTGGAGGTGGAGGAGATGAAAACGGAAACACGAAGAAACGTCTCGGAAAAGTTGTTGCTTGGACCAGGACCGACCCCTGTGGAAAGCAGGGTCTTGAGAGCCCTCTCGGAGCCGACGCTCGGACACCTGGACAGGGATTTCGTGTCCATCATGGATGAGACGAGGGACCTGCTCAGGTATGTTTTTCAGACGAAAAACGAGTTGACGGTGGCCATGTCGGGAACCGGAAGCGCCGGCATGGAGACGGCCTGCGTCAACATGATCGAAAGGGGCGACAAGGTTATCGTCTGCGCCCACGGGGTTTTCGGGACCCGGATGGTGGATGTGGCCGAGCGGTGCGGAGCCGATGTGGTGACCGTTTCGGCTCCCATGGGGAAACCCATTGATGCCGAAGATGTGGCCAGGGCGGTAAAAGACAATCCCGACGCGAAACTGGTAGGTATCGTCCATGCCGAAACATCGACAGGCGTGCTCCAGCCCCTGGAGGAAATCTCGAAAATCGCCCATGATGCGGGCATGTTTATGGTTGTCGACGCGGTAACCTCTTTAGGGGGGATGGAAGTCCCCGTCGACCGGCTCGGGCTCGACATGGTCTACAGCGGGACCCAGAAATGCCTTGCCTGTCCCCCGGGTCTTGCCCCGGTAACGGTCAGTCCGCGTGCTGTGGAGCGCATCAAGAACAGGCAGCAGAAGGTCCAAAGCTGGTACCTCGACCTGACCATGATCATGCGTTATTGGGGGGAGGAGCGTTTCTATCACCATACGGCGCCGGTGAACATGATTTACGGATTGAATGAAGCCTTGAGGATCATTGCAGAAGAGGGTCTTGAAAACCGCTGGAAAAGACACAGAAAGAACGCCGAAGCCCTTTGGGCCGGACTGGAGGCTTTGGGTGTGAAGCTTCTGGTAGACGAGCGATACAGGTTACCGAGCCTGACGTCCATTGTTGTGCCGGAAGGTGTTGACGAGGCGGCGGTCAGAAGGGATCTCATGGGCGAATATGCCATTGAGATCGGTTCCGGACTGGGGGAACTCAAAGGGAAGATCCTCCGCATCGGGCTGATGGGAAGCGGTTCGAACAAGCAAAACATCGTGTTCTTCCTCTCGGCCTTTGGCAACGTGTTGAAAAAACAGGGGTTCAAGGCGGATGTCGCCGGAGCCCTGGAGGCTGCGGAAGAAAAGCTTTCCTGACGCAAGAGACGACAGCAACAAGACTGATAGCTTCGGCCGGGTGGAACCCCCAACCCGGCCGGGCTTTTTTGAGGGACAATCCCGGTTGTGAGAATGCCTGGCGGCAGCCTGGGCAAGGAAAGGGGACGCGAGATGCCTGAACGAAATACCGGAGGCCTGACGCCGGAAAGGGCCGGTTTCTTAGCGGCTTTCGCGGCCTTTGCGTCGTGGGGGCTTTTGCCGGTTTTCTGGAAACAATTGGAAGATGTCCCCGCACAGGAGACTCTGTGTCACCGCATCGTCTGGTCGATGGTCTTTGTTTTTGCAGTTCTTGTAGCACAAAAGCGCCTCAGGGAGATTCCTGAAATCATCCCGGCAACCGCGCAACGCCGGTTTGCTCGTTTTGAGTGGCATCGCCGTGGGGATGAACTGGCTGATTTTTATCTGGGCCGTCAACGTGGAGAGGGTCCTGGAAGTCAGCCTGGGTTACTATATCAACCCGTTGATAACGATTTTTTTTGGGTTCATTTTTTTCAGGGACAAGTTGCGGTCGATTCAGTGGATCGCCATCGGTATTGCCGCAGCAGGGTTGGCCTACCAGCTGGCCCTTTTCGGGAAATTGCCTGTAGCAGGGCTTGGACTGGCGACCAGCTTCGCGTTCTACGGACTTATCCGAAAGGTGACACCTGTGGACGCCATCCCGGGACTTTTCGTCGAGACGCTGGTTTTGGCAATTCCGGCACTGGTATATCTTCTGTTTCTGTCGTCGAACGGGGAGGGAGCCTTTCTCACAGGTCCGGCCAGGAGGGATTTTCCCCTCGTGGCTACAGGTGCCGCAACATCGATACCGCTTTTCTGCTTCGCCTACGGAGCACGTCGTCTCCGCCTTGTATCGGTGGGTATCATACAGTACATAAGCCCGACGATAACCTTTGTCCTTGGAGCCTTTCTGTACAAAGAACCCTTGACCATGACACAGATCATCACGTTTTCCTGCGTCTGGACGGCCATAGGGCTTTATACCGCTGAAAGCGTCATGACGGCAAGGCGTTCCGCTCCGCCGAGGTCGAATGGATAATATGCCCGGAACAAAGGCTGATTGCCTGTATAATAAACGTGCAGCCCGGCATCCGAACCATTCCGAAGGGAGTGCCGCAAAATGACCCTATTCTTCCTTCCCAAAAAATTTCGCCCCGAAGACCTGCCGAGCGTTGCAGAGGAACTGGTCTGGCTGCAGAACAGTTTCAAAGAAGATTTTCCGCGGAACTTCAGCGGAAACGAAGTCACGGCCCTGGCCGCGGCGGGTATTGTGGAATCCCTTGCATACCTCGGGGCTGGGGATTTTTCGGCATCGGACATCCTTTTTGCAGCAGAAGAAGTCTCGAATATCCAGGAAAAAGTTGAACGGGTCGCCCTTTTCACGAAAGCTCTCGCCGGGCTCTGGTTCGGCGGCGATGAAAAATCCGAGACCCTGTGGCAGGAGGAAGCCCGCGGCGTCAGGGATGCCGTCGGTACGGTCCTGAGGAACATCGAAAAAGGGAAGAATCCGAGAAGACTTCTGGCCAATGCCGCCCTGGGTTTTATGACAAGACCCGATATGGCGCAATACAGACACGACATCGGGGTGGAAGAATGAGATGAAAGAGCCCGGAAAGGACAAAATCGGCACGGAACTCCAGAGAGAGAACCTGATTGCGGTACTCCTGTCGATCATTACGGTCATTGCCGTAGGATTCGTCCTGAAGGCTGCCCAATCTGTCATCCTTCCATTGGTTTTGGCATGGTTGCTGTACTTTGTTTTCGCCCCCATCGTCCGGCTTTTGACGAGTCGAAAGATACCGACTCCTATCAGCACCGCTTTAGTCCTCGCCCTGTTCATAGGCATCTGTTTTGCCGGGGCGATGTTTCTCAATGGACGCATCATGAATTTTATCGGGGCCTATCCGAGGTATCAGGTCCGGTTTGACGAACTCATTCAGACCTTGGCGATGACTTTCGACATCCCCAGGAGCGTTTTCGCTCAAGTGGATATAGGATCAATGGTGGGAAGATATGTCCTTTCCCTTTCAGGCTTTTTTGTCTCCTTCGTCTCGAACCTGGTCCTTGTGGCGATATTTCTGGTTTTCCTCCTTTTGGGTGCGCCTTATTTCGGAGTAAAGGTCCGGCTTTCCTTTTCTGACCGGAATGCCCGCAAGATCCTTCATGTCATGAATTCCATAGCGGTGCAGATAGGACGTTACCTGACATTGCAGACATTGATCAGCTTGGCTACCGGCATTCTCGTGTGGTTTGTCCTCGATCGGATCGGGGTGGATTTTCCGGTAACCTGGGGGGCTTTGGCCTTTGTACTCAACTTTATTCCCACCATTGGTTCGGTGATTTCCTCGATCCCGCCGATTCTGCTTGCCCTGGTCCAGTTTCAGCCGGACCTGGGGCCCGTGGTGGCTACGGCGATTGCGCTTCTGGTTATCCAGCAGACTATGGGAAACATTGTGGCGCCAAAGGTCATGGGCGACCGGCTGAATCTCAGCCCCGTGGTCATCATGGCTTCGCTGCTTTTCTGGGGCTGGCTGTGGGGGCCTACGGGGGCGATTCTGTCAGTTCCCATCGCCTCTTCCATCAAAATAATCTGTGATAACGTGGAAAAACTCAATGTTATCGGCATCATGATGGAGTCGTCGAAAAGCTGTGAAAAGCGGCTTCCCCGAAAGTGAGCGAAAGGAAGAACCCTCGTGACCGAAGGGCCAGACAAAGGATCCTCCAAAAAAGGGATTGTCTCGGTTTTTTTCGGTGCTGAAAAACCCTGTGGTGGCCTTTTTATCGGCGGCAGTGATGAAAAGCACAAAATTTTTCGGAGGTAACCCGATGCAGAAAATTAGACTCATCAAATCTTTATCCGTGGCTCTTTTTGTCCTGGCTTTTTTGGCCGGACGGACCTTCGCTGAAGATATCGTTCTGACGTCTCCGGATTATGCCAAAATAGGTAACCCTTTTACTGTAATGGTCACTACGGACGACCTCCCCGAAAAGGGCATCTTGTCCTGGCGAGGGACCGAGGTTCCCCTGGATTTTAGCAAGGAGGGAAACAGGTGTTTTGCGCTGGTCATGCTCGGCTCCCAGGCGGACGAAGAGCCCGGTACCGATTCTGTTATGGAGGTCCGTCTGAATATCCGGGGAAAAACAAAAGTGCTGAAAAAAGGAGTCACCCTCAAGGCGGTAACGTACCCTGTTCAACAGCTGTCCGTTCCAGAGAAAATGGTGACACCGCCCGAGGAAGTCCTCGACCGCATCAGGCGTGAGTCTGCGATGGTGAAAAAAGCCCTGGCCGCGTCAAAACCCCGACGCCTTTGGGAAATACCCTTTGTCCCGCCTCTTGAAGGTGCGGTGACCAGCCCCTACGGGACAACACGGACGATGAACGGGGTCAAAAAAGGCATTCATACGGGAGTGGACCTCCGGGCTGCCATGGGAACGCCCGTTGTCGCGCCGGCAGGAGGTGTTGTCGTGCTTGCGGATGACCTGTATTTCGCCGGGAAATGCGTCTATATCGACCATGGGAACGGGGTGTTTTCGGTCATGATGCATCTTTCCGAAATCGCCGTGCAGGCAGGGGACACGGTTCGACCGGGGGACCTGGTCGGCAAAACGGGGCGATCAGGGCGGGTGACGGGCCCTCATTTGCATTTCGGTGTCCGGGTTCATGGAAAGTGGGTCAATCCGCTTCCTCTGGTCGCAAAGGATCAATCTTGAAGGTATTCTGAAAAAACCCTGTCCACTTCTTCCAGTTGTTCCATGAGAAACTCCCAGTTCCTGAAAGACTCTTCAAGGTGTCTCGTGATCGCATCTCTTTCCACCATGAGATCCTTGACCATGTCCGAATTTTCAAGGACGTCGGGACGGCAGAGCTGTCCGTCGATTTCTTCCAGACGGGTTTCCGAGCGGGCGATATCCTCCTCGAGTGGTTCAAGGCGGTCGAGCACCTTGCGTCTCCTTCGGTAACGCTCGTTTCTTTTGGCCGCTTCGAAGCGCTTTCTTGACTTTTCGAAATTTTCGCCGGAGCTTTCGTCAGGCCTCTTTTGTGCTTCCCGCGGGTTTTGTTTCTCGGCTTCACGCTTTTGGAGATACTCCGAAACATTTCCGGGAAATTGCCGGCACCGCCCCTGATGGATTTCGACAACGCGGTGGACGGTTTCATCAAGGAACCACCTGTCGTGTGAGACGATCAGGGCCGTTCCGTTCCACCCCCTGAGAGCGCGGACCAGGATTTCCCTCGTGGCGATGTCCAGGTGATTTGTAGGTTCGTCGAGGATCAGGAAGTTGGCATCGGCAAGGAGAAGCTTCAGAAGTGCCAAGCGGGATTTTTCGCCGCCTGAAAGGGCGCTGACGGGTTTTTCGATTTCATCGCCTTCGAAGAGAAATGCCCCAAGAAGGTTGCGGCGCTCAGCATCGGAAGCGGGCGACGGCACGGCTCGAATTTCCTGCCAGGCCGTTTTGTCCATGGAAAGATTCGACTCCGATTCCTGGGAAAAGAAGGCCTTTTTCACCTTGTGCCCGTAGCGGACTATGCCCTCGGTTGGAGCCTCTATCCCCCCTATGATCCGGGCCAGGGTGGATTTCCCCGCCCCGTTCACGCCGACAAGGGCTATTTTTTCGCCTCTTTTGATCTCAAGGTCAACACCGGAGAAGACCTTTTTGTCTTTGTAGGCCTTGCCGAGGTTTTTACAGCGGACCACCTCGAGCCCGCTTCTTGGACAGGGTGGAAATTGTATCGACGGTTTTTTCTGTTCACCGGGAACATGTACAGGTGTTTCCTTTTCAAGCTGCTTCAGGCGGCTTTGAACCTGTGAAGCCTTCGAAGCCTTGTAGCGGAACCGTTCCACGAAGGACATGATTTCATCGCGGCGGCGTTCCTGCTTTTTTGACGTCCTCAAGGCGATTTCCTCGCGACGCGCGCGTTCTTCAAGATATGCGGAATAACCGCCTTTGAAGGTTTCGATCCTTCCCCCGGAAAGCTCCGCTGTCCGCTCCGTGA
>JBNGDE010000020.1:0-18709 GCA_049974925.1 Thermovirgaceae bacterium | reverse complement strand
AGGGGGTACCAGTAAAGGGTCCCGTAACAAAAAGCAACGGGTTGTCCCCGGAAAGTGGATCGCCCCCTTCTTTCCCGAGCTCGTCGAGAAGGTAAACCCCGAGACCCTTTCCTCCGAGATACCGTGAAATGACGCCGGGTTCAATGAACCTCTCCCGGGTGGTCCCGCTGGAAAGATCCGCCAGAAGCATTCTTCCAAACATGCCTATCTCCTCCTTCAATTTCCTTTCCCCCATGGATTCCGAAAGGTACACGGGGTTCCCCCCCGCTTCGGGGATATCCTCCGTGGCTTTCGACTCATACGTTCATTTTACAGGGAAATCCCGAATAACCCAGAGGTATTTGAATGATTTCCTAAAAAACTGAAAGAACAACCGTTTGCATAAACTATCTACCGATTAAAGTTCATTAATTGGAAGAAAAATAAACTACAGTTGGCAAATTTCTGCAAGATGTCCAGGTAGGGGATGCTGCGGCCATCCCCTACCTTTTTGGGGAATGGTGCGGGGGAAGGCCTTTCTGTATACTAGCCAGGTGACGGAAGTCGAGCGGAAGGGGCGAAAGACTGATGCTTTGCGGTTATTTTGACGGCGCCTCCCGGGGAAACCCCGGAGAAGCCGGTGCGGGAGCATGCCTCGTGGATGAACGGGGCGGTCTCATCTGGGAATGCATGGAGTATCTTGGGAAAAGGACCAATAACGAGGCAGAATACTCGGCGCTGATCATGTTGCTTGAGGAAATAAAGCGGCGTGAAATCCGGGAGACGCCCGTGTTCGGGGACAGCAAGCTGGTGATCAACCAGGTCCTGGGGCTGTGGAAGGTCAACGAACCAAGGTTGAAACCCTTCGCTGCAAGGGCCCGGGAACTGGTATCCGAAGTTGGTGCGAGGCCCCGATGGGTTCCGCGGACGGAAAACGTGCTGGCCGACAGACTCTCCAACAGGGCGATCGACGAATCGGCACCGGCCGAGGTTGAAAAGAAAAAGAAAGGACTTCGCATCAGGCGGGTCGAAAAGGACATATTTCTTGTATATGACGGGAATGAGCTCTTTGCCGTGGATCTGACCCACGGAAGATGTTCCTGCCCCGGTTTCTTCGAGGCGGGGACCTGCCCTCATATGGAGGCGGTTATTCTCGAGGCGAAAAAGCGTTGAGAAGGTGCCGCCGGAAATCTGTTGTGATGAGGAGGTGATCGACATTCCGGGACCTGGAGGAAGGTGGAATCCGCTGGCGGGATACCTGGTGTTGTGTTTGGGTTTGGCCGGAGGCGTTTTCCTGGCCTTGTCAACGGGAGAAGCCGAAATTGGTCTTGCCGACATCGCCGGATACCTTCAAAATTGGATCACCCGTTCCGGTCAAAGCCCTGACACGGCATATATCATTGTGACCCAGGTCAGGCTCCCCAGGGCGATGGCGGCGCTTTTTGTCGGAGGATGTCTCGCAACTAGCGGAGTTCTCTACCAGGCGCTTTTGCTGAATCCCCTGGCTGAACCTTATACCCTGGGAGTGGCCACCGGTGCAGCCTTCGGGGCCTCGCTGGCGATCAGCTTTTCGCTCCGGCCGGTAGCCCTGTTCGCCTTTGCCGGAGGAATGGGCACCCTTGCGGTCGTCATGGCGCTGGGCACCGAGAGGTCCGGAAATCTGGGAAAGACGCGACTTGTTCTGGCAGGCGTCGTCGTCAGCAGTATTCTGGGGGCGGGGGTGACGCTCCTCAAGGTGTTGGCCGGCAACAGGATGGCGGCGATCGTCTTTTGGCTTCTGGGGAGTTTCTCCATATCCACCTGGGCAACCGTTCTCTGGGCGGCTGTGTCTGCTGCCTGTGTCCTGGGGCTCGGCATCATAGCCCATCGAGACCTTGACGTGATCTCTTCCGGCGCCGCTCCCGGGTCGCTCGGGGTTGACGAAAAACGCTCGCGCGCCCTTATCCTGGCCGGTAGTTCCCTGGCGACTTCCATAGCCGTTTCCATAAGCGGCGTGATCGGTTTTGTCGGCCTTGTCGTTCCACATCTTATTCGGTTGACCTTCGGGCCGTCCCATTCAAGGCTAGTCCCCATGGCTTTTCTCGGCGGAGGATTGCTTTTGCTTCTCGCAGATACGGCAGCCCGCAGCATGGGCGAAATGCCCGTTGGCGTCATCACGGCGCTGGTCGGTGGGCCCGTCTTCTGCTTCCTCTTGTGGGAAGGGAGATGACCGTGACAACACCTGAGGCCGAAAGACTCGTCGTGCGGAACCTGCATGTTTCCTTCGGTCAGAGGAAGGTTGTTGATGACGTCTCCTTCGAGTTGCGCCCTGGTGAGGTCTGCGGTCTTTTGGGGCCGAACGGCAGCGGAAAGAGCACTCTGCTCGGGGCTGTCGCCGGAATCGGAAAAAAAGACCGCGGCAAGGTCATTGTAGAAGGTTGTGATCTGGATGGCTTGTCCAGGCGTGAAGCGGCGAAAAAAATTGCTGTCGTGCCGCAGCAAACCGTTTTCACCATGCCCTTTACGGTCCTTGAAACAGTGCTCATGGGGCGTTACCCGTCGGTGGGACGTTTCGGAAGGATTTCAAACCGGGACATGCAAACAGCCCGAAAGGCCCTTGAAATGGTCGACCTCCCGGGTTTCGAGGATCGCCTGACAACGGAATTGTCCGGCGGCGAGGCCCAGAGGGTGGCCATTGCCAGGGCTCTTGCACAAAAGACGAAGGTCCTGCTGCTTGACGAGCCCACAAGCGCCCTCGACCCGAAACACTCCATAGCAGTTTTTGATCTCCTCCGGGAGAGACGACGCCTGGGTGCTTCGGTGCTCGTCGCCCTTCATGACATAAATTCGGCTCTCCAGTGGTGCGATCGCATCCTCTTTTTAAAAGAAGGGCGTCTAGTGGACCTTCGCCGGCCGGAAAGAGTGGATGTTCCCCTTCTTGCGTCCATCTTCGAGGTGGCGTGGGACATGTATCCGCTTCCAGACGGCAGGGCCGTCGCCTTCCCGAAGGCTTGAGGGGCCGTGAACGGCACCGGGAGTCACGAAAGAAGCAGGAAAAGACCGTTCAGCACGGCTCCAGCTGTGAGGGCCGAGACGATCATCACGCCGACGCTTGCGAGCATTCTCCAGATTCCGAGTTCCTTCCACAGCACGATGAAAGTGGCAATGCATGGAAACGTCATGGCCAGTACCACCACGGCGACGACCAGCTGGGAAGCCGACAGCCCCAGAGGCAGGAGCATTCCAACGGCGACGTCTTTCCTGAGGAGGCCGAGCAAAACGGGTCCGACTGCTGAAGACGGAAGACCCAGAACGGTTTTGAAAAAGGGATCCAGAAAACCCGTCAGAACGTCCATGATGCCGGAGAGGTACAGGGCGTTGACGATCAAAACGCCGAGAAGCACCAGCGGTATGGCCTCGAAAATGAAGCCCTTGATTCGAAACCACAGCTTCAGGCCAAGCCCCTGTAAAGATGGAACCCTGTAAGGCGGGATTTCCACGACGAGTTCAGGGCTGTAACCCGGGAGAAAGGCATGCAGGACTTTCCCGAGAATGATCCATGTCATAAGTAGTGCCCCGTAGACCATGAGAACGTATTTCCCGCCGAGATCGCCCAAAGCGCCGAAAATCATGGCCTGCAGACCCGCACAGGGAATCGCCACCGATATGAGCGTCGCGGCAATGAAGCGTTCCCTCGGGGATTCAAGGATCCTGGTGGCCAAAATCCCGGGGACATTGCACCCCAGACCGAGCAGATTGGGGACGATGGCGAAGCCATGGAGCCCGACGCGGTGCATCAGGGAATCGAACAAAACGGCAAGGCGCGGGAGATAGCCGGAATCCTCGAGGAGGCTCAGCACGGCGTAAAAGGCAACCACGTAGGGGAGTACCATGACAATCGGGACGTAAAGCCCCGTCGTCAGCAGGCCGAAGCTTTGCTCGAAGTCCAGATCCCCGTCGATGAGTGATCCGAGTATCAGCGAGTGCAGCAGGGTGCCGGGGCCGAGAAATTCCGACAAGCCGTTCAAAAGCGGCAGCCACAGGGATTCGAACAGCGGGTCCAGGATCAGGCCGATGGCGCCTTCGCCCAGCTGCCGGATAACCAGAAAGCCGGCAACGATGACAAAGAAACCGAGAACGGCTCCCCAGAAAGGATGGACGCTGGCGTCCTCGAAACGGTCTTTCAGGGTGTGATGGCGGTGAGTGACGGTCTGGACCTTGCCGATTATTTCGCCGATTTTCTTCCATCGGGTTTGGGAATCCATTTCGGTGAACCCGCCCGGCCTGCTTTCGTGAAGCCGCGCCACAAGTTCGCTGATTCCGCGGCCTGAAACGGCGACCGTCGGGACAACGGGAACTCCGAGCTCTTTTTCGAGGGCTTCGACGTCGATCTGTATTCCTTCGTGCCGCGCCTCGTCCACCATGTTCAGCGCAACAATGACATTCAGGCCCTTCTCGATGACCTGCAGGGCGAGGTAGAGATTGCGCTCGAGGACACAGGCGTCGAGGGTCACGATGACGATGTCCCCGCCTTCGTCTATGATCCTCTTCGCCACCGATTCGGCTTCATTGGTTGGATCGAGGGTATAGGCGCCGGGGACGTCGATCAGCTGGTAACAATCCTTTCCGTGGCGGAACCTTCCCTGGGTGAAGCCCACCGTCGTTCCCGGGTAGTTGGATGAAATGGCGTGGACGCCCGTCAGGCGGCTGAAAAGGGCGCTCTTGCCCACGTTCGGGTTCCCGACGAGAAGGATCTTCTTGTTGCACTCGTCTGAAAAGAGTTTGCCCCCATGGTGAAAGTTCTGGGGACAAAAGTGGCAGCTTCCGGGTCCGGACGAGCAAAAGGAACAGTGATTCTTCATACACCGTCTCCTGTCTCCAGGGTTTCCACCAGGATCTTCCCGGCGGCGCCATGGCCTATGGCTACCTGGCGACCGTCTACGTCAAGGGTGATCGGGCCCCGGAAAGGCATGCCCGAAACCTTTTTGACAATTTTCCCTTCCCGGAGGCCGATTGCCTCAAGACGTCTTCCGCACATCCCAGGTGGCATTGTCATGATTTTTGCCTTTTTACCGTTTTTGAGCATGTAGAGCGAAGTTTTCACGAAAAACAGGACTCCTTGCCGGCCGCAATAAGGAAATTAAAAGTTAGCCTTTCCAAACTTTTAAACTATACCTGAGGACTACCAGTCTTGTCAAGACCTTTTCTCAACAAGGGGGCTCTTCCTGATCGAAAATGACTTAACCGCGGGCACTCGGGCGGAATGTTCGAAAAAAGGGATTCCGAAAAATGGGGCTTTGGAGCCACGATTACCGATCTTGCCCGATCTTGTGCGAAACGTTTCTTGACGACCCCGGTGCGGGCCGTTTAAAATAAATATCTTATTGAGAACAATATTCAATTGAAGGACATCAAATAAAATGAGGTGGTTTTGTATGCGTATTGGAATTCCGGCAGAAGGGGAGGATCTTTCGGCGCAGGTTTCCAGCAGGTTCGCAAGGGCTCCCTGGTTTCTCCTCGTCGATCCGGAAACCGGTGAGGTCGAGGCGCTGAAGAACCCGGCGACGGCCGCCTCTCATGGCGCCGGGGGGCAGGCCGTGCAGGAGCTTGCCCGCCACGACGTTTCCGTGGTGTTCGCGCCCCGTGTGGGGCCCAAGGCCGCTGGTGCCCTTTCAGCCGCGGGCATGTCTGTTTATGAGGCCGCGGACTGCACCTGCAATGAAGCCCTGGAAGCCTACAAGGCAGGGAAGCTTCCCCTGGTTCAGGAAGGGAGATAGACCTCATGGCTGAAAATACAACAGGCGGACCAAAACAGCAGCAGGAGAATGCCGGAGCAACCTGTGCCGGTTTGCCGGTAAAGACGAAAAAAAACATAAGGCATGTCATAGCCGTGGGCAGCGGCAAGGGGGGAGTCGGGAAAAGCACGGTTTCCGCACTGCTTGCCGTCGGCCTGGCGAAAAAGGGTGCCAAAGCCGGCGTTCTCGACGCCGACATCACCGGGCCTTCAATTCCGAAACTCCTGGGTGTCCGGGAGGTCCCTTTCAGCACTGACTCCGGTGTGGTGCCCCCGAAGACGGGATGGCTCGGAATACGGGCGATGTCGATAAACCTGATGCTGGACGATCCGACGAAACCCGTCGTCTGGCGTGGCCCGTTGATCGGAAACGTACTCAGGCAGTTTTGGGAAGAAGTCAACTGGGGTGACACGGAGTTTCTCATCATCGACCTTCCCCCAGGAACGGCCGATGCGGCGCTTACGGTCATGCAGACCATCGACCTGGACGGATTGCTCGTTGTGACGGCCCCCCAGGGGCTTTCCGCGCTGGTGGTGGAAAAAATGATGCACATGGCCGGAATGCTCGAGGTCCCACTGCTTGGGCTTGTAGAGAATATGGGGCACGCAATCTGTCCCGAGTGCGGGGCGAAATGGGAGCTCTTCGGCCCGAGCCACCTGAAAGAAACCGCGGAGAAATGGCACATCCCCGTCCTTGCCGAGATCCCGGTGGACAAGGAAATTTCGATTTTGGGCGATGCCGGTCGGCTGGAACACTACACGAAGGATAGAATTGCGGAAAACCTTGCGGAGGCCCTTTTGGCGATCCTTCCTGAAAAAGCGAAGCAGCAAGGGTAAAGGAACAAAAATGCCGGAAGCCTCGCGAGGCTTCCGGCATTTTTCAGTGAACTTCATGATAACCAGCGGGCGAGTCGGACCGCATCGTAGGTGATAATCCGGTCGGCTCCGGCCCTAAAGAGAGAACGGTGGATCTCAAGCATCGCCCGGCCTTCGTCGCATATGCCCTGCTTTGCGGCGGCCTTTATCATCATGTATTCACCACTCACAAGCCACCCCGCCAGGGGGGCATTGAATTCCCGCCGGAATTCCCCGATGATGTCAAGGCAGGCGAGAGCGGGCTTGATGATGAGGGCCGAAGTCCCCTCTTCAATGTCTGACCTGGCTTTTGAAAGGGCGGCCTCTTTGTCTTCAGGATCGATCTGTCCACTCGGCATGCCTTTTTCCGTTATTGAAGTGGATGCGTTGAAAGGCCCGTAAAGGGCCGAGTCGAACTTGGCGCCGTAACTCAGAATCTTCCTGTCGGTAAAGCCCCGGGCATCCATAAAGGTCCGTAGGAGCCTGATAAATCCAGCTTCCAGAAAAAGGGGAATCACTCCGTGTGCACCGGAGGCGAGATGGCTTTCGGCCGTTTCCAGAAAGCGCCTGCGGGTTTTCTCCAAGTCGGGCCTTCCCGAGTCGTCCACGCAGAAATTCAGACCGTGATCGGTGGCATGGGCGAGGGACAGGTGCGTGAAAAACGCGGCCTCAGCAAATCTTTCCGTAAGGAGCATCAAGGCTTTCTGGACCGGGCCTTCCGGGTCCGATGCAGGCGTTCCGTCTTTGTCCTTTTCGTTTCCGTAGTGGCCAAAAAGGATGAATTCCCTGATCCCGGCCGAAAGAGCTGTTTCGACGAAAAGGGGCAATTGATCAGGCGATACCGTTTCCACTCCCTCGATTGATTTTGACGGGATACGGAGTTTTCGGCCCGCCGTGACGAAAAGCGGCAGGACCAGGTGTTCCGATGCAAGGGAAATCGAATCCGTCCGGCCGAGTATATTGCCCAGAGGGAACCACCTCACAAAAAGTCTTCAAGCCGTTTCCTGATCGATTGTATCTCTTCATGGAGCTCGTGAACAGGAATCCTGGTTTCCGCTATAGCTTCGACGACAGCTTTGTTGAAAGGGATCTTGCCGAGAACATTCCAGTTTCTTGCCTGTGCTTCTTCCTTGAGCTGCTTTGCAAGTTTCGGCGCCAGATCCGCCTTGTTGATCACGAAGGCCGTGGGAATGCCGAAACTTGAAGTGACCTGCGATAGACGTTCCACATCGTGAAAGGCCGCTTTCGAAGGTTCCGTTACCGCGATGGCGAGGTCGGCTCCGGTGATGGCCGATATGGCGGGACATGCGATGCCCGGAGGTCCGTCGGTCAGTATAAGAGGTATGTCTCTTTCTCGTGCAGTGCGAAGGGCCGATTCCCTCAAAAACTGCACGAGCTTTCCCGAATTTTCACCGCCAGGAATGAGCCTGGCATGCCACATGAGACCCCATTGGGTCAGCCCCTCATAGGAAGTGCCCTGCCGCGTGTCCACGAGGGATATGGCCTTTTCGGGGCAAACCCGACGGCAAACGGTGCATCCTTCGCAAAAGGAGGTGTCCACCATTGCTTTGCCTCCTGCCATGGATATGGCGTCAAACCGGCAGGCGGCAACGCAGGCGCCGCACCCCGTGCAAAGATCCGGATTTACCTTGGCCGTTTGCATGCCCCAAAAGGGTTGTTCGGCGATGGGTTCGGGTTTCAGCAGGATCTCGAGATCAGGTGCATCCACATCGGCGTCACAGATGACCGCCTTCCCGAAAGAGGCGGTCAGAAGGGACGTAAAGGTTGTTTTCCCTGTTCCTCCCTTGCCGCTGATGACAACGATTTCGCGAGGTTTCATCGGTCAAGCATCCTTTCAAAATATCCCCAGATTTCCCGAAGCCCCGATTCCCACCGGGTGTCCACCGACGACGGCGGTATTCCTTCCGCATAGGCTTCTGCGACGGCCCGCGAGAAGGGGAATTCCGCCAGAACAGGGGCGCCGTATTTCGAGGCCAGGCTCCTTATATCCGCGGCGGCGAGATCGGAGCGGTTGACAATGACTCCGACGGGCTTCCCGAGGTCAACTACCGCCTGAAGGGCCAGATCAAGGTCGGCTGCGCCGAAAGGCGTGGGCTCCGTCACGAGGAGTACCGCATCGGCATGCCTGACGCCGGCGACCATTGGGCAGGCGTTCCCTGGAGCACAGTCGATAACCTTGGGAACATCCATATCAAGGACGGTCTTGACGAGGTCTTCTATGACCGGCACGGGGTTCGGCATGCCGACGTGAAGGCGCCCTTCGTAAAGTTCTCCGCCTTTCGCGGTCCGGCAATGCCTGATTTCACCTATCGGTTTGTCGACCTCAGTTATGGCTTTCTCAGGGCAGACCATGGAACAGAGCCCGCATCCGTGGCAAAGATCGTTCACCTGCGGAGGGGAGTCCCCGAACATGGTCAGTGCGCCGAACATGCAGGCGGAGACACATTGGCCGCACCGGGTGCAGCGATCTTTGTCGATGGCGGGTACCCGCAGGGAAACGAGGGTGGTCTCAAGAGGGTTTGCGTCAAGGAGAAGGCTGAGGTTCGGTTCCTCTACGTCGGCGTCGACGGCCAGAAGCCCCGGTACGGATGTAACAAGGGATGCGCTGACACTGCTTTTCCCCGTGCCTCCCTTGCCGCTGGCCACCGCCAGGGTGATTGGCTTCATCTGGTTTCACCGCTTTGTCCACAATCGTGCCCGGTGTCTTCCGAGCCGTGATGGCATGCGCTGGGTCCCAATTCAAGAACACCCGAGCAATATTTCTTTACAGCTTCTTCGATATCACCCGATACGCCGATGACGGGTTCTATCCCCTGGGCCCGGAAGAGTTCT
Organism: Thermovirgaceae bacterium; assembly: GCA_049974925.1. Classification (GTDB taxonomy): domain Bacteria; phylum Synergistota; class Synergistia; order Synergistales; family Thermovirgaceae; genus UBA1876. The sequence goes on along the minus strand of JBNGDE010000020.1, from coordinate 9,249 downwards.
TCCGCCCTGGGACCCATGCCTCCGGCGATGATGACCTCAGCGCCGAGGGTTCCCAGCCACTTGGGCAGAACACCCGGTGCATGGCCGGGATTGGGATGATCCGTGCGATCAAGGATGTTCCCCTCTTCATCGACCGTAAAAAGGGCGTAGTGAGGCGCATGGCCGAAATGGGGGCACACAGCGCTGTTTTGGACGGCTACGGCTATTTTCATGATTCCCACCTCCAGAGTTTTCTTTCAAGGAACTTCAGGGGGCTTTTTCGAGTTGTCCGGTCAGAAAATGGGGAGAGCGGCGACCCGCCCTCCCCTGCGCCGGGAAAAGAGAAAGTGAAGGAAGAAATCGATACATTATTTCACCCAGGGGGATAATAACGATATCGATTCTCATTAGGATCCTATCCCGAAAGGAAGCTCTTTGTCAAGGCTGACATTGACGTTTACGGAACTCTGTCGTGGCTTATGCCCAGATTGTCTGCCAGCTCGAAACGGCCTCGGTGATCAGTCTGCCGAGATGTCCCAAGTCCTCGTCGGCAAATCCCGAAAGGGGAATTTCGAGTTTCCATCGGGCGGATGCGTTGATCCGGTCTTCAGGCGATATCCGCGAAAAGAGACGCGTCACAGAAAAAACGGTAATAGACCTGTCCGAAGTAAGCAGCCAGGCGAAAAGAGTTTGCGTCCGGCCGATTACTCCGACGAAATCCATGACTGTTGGGAATCATCCTATTCCCTTGTAATTATGGCGGTAAATGAACCTCTCTCGGATCCTTCCGTGGATTCCCACTTCCCGATGAAGCGGTTCATAAAATCGATGGATCCGAAAAACCGCAGCGGTTTCCCCGCTGTGACGAACTCGCATGTTCCGTCGTAATTGCATTTCCCGCTGATTTCCAGGTCCTCGTAGCTGACATTCGAATGTGCGATGCCTGAAATCACACCGTCGGGAGAGATGGTCAGCCTGAGGGATCCGTAATCGTCGCCGATGAAGGTGCCGAGATAATTCCCGCTCATGCGTTCCGGAATTGAAGCCGCCGAGGCCTGTGACCCGCAAAGGGTTATCAGGGCGAAAAGGACGACAAGGGCCACGCTGATTTCTTTTTTCATGGAATTTCACCTCACTTTTTTCTTGTTGTTCCGTGGCGGACCGACGGCGGGGATGCAAACAGGGTCGTTACCCTTCGTTCTGCCAGCCCCGTCCCCTGCGACGGCACAACCGTCCACATTTGGGGCGGTCACCCCAAGGGAAAGGCTCCTCCAGGACGCCCTTGTTCAGGCATTCCGGACAGATTCCCGCGATCTCGAAAGTCTGGGGCAGGATGTCGAACCCGGCCTCCTGAGCCCATTTTTGCACCGTTTCCATCTTTTTGTCCTCCCCCGAAAGGTGGACGACCTTGCCGCATGAACGGCAGTAAAGATGGAAATGCATCTGTTCATCGGGGAATTCGAAACGGCTGAAGCCTTCGTCCATGTTGATCAAATTCAGCAGACCCATGTGTGACAGGAGCTCAATAGTCCTGTAGACTGTTGCAATGCCTATAGAATCATCTTCCCGCTGGACGAGGTCGAGGAGTTCCCTTGCGTTTGGATGTCTTCCGATGTTCCGAAGCAGCGTCTCGATGATGATCCGCCGCTGGTTCGTCATGCGAAAGCCGCGTTTTCTGAGCCGGTCGAGGTAATCCTCCACGTGGGCCGAAATACGTTCTTCCTCGATACGTGACGTGCCTTCCTTTGCCATGTTTTCACCACCAGGATCTGGTATCTCTCTTGACTCTTCCATGTGCTTTGGCTGCCGGGTTACCTGCTATTATACAGGACGAAAGACATTGAAGTGCATTTCGGAGGGGAAGGTTTTCTGAAAAGGTGGAACAAGCAGGTGAAGGATTCTTCCAGATGATCGAATCGTGGCTGGTTGGGTTTGTTGCAATCGCCGGTTTCGTGGAAATAACACTCCATGTGATGCAGTGGAGATTCCTGCGGATGCTTCCTGAAGAACTCCCTCATGAGCTTGAGGGGGTTTTGAGCAGCGCCCTTGCATGGGAAAGATCCCGTTCGTTCAGCCTGGGGTCGGTGATGACACGTTTAGGGATGGTGGTAAGCGGCTATGGTTTTCTGCTGGCTGTTCTGGCAACGGGTCTACTGGATACGGCGGGAGCCTGGGCTTTTGCCTTCATGGGAGGCGCCGGCGGGGCCGGGGTTTTGCTCGGTGCTCTTTCCGCCGCGGCGGTATGGTGTGTGTTTCTGCCGTGGACATGGGCGCGTTCGTTCATGATTGAGGGCTCCCGTCGGACCCGGATTTTCGATATCCGGCGCTTCTGGGACGAGCAGGTACTTTTTCTTATCCTCGCCATGACCATTTCTGGTGCCCTTTTGGGTGGTGCCGTGAAGATCCTGGGGATGACAGCCGGCTACCTGTGGCTTTTCGGTGCACTTGTTTCAGCGGAATTTCTTGTGATATGGCTTTTCCCCGTTGTTGCGATTCCATTTTTTTTCCCTCTCAAGCGGCTGCGGGAGGGGCCGGTCAACGACAGGCTGCAGGAAATTTGCAAGGTGGCGGGAGTGGAAAACCAGGGATTTTGGGAGGTGGACACTTCAAAAAAACCAATGGCGGGAAACGCCATGCTTTCGGGATTGGGAAAAACGAGGAGATTTATGCTCTTCGATAGCCTCCTTAGGTCAAAAAGCCTCGAGGACATCGGCGCCATCATGGCTCATGAGGTAGGTCATCTGAAAAAGAATCACCAGACCGAGCGCTTCTTTCTTGCAGTGGCTGTACAGGGGATCCTGCCGGCGGTCATCGGTCTGACAGCTTCGGGGGAAACAGGGCCGGCTTACCTTCTCAAGGGTGTCATCGTCGCTTATGCTTTGGCGACGCTCCTTTTCCAGCCCGTAATGGTCCGTTTTGCCCAAAAGCAGGAGTTCGAGGCCGACGCTTTCGCTGCCCGCCTTGTCGGGGCACCGGCGATGAAATCCGCCCTCGGGGACCTGGCTTCGGAAAACAGGGGATGGGCCCCGTCCCAGAAATTCTATTCACTCTGGTATGAGCCCCATCCCCCGGTGATAAAACGTCTTGAAGCCCTTTCAGGGAAAGGGTTCAGCGAAAGATGAGATCCTTGCCGCCCTGAAAGCGGATCGTGTACATGACGGTAATCCTTTTCGTCCCGCCGCTTTCCATTTGAAGCCGCCAGGTCAGAATGCCCTTGTCATCCTGTTCGGCGGGATCCGGATCAATCGAAACGTCTTCGATCCGGATTTCCTCTTTCGCCGGCACCGGCAAACGGTCGCGGACCACGACTTCAAGAGGCCTGTCGAGGCCGTTCGTAACGGTGATCATGTATCCTTTCTGGAGACGATCCTTGCCGATCCAGCTGCTCCCCTCTTTGGGAAGGAGTTCTTCACGGGATGCCGTGACAAGTGGGGTTTTCCCGAAGGGGATCACCATTTTCTGGCCCATGCCCGCCGCTTCAAGGGTGGTCGAGCCCGTCTGTTTCCCGTCAACGAAAAGTTCCGCCCCGGCCTCGAGGATGGCCCTGTCAAGTTCATCGATTGTCGCTATGGTCCATGCCTCGTCTGCAATCTCCGGGACACAGACCACTTCCATGGAGGCAGGCATGGAAAACCCTCCGATTTCCAGATGTGTCCTGTCACCGGACCCCGGGACAAATCCCGAGGTTTCCATTCTCACGTCGACGAGGCCTTCCTCGACGCGTTCTTTCAGTCCGGGGGCCAACGCCTCCAGACTGTCCGCCGCCCGAAAGACCTGTTCACCGGCCTTGCTCAAAAAACTCTCACGGTAGTCGACAACCAGCGGGACCAGTTTTGGTGTCGCAAGACCCTGACGTGGCCTGACTGTGTGAAAAGAAATGTCTCCGTTCCAGTCAAGCCCTGTTTTCTGAATGACCGCAGCCTGAAGCGAGCCTTCGATCAAACCCGACCCGGTGTCAAGAGACAGCTGGTATCTCGGATGCCACCCGGCTTCACCGGTCCATGCGATGACGCCGATTGTCCCCTCGCCGGCGGTTTCAACGGTCAGAACCCGAATTTTGTCGTTTTCTTTCGGCAATCTCGATTCCAGTTCCTGCCGGAGTATTTCGTACTGGGTCTTTGCGTCAGCCAGGGCCGCCGACGTTTCAGCTGTTTTCAGGGCGATGGTTTCTCTTTTGGCGAGGGCGACGTCGATATAGGCGTCGAGTTCTCCCGGCGTCGAGACCTCCGGAGCGGCCGCCTCAAGATGTTTTCGGGCCTGATCGAGGGCTTCAAGTCTGGCCGAGAGGCGTTCTTTTTCCGTTTTTGCCCTTTCGGTTTCCTCTGCAAGATCTTTCAGTGCCGACGGGACCCACCCGACTTGTGCGATGGTGCGGATTCTGCTGTCGAGGATACGGGCCGTGCCTGACAGTTCGAAACGGAGACTGTCGGGGTCGATGGTCATGGGCAGTTCCACGTCGACGGTCCCCCCTGCTTCGAATTCCATCCGCATTTGAGCTCCCGAGGGATAAACGTCTACAGTGGCCGCTTCCGGGATTGACGGTGCAGCTCCTGCGGGAAGGGCCGTAAAAAGCGAAGCGAGAAAAGCAAGAACCAGGAATTTTCCGGACATGGGTGTCTATCTCCTTTTCGTTCTTGAGACTATCAATGGGATCCTGTTTGATGATACACCAACGCCGCGTGTTTGCTCTCCCACTCCGGCGTGTGCCGGTGGATCCTCTCATGTACAATAAAGACATGGGGAAAATTCTGGTTATGCGGGGTGGCCTTACATGTTGAGATGCGGCATCATCGGTCTTCCACTGGCAGGGAAAACAACTGTTTTCAACGTCATTACCCGGGCCGGTGCAGAAGTCAAGGCCTATGCTGGGGGAAAAACCGACCCCAACAGGGCTGTTGTGGATGTTCCCGACGAGCGGTTCGACTCTCTCGTTCAGGTGTATCAACCCAAAAAGCAGGTCCCCGCCTCGGTGGAGTTTGTCGACCTGGCGGGCCTTTCGAAGGATGCAAGCAAAGGGGCTGGTCTGGGAAACGCCTTTCTTTCATTTGTCGCTGACAGCGATGCCCTGATCCATGTGATCCGGTGTTTCGACAATCCTGAAGTGCCCCATCCGGAGGAATCGGTAAACCCGGTCAGGGATTGGGAAATCGTCGAAATGGAGCTGGTTTTCCGGGACCTCGGAGTTATCGAAAACCGGCTTGTGCGCCTTGGCGAAAAGAAAAGGCCTTCACCGGATGAGCAAAGGGAAGTGAAGCTTCTTGAAAGATGCAGGGCCCATCTTCTGGAGGAGAAACCCCTCAGGGAACTTGACCTGGAAGAAGAAGAAAAAAAAGCCCTGCGGGGGTTTTCCTTTCTCACGTTCAAACCCGAACTGGTGGTCCTCAACTGCGATGAAACCCAGACGGAGGATGGTTCGATCCCTGCATACGGGAAATTCCTGGAGCTCTCTACTGAGAGAGGGCTTCAGGTGGTGAGACTTTTCGGGCGCATGGAGATGGACCTTGCCGACCTGGATGCCGACTCGCAGGCAGAAATCATGGGTGAACTCGGTATTCCCGAACCGGGGCGGAAACGACTGATCGCAGCCGCTTTCGAACGGCTCGGCCTCATAAGCTTTTTTACGGTCGGGAAGGACGAAGTCAAGGCCTGGAACCTTCCGGAGGGGGCAACAGCCCTTGACGCCGCGGGAACGATCCATACCGACCTTGCGAGAGGATTTATCCGGGCTCAGGTGGTACATTATAATGATTTCAGACAGGAAGGCTTCTCCATGGCGAAATGCAGGGAAAAAGGGGTCCTCCGACTCGAAGGGCGGGATTATGTCGTTGCCGATGGAGACATCCTGGAGATCCGGTTCAATATATAGATTAGGGGTATCCAGAAAAAAGGGAGGCGAAAGCATGAAAGAACTGCTCTGGGAGCCGATCGAGATCGGGCCGGTGCGCCTCGATAACAGAGTGGTATCGGCTCCTGTTGCCACGGCTACGGCGACCCGTGAGGGACTTCCCACGGCTGATACCCTCGACGCCCATGGAGTGATCGCCGAAAGTGGTGTCGGCTTGTCCGTCGTCGAACATCACGCCGTTCATAAAGATGGGAGAACGAGGCTCCGCCAGTTGCTTCTTGACAGGGAAGAAAAGGTTTTTTACCAGCAAAGGCTTCATGATGTCTACGCGTCGCGTGGATGCCCTGCCTTTATCCAGATAAATCATGCGGGTTCTCTGGTATGCGACGAGGAAATGCTCGATGGGGATTTCATCCCCTACGGTCCTTCCCCGATCCGGCATCCCTATTGCACCCTGTATGTGATGCCCAGGGCCATGGCATTTCCGGAGATTTACGCCGTGGTGCGGCAATTCGCCGAAGCTGCGAAGTTCGCCGTTCAGGCGGGATATCCTGGTGTCGAGATCCACGCCTGTCACGGTTTTCTTATCGGCCAGTTCCTGAGCCCCCTGACAAACCACCGTTTCGACCGGTATGGGGGTGAAATAAAAAACAGGGCCAGGCTGCTTTTTGAGATCTATGAAGCCGTTCGCAACAGCATTCCCCGGGAGAATCCTGTTGCGGTCAGGCTTGGCGTTGCCGATACCCTTCCGGGGAGGCCTCCCGCAGGTTTGACCGTAGAAGACGCAAGATGGGTCGCCGGGGAACTGGCGGCGAAGGACGTGGCAATGCTGGACCTCTCGGGCAACCTTTGTGGCTATGAAGGAGACGGAAACGCCTATTTCGCCCCTTATGCGAGAGCCATCAAGGAGGTTGCCGGGAAGGTTCCCGTCGTTTGCACAGGAGGAATCACCGATGCGGCGACGGCGGAATATCTTCTCCGCGAGGGGGTTTGTGATCTCGTGGGACTGGGGCGTGCCCTGCGAAGGGATCCGAACCTGGTTCGCAGCTGGAGGGATGGTTCACGGCGGTCCTAGGGCTTGTTGTAAAAGAGGCTGGTGAAAGATGCAAGTCGGAATAGACCTCGGAGGACATACAATCAAGGTGGCCCTGGTTGAAAAAGGGCGGATCCTGAAGTCAGCTCTTGCAAGCACACCCGCAAGCCGGTTCCCTGAAGACGTTCTGGAGAGGATCTGCGGGATGGTTATGCAACTTTCTGCAAAAGAACAACGTGACGGGATCGGCATCGGTCTTCCGGGAATGCTGGATGCCGGCAGGACACGAGTCCTCAGGATGCCGAATTTCCCCCGTTGGAAAGATTTTGATCTGAAAGCTGAAGCCGAAGGGCTCCTGGAAGCGCCGGTGGTCATTGAAAACGATGCCAACTGTTATGCCCTGGGTGAAGGGACGTCCGGAGCCGCACAGGGCCTTGAAGACTACGTGGTGATTACCGTTGGCACCGGTATCGGCGGAGGAGTTGTCCTCGGAGGCTCTCTCCTGAAAGGGAGTCATGGTATGGCCGGAGAACTGGGGCACGCTGCTGTGGTCGGAAAGATTCCCTGCGGGTGCGGCGGCGTCGGCCATGCGGAATCCGTTGCAGGTGCGGACGGTATCGAGAAGGCCTTTGCGGACCTGGGTATCAGCGGGGATCTCTCTGCGCTCTGGTGCAAACGGGATGACCCTCCATACAAGGCTGTCTGGGATGGGGCTCTTGACGCTTTGGCCAGGACAGTGGCCACAACGGTACATTTTTTCGATCCCCAGTGTGTTGTCATCGGCGGCGGGCTGAGCCGTGGTGAGGGGTTCATCGATGAACTCCGTCATGCCGTGAGGGCATATCTGGCGGATCCATTCAGGATGATCCTGGATTTGAGGCCCAGTCTTCTCGGAAACGACGCCGCCGTGATCGGAGCCGCTGCTCTGGCTAAAGACTCGTCCATTTCTTGAAACCCCTGCCGACGACTTCGGAAGCATCGGAGACCACCATGAATGCCCCCGGATCGCGGCTTGAGAGAAAACGTTTCAGGTCCATCGTCTGGCGGGGTGTGAGCAGGCAGAATATCACACGGCGCCCGGTGTGGGTATATCCTCCTTCCCCGTAAAGGATCGTCACGCCGCGCCGAAGCTCTCCCGTGATGAAAGCGGAGATCTCGTCGGGAATGCTGCCGATAACGAAAACCTGTCTCCTTCTGTCGAAGGAGCGGAGGACATTATCCATAACGAGGCCGTTGGAAAAGATGCTGACAAGGCCGTAAACAGCCCCCTCGAGGCCGACGACGGCTACGGAGACGGAAAGTATGGCCAGGTTGATGTAGAAGGTGAAACGGCCGACCTCAACGCCGTAGCGCTTCCGCAAGGCGATGACGATGATGTCCGTCCCACCGAGAGACCCCCCTGCCCGAAGAACAAGCCCCCCGCCGAGGCCCTTGACGACTCCGGCAAGGATGGCGACGAGAAGCCTTTCGTCGAGGCCCGGGGACGGGATGCCCTCAAAGACTTTCAGAAGGATCGACAGCAGGATGATCGAATAGATCGTCCATACAACGAAGCGGGTCGAGAGCTCCTTGAGTCCCCATACGACCAGTACCGCGTTGAGGCCGGCGACGACCCATGCCGGTGAGATCCCGAAGGCATAGTTCGTGAGAACGGCGATCCCGGAAACACCGGAATCCGGGAAACGATAGGGAATCGTCAGGGACATGATGCCGAAAGCCACGACGGCGGTTCCGAAAGTAACGGCAAAAAACGCAGGCATCTCGCGTCGGAACGCCGCCAGGGCTCTTTTTGCGGTGCTTCTCAGGACATGAATCATCAGTTATTCTCAACTCCCTTCCGGCTGATACAGTCTAGACGACGCGGGGGCCAAAGGGCAAGCCTGCACCAGACGGGAAAGTCTGTTACAATGTAGGCCGATTCCGAGAAAAAGGGGGCAGCCTGCAATGCAGAGACAGATCAGCCTTGATGAGCTTCTGTCCATGCTGGTGGCGAGGATGGACAGTCTCGCCTACAGTGATGAGAACCAGAAGACCAAATTTAACATCATCGCTCGAGCCTTGTACAAGAAGGGACTCATGGAGGATGAAGATATCATTGAATCGATTCGGGAGGAGCACCGGATCCTGAAAGAGCTCGGCGCCATTTCCGAGTTGCCGTCGGAAGAGGTCGTCCAGGCCATTGCCGACAGTATCCTGCAGTGGATCAAGGGTGATGTAGACAAGATCACCCAGGCTATGGAGAAATACGAGAAAAAGCTTCAGGAAATGATACAAAAGGAACAGCAGTCAGCCAAGCCCAAGATCGACATTGCTTCGCCGGCTATTCTTGAACAGCTCGACAAGATGAACAAGGGGCAAGGCGGTGGAGGAAGCAAGCTTATTTACTAGGTTT